>JABUSQ010000035.1 GCA_021442665.1 Oscillospiraceae bacterium
TTTCAAATTTCAAAAACCCTTGTGCCGCAAGGCTTTCCGGGATTCCTCGAATTATTCCCACTCACTCCTGAAAGCATAATCCTAAGCGGATTTGTATAAGAAATATTCTTTCAGTTATTCTGATTCTTCTCATTATCTTAATTGCATGGGCTATCCGATTTTTTGTTGCCAAAGCGTTGCCACGAATCAGCTTATGCGTTGGCTCCGATTGCTTTTTCGATGGAGCTTTCCACAAAGCTGTTCAGCGACATCTGACGGGACATTGCCGTGATGACTGCTTTTTTGTGCAGCTCGGGAGAAATCCGGACATTAAAGCTGCCCGTGCGTTCTTTGGGGGAGATGGATAACTCGTGGTCAATATGCGTGGGCAACTTTCACGTTCTTCTCATTTGCGGCGTTAAAGCTCAGCCGATGTGATACAAGCACCTGCTTGGTTTTCTCAGGAAGAGAATCGACATGTAGCGGGTTATGAGGAACTGCAATCCTGACATAATCATCCATGTGTTCATTGTCAAAGGAAACGTCAAAAGAGAAAATGCCCTTCCGTGCAAGCGAGCACGCATCTTCTGCCAAATCACCATTGTCGGTACCAATTTCCAGGGTATACTCGGATATGTGGGGTAAATCACCCATAAAGAACGATTCGAGCATCTCCGTCTGTTCTCTACTTTTGCAAACAAACTCAGGAACATTGCCGCATCCGGCTGATGTGAAAGCAGCAATATACCCGTTGGCATCCACACCAAACCACATGATGTCCTCACACTGAAGATCAACTTCGCTGTACCGCATGATTCAAACCTCACTTATCAATAATATCGTGGAACATAGCTTGACAGTTCGCGCAATATGGCAATGTCATAAAAAGGCATATCAACGGTCTATTGACCGAAACGAAATTTTATGGTAATATATATTCAGAATCTAAAATACCAACTTGGTAAATTTATATGTTGATTTTCTTTCTCGAACATGGTATATTATTAGATGCGAGGTGAATGTAATGGAGCATCCAGGATTACTATTGCAAAAAGAAATTGAGCAAAGCGGCATGTCCAGGAAAGAACTCTCCATCCGAACGGGAGTTACTGAAAAGCATATTTGCACCGTAATCAATGGTGATCGAGATATTTCTTCCGGTTTTGCAAGAAAACTCGGATATGTTTTCTACGATTCTAAGTATTGGATGAAGCTACAAAACGAGTATGATGAAGCACAGTTGCGCATTTCAGAAGAAAACAACATCGGTTCTGATGAACTGTCAATCTTAAAGCCACTGCACGAAATCATGGCTTTCTTTATTGAGCGTGGATATATGCACAACAACTGTGGCGACGTATCTAAGGTCATGCAACTGCGCGAACTGCTGGGAGTAAGCAATTTGACATGTATACCCAACATTACTTATAATGCCGCTTATCGAGCCCAGCTCTCCGAAAATGTTAAGGTAGATCCGTATGTATTGTTTGCCTGGCAGAAGCTGTGTGAAAAAGAAACAGAGCACATTTCAGCTTCTAATACTGTAAATCTTGATTTGTTAAAGGATAGCCTTGACGATATCAAAGCCCAGATGTTCGGTGATATCAATGACGGGATTCAGTCTTTGCAGAATATTTTCGCAAAGTGTGGTGTCGCCTTTCAGGTTGTGAAAAACTTTCGTGGCGCTCCGGTGCAGGGATTCATTAAGGAAACTCCAGAAAAACGACTAATTTTGTGCCTGACGATTCGAAGACAGAGGGCGGATACGTTCTGGTTTACACTATTTCACGAAATCGCTCATATTCTGAACGGAGATTTTTCCAACAGATTTGTTGATTTCGACTCAGTTCAAAACGCCATAGAAAGCGAAGCGGACCGTTTTGCCGGCGACAAGTTGATCGACCCTGACCTTTATCGGCGCTTTGTCCATACAAGAGATTGCCTCTCTTGGACAGGAATAGAATCCTTTGCAAAGAAGGCCAATGTCCAGCCGTATATAGTACTCGGCAGATTGCAAAAAGACGGTATACTTGATTGGTCGGACTATGCTGATAAAATTGTCAAATATGTATGGGCATAAGCCCGTCATCCTTTGGAAGGTGGTGATGCGATTGATTGTGCAAAGGCAAAAGAAAAAGCATTGAGCTGATTGCGGCAACAACCAAATCAATGCTTGTCTCCGAGCATTCCTACTCGTAATGTGGTAAAAGTATTATAGGTCTGCTCGGAGCGAAAGTCAAGAAAAATTATGCTTTTAGTACGAGGAAAGCATTGACAATTAACGCTTTCTGTGCCTCCGGGCATTCCTTATCGTAATGTGGTAATTACTATTGGACTTATGCCCAGAAAGCACAGCCTCGGGGTAAATCTATCTCTATTGCGCTTTCTCATGCCCCGTTGTAAGTGCGCAAAGGAAGTGGGCATTTTATGTCTAAAATAAATAGCACTCGAAGTGGGTGCAAAGACGTTTTTCGCGCATTTTTAGTAAAAAACGCGCATTTCGATTCCGACCTTGAAATTCCTTGCATTGTTCCTGAATCGAGCCTGCCCGAAAGGATGATCCCTTTCTCAAAGGCCATCAGCAACACCGATTATGATCAATGGGTACATTTCTATGAGGATGACGCCAAATTTGAAAGAATCTGGAACAACCCGGAGAAATACCTGCCGATTCTAAAGAAATTCAAGGGTGCTATCTCACCGGATTTCAGTCTGTATCGTGATATGCCGCTTGTCATGCAGCAGTGGAATATATACCGGGGGCGTGCTATCGGCCACTGGCTTCAGGAAAATGGTATTCCGGTAATTCCAAACATACGATATGGCGATTCTCGAACTTATCCGCTTTCCTGCGCAGGTGTCACGAAGGGCGGAAGCATTGCCGTCGGCTCTCACGGCTGCATAAAGCTCGTCAGAGAAAGAAAGTATTTTGCACAGGGCCTCGCCTATGTGGTGAAAACACTGGAGCCGAAAGCCATCGTCGTCTACGGCACAGCTCCGGATTCCGTCTTTGGAGAATACCGTCGCGCGGGTATCACCATCATTCAGTTCGACAGCGACTATGCCGTCAGCCATGATAAGGCGGTGAGTACCTGATGGGAGCAGGATTTCATGGTGGTTTTGGAAACACATACGGGGCACAAGCTGTCAGCGTCTCTCCCGTTTATGTTGGTAAAGGTGAAGGAGAAGAACTGGCAAGGGCTGCAAAATCGATAAAAGCCGACCCTGAATATACAGATGTTGTCATTCACGGAACGTCGAATAGTGTTGCAATCATGCACAACGGTAAATGGGTACACTTAGATCAGCGCCGACTAAGCACTCTGCTAAAACATGATAAAGAGTTTAGAAAGAACAAGGCAATTCGACTTATTTCGTGTAGTACGGGTTCGGATACTGCCGGCTTTGCTCAGAACCTTGCTAACAAGCTTGGCGTAAAGGTAAAAGCGCCTTCGGATACTCTATGGGTGTTCCCTGATGGAAAAATGAGAATCGGTCCAAGCCAGTTTAAGAATATCGGCCATTGGGTAACCTACACACCTTATAAGAAGGGAGATAGGAAAAAATGAATTTGATTCGACAGGGTTTTTACAAAGAAATGTCTTATGCGGAGGACACAGATCCCTCTGTTCTAGATTTCATCGGAAAAGCTAATCCGGAAGAAATTGAAAACATCTGCGCTTATTTGAATTCGGGGATTGTGCTCATTACCTGTTGCGGAACAAGCACAGACGTAATCAAACCGGAAAATGGTATCGCCGGTACTCCTTCTGTGTTGACAGATGGGAAATGGGTATGGTCAGGAGATTTGGGCTATTATGTTAGGCACTATCATCTTGCGCTTGCCCCGGAATTTGTCTCTGATATGAGAGATAATAACTGGGCTGTAAAGATCAAAATATCAGATTTGGATTATGCCTCTATTGAAATTGAAGGCAACAAACTGATTGAGGAGTAACGACAGAAAAGTCCAGGTGAGGCAATTGTTTGCCCCGCTAATTAATCCGCATAGTGATCCGTATGAAAGAATCAAACACAGTTAAGCTAACGTCGGTTAAGGGTGGCGGGGTGCATACTCCGCCACCTACTGCTATTCGTCGCTCATACTTATAGATTTTTTACACGCTCTCACCTCTCATAATCACGACTTCTAATACGTTTTTCGCGCTGATTTGCCTGTATCCTTTCATTTGCCTGCTCAAGAAGGGCGGATATACCGTCTCTGCCAAACGCTTTTCGGAGCATAAGATAATCGCCGAGTCTGTCCCTCAGAATATCGTTCTGCTCGGCAAGATCGTCGTTGCTCCTGCGAAGTGCGTCAATTTGACGGTTGAGTCTCCCGTTAATCTCACTGACTCGGTGGTAGCTGTCGTAGGCATCATAGCACCGGGCCACCACCTTTTTTAACAGCTTTTTCAGTCTCTTTATCAGTGGCTCGGCAAATTTAGCCTTGTACGCCTTTGCCGACATCAGCGGCGGTGGATCAGGTAGCTGCAGCTCATTGTCAAACTTGAGCATACGGTTCACTTTATCCAGGTCCTTGATGCCTGTTTCCATATTTTTTATCCGCGCAGACAGTTCTTTAAGCTCGCCCTTCTTCTCGGCAAGTTTCTCATCCAGTACGGCGACCTCTGTCTCCCGTTCCTTCTTCTTGTACTCCAGCACAGACAGATGCTGCTCGTGAGTGCCCTTATGCTCCCACTCGATGCCGTGGCGCTCCATAACAGTGGCAAGCTGTTCCTTTTCGGACTGAACCCACTGACTCCACTCCGTATCGCCTCGGGTGCCGCCCTTGAAGCCCTGCGCGGCCAATGCCTGCTTGAGCGATACACGGGTATCAAGACCTCGCTTGCTGCCGGTAATAAAAGGGACGAAATCGATGTGTATATGAGGTGTTGCCTCGTCCATGTGCAGATGTGCGGAGAACACCCGAAGCTGCGGATTACGGGCCTGAAAGCCGCGAAAATATTCCCCAAGTACTACACTTGCCAGAGCCCCGTTCTCGCTTTCTGCGCTCATTGTTTCTTTGTCTCCGATTTGCAGGATAAGCTCGTGGAAAGGCTTCTCCTGTTTGCCGGAGCGAATCTTTTCGTAGTAGTCATCAATACGCCTGTCGGCGCGTATTTGCTTTTCATTATATCTCTGGAGGGCATCGTTGAACAATTCGTGGTAGATGTCTTTGATACTTTCATTACAATAGTTGATGTTGAGGTGTGTACGGGTCGGATCAACATTTTCCGTTGTAAACTTGCGGCTGTTATGATTGACCGAGCCTTTTCCCACCATCGCACTTATAGTTCTCTTCATAATAATATTTCCTTTTCAAATCACATATAATACGGCAAAGAGTTGGCAGAGAAGCGAGACTTTTTGCCGAGAGGACGAGCAGCGGAGCGAGTGAGGGGCTGAGCCTGCGAAGACACGAAGGATACGGAGCTTGCGAGGACGAGGTTCTGTTACTCTTGTCAAGAGTAACGCAAAAGCACTTTTGACAGGCAAGCCCATCAA
>JABUSQ010000023.1 GCA_021442665.1 Oscillospiraceae bacterium
GCTCAGTCGGTAGAGCAGCTGATTCGTAATCAGCAGGTCGTGTGTTCGAGTCACATTACCAGCTCCAAGGGGCTTTCGGTTTTCCGAAAGCCCCTTTTAATTTTATTCACAATAATAATATCCCCAACATACTAAAAAACAGAGGTGCAGGCATTGCTTTTTGCAGCCTGTACCTCTGCTTTTCGGTAGGATGATGTGAGCCAGACTCTTTGCTTCAGCTTATTTTTCTGCACTCAAGTATCCTTGAGCCGGAGCAGGATAGCTCAACGGTGTCTCCTTCGTTCAGCAGAAGCATTTCTTCATGAGCAGAAGCCTTTGCCTTGTATAGCAAGCCGTCGCCGCTTATGAGGTAGATGTAGGTGTTGCCGTCGATTACGATGTATTTTATCTCTGCGATGACGAGCTGAACCGTGGAGTCTGCCTCGGGCTCTGATTCGGGCTCACTTATACCAAGCAGAGCCTTGTACTTTGCGATGCACTCCTTCTGAGTTGCAGCAGTGGTCACAAGGTTGTACTGCTCAACATTCACAGCGGCATAGAGCTTCACAAGGCCGCCGGAGTCCTTCAGCACCATGATGTAAGTGGGGTTATCGTCAACATTTATCAGAGACGGGAAGGAGGCCTGATAGCCCTTCTCCTGTACCTCACCTTCGGCGGCTACCATTGCGGATTTTTCGTCTGCGCCCGCAATCGCATAGTAGCGGCTCTCACCGGTTCTCTCGTTGGCAAGGAGGAAGCCGATATTGGAGCTGTCGCCGTTAACGGAGGTAATGCCCGTGTATATCCAGATATCTCCGTTTTTGGCAATATAACCGTAGTCGGATTTGGGCTCTGCGTCATTTTCATCCGTGGCAACATAGCTTGTTACCCGCTTGCAGCCCTGTTTGCTGAAAATACTGTTAATGTACCCCCTCTGCAGGGTGCCGTACCAGTTATACTGAGAGCATAAAAGGTCACCGTCGAATACTATATCTGCCCACGCGGGAACATCGGCAAGCTCATACTTATCTATATCACCCGTGACAGGGTCAAGGATAATGCATCCGGTGACGGTTTTCCCGCCGAAAAGAGCGATCTCTCTGCTGTAGACCGAGGCTATGTAGTAGGGGTTTCCCTCCTCGTCTATCTCAAAATGCAGATTTCCGAACATCGTGGTGGGGTATTTCAGATATATGTGTCTGTATGCGTCCTCAAGGAAAAATGCCGAGGGAACGTATTTCATGCCCGAACAGCTTCTGAAGGACGCTGACATGGACACAGGGTCTACGGTGACATAGCCGGGGATGCCGTCATTCTTGTTGTTTATCCACTTGAAAAAGCCCGCATAGTCGAGGGCGGAGACCTTTATTGGCTTACCATTGAAATCAATCTGAGAGTAACTGTCTGACACGTTGAACTGACTGACAAGATTTGATAGTGAGCCTATCTCTCTGTCGCCCAGCATCTTTGCGGAATCGGTGTCCATGAGTGCGATAGACTCCGTGCCCACGGATTCGGCAATATCACGGCTGAAATCAGACTCGGTAACGGGAAGTATGGAGGCGTAGCGTGTTGCATTGAAGGGAATGCTGCCGAATATGGAGATAAGGATAAACAGGCAGAATATTCCAATGGGCAGGATATAGGGCTTGAAGTTATGACTGAATTTCACGGAGGATTTTGTGACTTTTTGCTTTCCGTCTTTACGGGTTATTGACTTATATACGGAAAAATCCCTAATTCCTCTTTTCATTCTGCCGACCCAGACAGAAATTAACAATGTAATAACTATAAGAATCCAGAAGCTCTCGGAATGCAGATTAATGGGTGTGCATAAAACTGCAAGACCGATAAACAGAACAATGACAGCGGCTATAATTCCCGCAAGTATTCCTTTTCCCGATATTTTTTTCATAACATGCTCTCCAATACTATTCGCATTTGAAATCGATGAATAAATCGTTTATATACAGCCTGCCCATTCCCGGTTTTCCGGTGGTTCTGACGTAGGTTCCGCCATAACCGCCCCTGAGAGGAATTATATCCGGTCCGATGAGCTCAATCTCGCCCTCGGTTTTCAGAATTATCGGCTCCTGATAATAGGGGAGCAGGTTTCCGTTTTCATCTGCAGCTCTTATTCTGACGGCGGCAGCGTCATAGGTGCTGCCCTCTCTGAGCAGTCTGCTGCTTACCTGAACCTCAAGTGCTGCACGTTCACAGGGCTTTTTCAGCACTGACTTGACAACAGCACCGCACTTCACCGCATCAAAACGCCAGAAAGTAGCCTCGCCGCCCCAATTGCTTACATATTTCCCATAAAGCCTGTAGGCATCAGAAATCTTAAAGCCCTTCAGAAGCATAAGCTTCGCAAATCTTGCATAGTGAAGGGGTCTTAGCCCGGAGGGACCCAGCCGCGCCAGAGCGTCAAGGAGATACTTGACGCCGGCGGCAGTTCGCCTGTCGTATTTCTCCTCGGTCAGAAGCATGCCGCCGATGAAATCGTCGATGACAACGGGAGGGTGAGGCAGGGCAGGGAACTCATCCCGGCAGGGGAAGAACTCTCTGACAAAAACGCCGTTTTTATAAAGCTTCACGCTGTCGGCATTGGTGAATACATAGACCTTTCCGATGTTGCCCGCTGGATGCTCGCCTATGTCCATGGAGGAGGATACCTCACAGCATGGGGAACGGTCGCTCTGAGAAGCATAAACGGCGGAGGCGAGTTTCGGATTGCGGAACATATCCATAACGCCGTGATAGCAGATGCCGTCGCCGCTGCCGAAGTCCTTGTGAGTGTTATAGTCAAACATGCACCAGGGCGAGATGCCGCATATCTCATCGTCGGCATACATGGCGTCGAGGACCCTGGCATGACGCAAGGCGTGATCCAGCCTGTGCTGCTCATTATCAAAGGTCTTTGAGGGGAACATATGTCCGTTGCATTCGGAGACAATATAGGGCTTGCTCTTCTTAGAGGTGACGGACGCTTTCTTTTTTAGTCCCGCATTATTCCCCGTATGGGAGAAATCATTAAAGGCGTACACATCCTCAAGCAGACGGCTTTTTTCGATGCAGCGAACGCCGCTTGTCTGTCGGTTTCCGTCAAGCTCGTGAGCGACGGCGTTGGTTCTGCTGTAAAGACTGTCGCAGTCAGGAGATTCGTTTATTCTCACACCCCAGAGAACTACAGAGGGGTGGTGCATATACTGCATTACCATCTCGCGGGTGTTCTCCACAGCCTGCTTCTGCCAGTCCTCATCGCCGATATGCTGCCAGCCGGGTATTTCCGTGAATACCAGCAGACCAAGCTCGTCACAGGCGTCCAGAAAATGCTGAGACTGGGGATAATGGGAGGTGCGGACATAATTTACCCCCAACTCGTTTTTGAGGATCTCAGCGTCGTACCTCTGTATGGATTCGGGCATGGCATAGCCCATATAGGGGTAGCTCTGGTGACGGTTCAGCCCTCTGAGCTTCAGCTTTTTTCCGTTGAGGCGGAAACCGTCGTTTTCAAATACTGCCGTACGCAGACCGAGGCGGGTTTCCTTGATGTCGGTGACTTCTCCGGAATCACTCAGCAGAACCGTGCGTGCTGTTATGAGCATTGGTGAATCCGGTGTCCACGGCTTCGCATCGGGAAAGCTGCAGTCAAAGTCTCTTCCCTCCGCAGAGGTCAGAAGCCTGCCGTCTCTGTCAAGGAAGTCCGTGCGGAGCCTTCCGGCGCTGACAGGTGAGGAGATATTGACCGTGACATGTATACCTCGCAAAGAGGTGTTCTCGATGAGCACATCTTTTATATAAACCTCGGGGCGTATCTGCAGGGTCACCTCACGGTACAGACCACCGTAGCAGAGATAATCCACAACAAAGCCAAAGGGAGGAATGTTCAGGCTCTCACGTGTATCGAGGCGAACTGTTATCTCATTTTCCGCGCCGAATTTAATATGCTCTGTTATGTCGGCGGTGAAGGCAGTGTAACCGCAGGAGTGACGGGCGGATAAATGTCCGTTGCAGAAAACGGAGGCGTCGTGAGCTGCGCCGTCAAAGCTGAGCAGGATGCGGCCGCCCTTCCAGCTGCTTTCGGCATAAAACGTCTTTTTGTAGCCGCAGACCATCTGATATGTACGGCAATCGGGATAGTTGTAGGGTATCTCCCGTGCGGTATGCGGAAGCCTGACAGCACAGGCATTGTCAAAACCGCCGTCGAAAGTCTCAGTAAACAGCCAATCGTTATTAAAAGCAAACTCCATATCAGACCTCCTTACCTTCTGAGATAAGTTTAACATAACATAAAGCGTTTGAAAACAGCTTTTCAGTTGATTTTGCCGTGTTATATTGGTATAATGTCCACATAAAATGAATAAGGAGTATAATATGAACATGGATAAGCTTCTGGGAACAAAGCTGTTTCTTCTGGATATGGACGGCACATTATATCTGGGTGATGAGGTCTTTGACGGTGCTGTGGATTTTATCCACACCATTAAGAACACCGGAAGAGAGTATATTTACCTTACGAATAACTCAAGCCGTGCGGGCGTTGACTACGTAACCCGCCTGCGCAGACTCGGATTCCCCTGTAAGCCGGAAAATGTATTTACCTCAGGAATGGCGACGGCTATGTACCTGAACGATAAATTCCCCGGTGCGACGGTGTATCCCGTGGGTACGCCCGCATTTCTGGGTGAGCTTGAAAGCTACGGCGTAAAGCTTGGAGATGACGAGAGCGTCAGTGTCGTTTGCGTGGGCTTCGACACTACCCTTACCTATGAAAAGCTCGACAAAGCTGTACATTATCTCCGCATGAATAAAGCGGCTTTCATAGCTGCAAATCCCGACTGGGTCTGCCCTATGCCGGCAGATGAGGTTCTTCCTGACTGCGGAAGCATCTGTGCTCTGCTTACAGCCTCCAGCGGTGTAAGGCCCACCTTTATCGGCAAGCCCAACCGTAATATGGTGGATATAATCTCTGCCAAGACAGGAGTTCCCAACGCCAATATATGCTGTGTTGGAGACAGACTGTATACCGACATTGCCGTTGCTCAGAATGCGGACGCGGTTTCTGTGTGCGTGCTTTCCGGTGAGAGCAGCATGGACGATATTAACGCAGCAGAAAGAAAGCCTGACTATATTCTCAATAATGTTGCCGAGATAGCAGAGATTCTTAAAGCAAACGCATAAATATGTAAAAATAAAGCCGAGAGGAAGACAGCTTCCTCTCGGCTTTTATAAAGCTAATAATTATTAACCTAAGAATGTAGTTAATTAAATTTAACCTGAATTACTCCTTGCTTGCGGGGCGGTTTTTCTTTGAGGAATGACCTCTGCCTCTTCGCCGGGACAGTGCGGCCTTCGTGCGGTAAAATTCAAGCATGCCCTCGTCCGCCTCGTAGATAAGGCGGTTTGCTGACCAAAGCCCGTCATCATGCTTACGGAATTTAAGGCGCACAAGATAGGCAGAACAGTCCTTGCAGGAGTAAACATTCAT
>JABUSQ010000085.1 GCA_021442665.1 Oscillospiraceae bacterium
ATCTCCGGCATTGCCATTGCCCTGCTCTTCGGTCTTATGGCCCAGTCCCTCGCCCGTGTCAGCGGTCTGCGTATCTCCGATGTTGAGCCGCTTCTCCAGCTTCGGCAGACAGGAGTTCCCATCAAGCTCAGAGGGCTTTTAGTCGGAGGCATCACCATCAGCGCTCTCGGCGCAGTCATGGACGTTGCAATGAGCCTCTCCTCTGCGCTGACTGAGTTAAAGGATGTTAACCCGTCAATGGGGAAAAAGGCTCTCTTCCGCAGCGGAATGAACATAGGCCGTGATATGGTGGGCACCATGACCAACACTCTGATACTCGCCTTCATCGGCAGCAGCTTCGTGCTCATCATTTACCTCTATTCTCTCGGACTCCAGCCTCATCTTCTTCTGAGCTCCGCCTTCCTCTCCATTGAGGTCATCAGCGGTGTCGCCAGCAGCATCGGTGTTATCCTCTCCGTTCCCATCACGGCACTGATAAGCTCCGTGATCATCACAAGAACGGCAAAGGAAGCCGTCTGATAACACGCAAAGCAGAAAGCTTAAGCGGCAAAATAATGCACCCTCCGATAATCGGGGGGTGCATTTTCAGTATTGATTTTGTCAGCCGTCCATCAGCATACCGCCGTCGCAGTTCAGATTTTCACCCTGAATGTAGCTGGCAGCGTCTGATGCGAGAAACAGAATCGCGCTTGCAACCTCCATCGGGTCTGCGCCGCGATGAAGGGGCGTTGCCGCAAGAACTTTGTCAAGCTTTTCGCCTACGAGTCTTTTCTCTACCAGAGGAGTCTTGGTGTATGCGGGGCAAAGGCTGTTGCAATATACATTCTTTGCGCATCCGGCTTTTGCAACTGCCTTTGTAAGTGCAATAACAGCCGCCTTGGCAGAAGCATATGCCGCTGTACCCAGATAACCGCCGCCTACCTTGCCGGCAATAGATGCAACATTGACGATTCTGCCTCCTCCGTTATCCGCCATGTGACGGAATACAGTCTGGCAGGCGAGAAAAACTGCCGTAAGGTCAACGTCGATAATCTTATCCCAGTCCGCTTTTTCAAGCTTGTCAAAATCGTCCGTATTGACAATGCCGGCATTGTTGATTAAAACGTCGATTCTGCCCTGTTCTTCGATTATCTTCTCAAAGCCGCTGACAACAGCATCACTGTTGCCCAGATCTATTGAATAGAACACGGCTCCGTTTCCGATTTCGGCAACAGCTTCTGCTCCGCTTTGCTCTCCGCGGCCGATAACTATTGCTTTACCGCCCATTTGTGCAAACTGCTTTGCTGTTGCAAGGCCGATACCCTTGGTACCGCCGGTAACAATACCGGTTTTTCCTTCAAATGAAATATTACTCAGGAACATTTCGTCACAGAAATCAGCCGTCCATAACTATGCCGCCGTCTGCATCAGTAATCTCACCGGTGCAGAAGCTTGCGAGGTCGGAAGCGTAGAACAGAATAACGTTTGCGATTTCCTGGGGCTGTGCGCCTCTGCGGAGGGGCATTGTGCTGACAACGCGAGCGGTTTTTTCATCGTCCATGCAGCTTGTCATTTTTGTGAAGGTCAGGCTGGGGCAAACAGCATTGCAGTTAATGCCGAAGGGACCGCCTTCCTTAGCAATCGCCTTGGTAAGAGCATTAACGCCCGCTTTGCTGGAGGCATATGCAGCCGTACCCAGCAGACCGCCGCCGACTTTGCCCGCAACTGAAGAAACATTAACTATTCTGCCGCCGCCGTTGTTCTTCATGTGGGTAAATACAGACTGGCAGCCGGCAAAAAGGGCGGTGAGATTAACAGCAATCGTTCTGTCCCATTCAGCCTGATCCAATTCCTCAAAAGGCTTTTTGCTGATAACGCCGGCAATGTTAATAAGGACGTCAACTCTGCCGACCTCTTCGATTATTTTTGCATAACCGCTTCTTATTGCTTCGGGGTCAGCCATATCGATAATGGCAACCCTGACCTTATCCTGACCGTACTTTTCTCTCAAAGCATCGGCAAAGTCATCAATGTTCCGGCGTGCAGTAAGAATTACACTGCCGCCGCCTGCAAGTACGCCCTCGGTAACGGGGGTGCCTATTCCTCCGTTGCCTCCGGTGATAATAACATTTTTACCTGTAAAATCAAGTCCTATCATATAGCTAACCTCCTAAATTGTATTTTAACTATATCCTTTATTTCATCAGCGACGGCAGCCATGTCGTTAGCTGCGGTACATAAGTTACTAGGAACAGTACCGCAATGGCAATAAGCAGCATCGGCCACAGTGCCTTCAGCGTCTTTGTCAGTCCGGCCTCCGCAATGTTGCCCGATAGCAGCAGACACAGACCAACGGGAGGAGTAATAAGACCGATACAGAGGTTGAAGTTCATGAAAATACCGAAGTGGAGCATATCCACGCCGAACGCATTCAGAAGGGGCATAAGAATGGGAACCATCATAACAACGGCTGCGTTTGCTTCCATGAGCATACCGATGACAAGGAACAACAGGTTGATGAGAAGCAGTATAATAACCTTGCTGTCGGTCATGGCCGTAAATGTAGCCACCAGCTGCTGAGGCAGACCGGAGGTCGTAATGACGTAGCTGGATGCCTTGGAGATGCCGACAAGGATCATTATCGTTGCGGTGGATATTCCCGCCTCAATAAAGACCTTGGGAAGCTCCTTCCAGCTCAGATCCTTATAGACAAACAGGCTTATGATAAGAGCATATGCCGAGGCCACTGCGGCAGCTTCGGTAGGTGTGAAAATGCCGCCGAAAATACCGCCGAGGATGATTATAGGCATAAGCAGCGCCCATATGCCGCCCTTGAAGGCCTTCCAGATATCCTTTCCGCTGGATTTCTCGTGGGAAGGCAGGTTCTTCTTTTTACCGTAAATAAGCGTGAAGATTACAAGCGCTCCTACAAGAATGATTCCCGGAATTACAGTACCGAGGAAGAGCTTTGCCACGGATACGTTTGTGATACTTGCGAAAACAATAAGCACGACCGAAGGGGGAATAATCGGGCCGAGTATTGAAGAAATCGAGTTAACAGCCGCAGCAAAGGGAGCGGGATAGCCCTCCTTCTTCATGGCGGGGATGGTAATACCGCCGATTGCGGAGGCAGTTGCAACACCGGAGCCGGATATTGCGCCGAAAACGCTGGAGGCAATTACGTTTACAACCGCAAGGCTGCCCTTGATATGACCGAAAAGCGAATTGCATATATCAATCAGCTTACTCGTTATACTTCGGGACATCAGGTTGCCCGCAAGAATAAACAGAGGAATTGCAAGCAGTGAGCTTGAGTTCATACCTGCAAAAAGCTTCTGCGGAAGAACTATAAGAGGCAGTCCTGCCATGTTAAGGGCTACAAGGGTACCTATACCGAGAGAAAGGTAAATAGGAATACCCAGGAACGAGAGCACCAGCAGAACAACGATTATGAGCAGACCAACATTCATCCGTCTACCTCCTCACTCTTGCCCAGAGCAACTCTCAGCTTCTTAAAGATTACTTCAATTGAAGTAAGAAGCATAAGACATACGCCCAGAGGTATGCAGCTGTACGGTACCGCCATGGAAATCGGTATCGCTGTGCACATTGTTTTTGCGCCGGTCTGGCACAGGGTAATTGAATACATTAAAAGATATACTAAGAAAACCATACCTACCAGAGTAGATACGATAGTAAATACAGCGTTTGTTTTTTCTGAGAAATTACGGGTTATCATATCTATCTGGAGATGGCTGTTTTTACGGACGGCAATAGCGGCGGCAATCATAACATCATAAATGAATATATACCGGGCAAGCTCCTCAGGCCAGGCAGCTGCGCTATTGAAAATATAACGCATGACTACCTGGTAGAGGAGGATGACAACCAGAGCAAATCCGGTTACCGCAAGAAATGCCTTTTCTATGTATTCCAGTATATCAAGAAACTTAGAATAAATCTTAAGCATAGAAATACATTTCCTTAATTTTTTAATTATTTACAATTAAGTGCTGATTTACAAGTCAATTAAACTGCGGTTATTATGCATCCATTGCGCGGATTGCATTTGCCCAGTCGGCAAGTGCGGGGAAGCACTCTTCAGCAAAGCCGTTGAATGCATCGCAGAATGCTGCGTTGTCAACTTCAACGATGGTAATGCCGTTGGCGACGAGCTCAGCCTTTGCCTCTTCCTCCTTGTCGAGGATGGTCTGGGAGCCGATGTTGCATGCGTACTCTGCTGCTTCCTCGATTGCTGCCTGATACTCAGCGGGCAGGCTGTTGAAGAGGGCGAGGTCCATAACAACGGTATTTGCGCTGTAAACATGGTTGGTCAGGATGAAGTACTTGCACAGCTCATCGAAGGAGAAGTTCATGGAGTCGATGATTGCGTTCTCCTGTCCCTCAACGGTCTTCTGCTGGATTGCGGTGTAAACGTCAGTGATGGGCAGAGGAGTGGGAGATGCGCCGAGCCACTCCCAGGTCTTCACGTACATATCGAGTCCGGGAGCACGAAGCTTGAAGCCCTTGAAGTCTTCGATGGTCTTCATCTCGTAGGTTGCGGTTACAACACGGGCGCCGCGGTAGCAGGTACCCATGAGCTTGAAGTTGGAAGCTTCGCCGACAGCGGTGCGGATCTCATCGCCCAGTTCGCTGGACCAAACACTGTTGAAGTGATCATAGCCGCTGTAGATGTAGGGCATTGCGTCGATATTTGCCAGCTCGGTGAAGGGTGCCAGAGTGCCGACAGACTCAACAAGGACGTCTGCAACACCTGCGGACATGCCCTCAAGAACCTCAGTGGTGGTGCCGAGGCTGGAGCCGCCGTAGATCTCAATCGTCACATTTCCGTCGGTCAGCTCAGATACCTTGTTTGCAAACTCAGTTGCAACTAAGTAAGTGAGTCCGCCCTCGGTATCGGGGCATGAGAGCTTAAAGGTGTAGGTTTCGGCTCCGTCGTTGTCGTTATTGTTGTTTGCGGAATTGCCGCAACCTGCCATGAGGGTTACCATCATGACAAGAACAAAAACGAGTGCCAGGATTCTTCTTTTCATAGTTTTTCTCCTTTTCGTTATTTATTATTTACTCACTAAGTGAGTTAACGACAATGAATTAATATCCGCTGACACAGCTGATAATTAAAATTATTTGTTTAAATTTAATAAAATAATACTAAAATTATGGTTGCTCTGTCAATAGTTTTCGCAGTTACAAACAAAAGTTTGGTTAACTGCCCAAAAACTGCACTGAAATTTGTACATCGTTGTATTTGTTTTTTTTTGCACATTTTTTGCTTTTCTGTTTGTGAAATAAGCACAACTTAATGCGTTATTTAAATACCGATAAAAAGTAAAAAAAATCAGCCACTTGCGTGACTGATTTATGGAGCGGGCAACGAGACTCGAACTCGCTACCTCCACCTTGGCAAGGTGGCGCTCTACC
>JABUSQ010000037.1 GCA_021442665.1 Oscillospiraceae bacterium
GGCGCAGAACGGAGTGCGAAAAATTCGTCAAAGAAGCCAAAATGACTTCTTTGACGAGCTAAAAAAAACAGAGCCGGAGCTCTGTTTTTTTGTTTTACAGTCTGAGGAGCTTTGCAAAATCGCTCATCATCTCGGATATTTTTATCTGCTGGGGGCAGACCTGCTCACAGCTTCGGCAGCCTATGCAGGCGGAGGGCTTCTTCTCCTTGGGCATGCTTCTCACTGCCATGGGGGCGATAAAGCCGTCCTTTGTGCTCTTATGCTCGTTGTAAAGCGCCACCAGCTCGGGGATGGGAAGCTGCTGCGGGCAGTACTTCGTGCAGTAGCGGCAGGCGGTGCAGGGCAGTCCCGCCGCCTTGACCTCCTCGTCGATAATGGCAAGCAGTCTCTCCTTTTCCGCCTCGCTGAGGGGCTTATCCTCCTGCCATGTGGCGATATTGTCCCTGAGCTGCTCCATGTCGGACATGCCGGACAGCACCATTGTGACGCCCTCCACGGACTGCAGGAAGCGGAAGGCCCATGCGGGAACGCTCTCAGAAGGGCGCATCTCCTTCATAGCCTTTTCCAGGGTCTCGGAGGCCTTTGCAAGGCGTCCGCCTCTCACGGGCTCCATGACCCAGACGGGAAGGCCCCTTCTGTTCAGCATCTTCACCTTTTCCTCGGCCTTCTGGAAATGCCAGTCCATGTAGTTCACCTGAAGCTGGCAGAACTCCATGTGCTCACCGTAGGCATCCAGAAAGCGGTTCATGACCTCAAGGCTGCCGTGACCGGAAACTCCGATGTGGCGTATCCTTCCGTTTTTCTTCTGCTCGAGGAGATAGTCCATGATGCCGAATTTCGGGTTCAGATAGTCGTCGATGTTGCTCTCGATGACATTGTGGATGAGGTAGAAGTCAAAATACTCCGTGCGGCACTTCTTAAGCTGCTTTTCGAAGATCTCCTTCACCTTGGGCATGTTGGAATTGTCGTAGCCGGGGAATTTTGAGGCAAGATAGAAGCTGTCTCTCGGATATGCGGAGAGGCACTCTCCCATTGCAAGCTCGGAATTGCCGTTGTGGTAGCCCCAGGCGGTATCAAAGTAGTTTATGCCGTTTTTGAGGGCATAGTCCACCATCTCACGGGTCTTTTCGAGGTCCACGCACTCGTCCCTGCCGTCAATGACAGGCAGACGCATGGTGCCCAGTCCCAGACCGGACAGCTTCATTCCCTGAAAATCTCTGTATATCATGTTTTCCTCCTGTTTTATAATAATTCTTTATCTGTCACGGGTTTAAAAGAGTCCTCTGATGACCTCTGCCACCCTGAGAAGCTCCCCGTCGCTCAGCTTGGTGTCGCTGGGCAGGCACACGCCCCGGGAGAAAAGCTCCTCGCCCACGGCCTTTTCACCGCATTTCACGAAGCGGCAGTGAGCGAATACGGGCTGCAGGTGCATGGGCTTCCATACGTGGCGGGACTCGATATTCTCCTTCTGCAGAGCCTCGATGACCTCCGTGGGGCTTACCCCGCAGCCCTCCTCCAGCAGAGCCACGGACAGCCAGCGGTTGGGCTTTGTATCCTCAAGGCAGGGGCTCATGGTGAGAGGCAGCCCGGCCAGCTCCCTGCTGTAGATATCGAATATCTCCCGCTTGCGCTGTACGCGCTTTTCCAGCACCTTCATCTGACCTCTGCCTATGCCTGCGCTGATATTGCTCAGACGGTAGTTGTAGCCTATCTCCTCGTGCTGATACCAGGGGAAGGGTTCACGGGCCTGAGTTGCCAGCTTGAGAGCGTGCTTTGCGTCCTCCCCGTCTCTGCACAGCAGCATTCCGCCGCCGGAGGTGGTGATTATCTTGTTGCCGTTGAAGGAAAGCGCACCGAAAGCCCCGAAGGTACCGCACCTTCTGCCCCGGTATTCGGAGCCCAGAGCCTCGGCGGCGTCCTCAATGAGGGGCACGCCGTACTCGGCGCAGAGGCCGCTTATCTCGTCCAGCTTTGCGGGGGTGCCGTAGAGGTGTACCACCACCACGGCCTTGGGCTTACCGTAAAGCTCAAAGGCCTTTTTCAGCGCCTTGGGGTCCATGTTCCAGGTCTCCGGCTCTGAGTCTATGTACACAGCCTCCGCACCCACATACGCCACGGGGTTTGCCGAAGCGGAGAAGGTGAGGTCCTGACAGAACACGGTATCTCCCCTGCCCACGCCCGCAAGTATCATGGACAGATGCAGCGCTGCGGTGCCTGCGGAGAGCGCCACGGCATTTTCTGCGCCGGTGAACTGCTTCACGGCATTCTCAAACTCGTTTACGTTTTCTCCCAGAGGCGCTATCCAGTTCTTGCTGAAGGCGTCGTTTATATACTCAAGCTCGAAGCCCTCCTCGGACATATGAGGGCTTGCCAGAAAAATGCGTTTATTCATAATCTCACCTTTCCTTTTCATATCTTATTCTAATAGAATACACCCTTTTCACGCATATTACAATATTCAAAGTCTGTTTTTGAGCAGAAATCGTCACATTTCACGCCCCGGACAGGCAACCCGCTGTGAAATTAACGGATAAGAATAACAAAAAAGGATGCGCCGATGCGGCGACCGTCGGGGGCTTGCCCGGGCGCGTTTTCTATGGTAATATACAGTAGAACGGAGGTGCTTTTTATGCCGCTCTGGCTGCAAAATGAAGACATAACGAAAATTCAATGCGATGCAATAGTTAACCCCTCAGACTTCTTTTTCTCCGGTCTCGGAGGAGCCGATCGCGCAATACACACTGCCGCAGGTCCCGCTCTTGACGAGGAGTGCAGGACTCTGCCCTTTCTGCACACCGGGACGGTTGCGGTGACCGACGGCTACAATCTCCCCTGCCGCTATATTATCCACACCGAGGGTCCCATCTGGCAGGGCGGTGATCAGGATGAGGCCGTGCTTCTGCGAAGCTGTTACATAAACGCGCTTCTGAAGGCGGGCTCCATGGGTCTAACCTCCGTTGCCTTTCCCCTCATATCCTCGGGTACCTTCGGTTTTCCCAAGGACAAGGTGCTGAGGATCGCCATTGACGCGGTGACGGACTACTTCGAAATCTGCGAGGATGAGCCGGAGGTAACGATCTGCATCTGCCACAAGGACGCCTACACTCTGAGCTGTGAGCTTGCCCTGAAGGAGTACCTTGACGGCCGGAGTCCCGCAGCCGACACCGAATTCACCCGCTTCTGTCTTGACCCGTATGACTCGGAGCCGTTCACCCCTTCCCCTGCTTTTGGGGAGGAGCTCTCGGACTGGATAAAAAGGCAGGACGACAGCTTCCCCGTCATGCTGGGAAAGCTCATCGACATGAGGGGCATGAAGGACTCGCACTGCTACAAGAAGGCCAACATCGACCGCAGGGTTTTTCACAGAATAATGACCGCTCCCGGCTATCACCCGTCAAAAAACACCGTGCTGTGCTTTGCCGTGGCTCTGGAGCTTACGGTGGAGGAGACGGAGCAGCTTCTGAGATCCGCAGGCTACTCCCTGTCCCGCAGCAGCAAATCAGACCTCATTGTGGAATTCCACATCGCAAACGGCATCTATAACATTCACGAGATAAACGCCGCCCTGTATCAGTACGATCAGGAATGTCTCGGAAATGTCATCCGCTGAGCGACCTTAAGAGTGCCCTTTTTCCGTATAATAAGCACATCAACAAATACAGGAGGGCACAATAATGAACAACAACATCACCGAGCTTATTTTCATCCTTGACCGCAGCGGCTCCATGGCGGGTATGGAGGAGGACGTTGTCGGCGGCTTCAACTCCATGATAGAAAAACAGAAGACGGTTCCCGGAAAGGCCTATGTAACCACCGTGCTGTTCTCCAACCGTATGGAGATATTCCACGACAGAGTGGCTCTCGAGGAGGTCGAACCCCTTACCGAGGATGATTTCATCGTGGGAGGCAACACCGCACTTCTGGACGCCATGGGCAAGACCATCCACCACATGGCAAACATCCACAAGTACGCCCGTCCCGAGGATGTCCCCGAGCACACCGTGGTCGTCATCAACACCGACGGCATGGAAAACGCCAGCCGCCACTACCACATTGGCGATGTCCGCGCCATGGTAAAGGAGGAGGAGGAAAAGTACGGCTGGGAATTCCTCTTCCTTGCCGCAAACATCGACGCTGTGGAAACCGCGGCCGGCTACGGCATACGCCGGAACCGCGCGGCAAACTACCCCGCCACCAAAAAGGGCACTCGGGATCTCTACTGCTCCGTGAGCGATGCCGTGGAGCGCCTTCGCAGAAAAGAGGATCTGCTGGACAGCTGGGCAGACGAGCTGCGCTGACAACAGCCATAACCGGGAAGCTTTTGCTTCCCGGTTATTTTTTTGTTGCACGCAAACGTACAAAAACGGCCGTGATGTCAATTAAGGGTAGAGGGAGGTATATGATATGATAAGAATAAACGTTAATTATACCGGCATATGCGTCTCCCGGCGTCAGCTGCTTGCCGTCGGGAATATAAACTCCATACCCCTGGAATTTGAATTTTCGGAGCATTGGCAGGGTCTTTCAAGGCTTGCGGTGTTCCGAAACGGGGAGACCTCCGTCACCGTATCTCTGGGCTCGGCTGCCTGCTGCATCCCCTGGGAGGTGCTGGCGGAGGCGGGAGAGGTCTTTCTTGCTCTGCGGGGCGTCGGTGACGGCGGCGGACTTGTGCTCTGTACGGAGACCGTTTCGCTGGGCAGGGTCCTCCCCGGCATCGCCGCCGAGGCCGCAGACCCTGCCCGTGAGGCGACACCCGGGGTTATCGACACTCTGCTGTCGGAGCTTGCCCTGCTCAAGGCCTCCGGCGGAGGAGGCGGCTCTCCGGGAAAAAGCGCCTACGAAATAGCCCTCGACCACGGCTTTTCCGGCACGCAGGAGCAGTGGCTCGCCTCCTTAAAGGGAGCGGACGGCGCAGACGGAGCCGACGGCCGTACCCCCGTCAGGGGAGCGGACTATTTTACCGCCGCAGATAAGGCGGAGCTTGTGAACGCAGTCCTTGCGGCCCTGCCCGTCTGGTCGGGAGGTGCTTTCTGATGGCAGCAGACAGAATCGTAGACAGCTCCAGACTCAACGCGGCCCTGCTGGCTGAGGCAAACGCCATCAGAGCCA
>JABUSQ010000088.1 GCA_021442665.1 Oscillospiraceae bacterium
TCTGGGCGGTCTGGGCGCACCCGGTGAAGCAAAGACAATCGCATACTCCGCCTGCAAGGGAGCTGTACTTAACTTCACCAGAGGTGCAGCCGTGGAATGGGCAAGAAGGGGAGTCACCGTGAACTCCATTTGCCCCGGTTTCTTTGAATCTCAGGCTGTCAGCGGACCGCGGCTTGATTTCCTGCTGCCCATGATTGACCGCAAGACTCCCATGGGCAGACCCGGCAGAGGTTGCAAGGATCCCACTGTCGGGGGAGAGCTTGATTCTGCAATTATATTCCTCGCTGCCGAAGAATCCAGCTATGTTACAGGCGCAAACATATGCGTCGACGGAGGCTGGAGCTGCTACTGAGTCCATAAATTTATAAGGATATATAAGGAGAAATAACTATGGAAAACAAAAAGAAAACCGTAATGTATGCCGGTATGGCGCTGTTCTGCATGTGCCTTATGCAGTTCGTATTCACCGGTATACTTTACAGCCCCCTGAGCCTTTACACCGCATCCATCATTGAAGATCTGAACATCACACGCACCGCATACGCAGTGACTCTCACCGCAATGAGCCTCGTATGCATGCCCGCAAACTGGATACTCGGCTGGCTGAAGAAGAAAATCAGCATCCGCGGCGTTCTCATTCTCGGCGGCTCCGTCATGACCGTTTCCATGTTCCTTTACTCAAAGGCAAACAGTCTGGGAATGCTCTACGTTGCGGCAATCCTCACCGGTATCGCCTTTGCATACGTTGCATCCGCTATCGGCGCAACCGTCATCAATACATGGTTCCATAAAAACGCTGGCGTTCTCGTCGGCGCATCCCTAATCTGCTCCGGTATCGGTGGCACCATCTTCAGCCCCATTGTAGGCCAGTGGATTGCTGGCTACGGCTGGCGTCACTCCTTCACCATCGCATCCATCATCGCTCTGGTCACTACTGTTATCATCGGTCTGCTCATTCGTTCCGAGCCTGCCTCTGTGGGTGTTAAGCCCATGTTCTATGAGGAGAAGGAAAATGACGAAGGCAGCACCACAGCAGTCGCAGAGGGTCTCACCCTGAAGGAAGCTCTCAGAACTCCCGCCTTCTACGCTACCGCAGTTGTATGGTTCGTTGGCGCAATCATCATCTACTCCATCATGAGCATCATCGGCATCTACGTTCAGGACCTTGGCTTCGATGCAGCCGCTGCCGGCAAGGCACTTGCTCCTCTTAGCCTCGTAAATATGCTCATGCCCATCCTTCTCGGTTGGCTGGCTGACCGCATCCCCGTCAAGTATGTTGTTTCCGGCGGCCTGATTTTCTTCGCAGTCTCCTGCATCATCCTGCTTAGCTCTCCATCTCAGCTCTCCATGGTCTACGCAATCGCAGTGTTCACCGGCATAGGCGTTGCAACGCTTCGCTCCACCATCCCCATGCAGATTCGACGTGCCTTCGGCACCAAGGAGTACGCAACCTTCGCAGGTCTGTTCGTAGGTATATTCTCCGCCGGCATCGCCTGCGGCGCTCCCATAATTGCCCGCTTTTTCGACAGCACCGGCACCTATGCCAGCGCAATGAAGGTTTACCTCCCTGTCCTCGTGGTCATCATCCTTGTAATGCTGCTGTTCAGCGATAAGACCGGCAAGAAGGAAAAGTAATCTATTATATAAAGGTAAGAAAACGATGAAAAAAATTAACGGATACGCTATAGTAACCGGCTCCTCCCGGGGGCTCGGTGCCGAAATGGCACTAAGATGCGCCAAGGACGGTCATGATGTGGTAATAAACTACACATCCGAAAGCAGCAAAATCAAAGCGGAAGAGGTCGCCACACAGGTCGAGGCTCTGGGTCAGAAGGCACTGGTCGTAAAGTGTGATGTAAGCAATTACGACGACTGCGCAGCAATGACCAAGGCAGCATCCGAATTCTTCGGCACCCGTCAGGCTATTCTCGTAGCAAACGCCGGCATCAAGAATCTGCTCAGCTTTGAGGATCTCTCACATGAAGACTTTGAGCGAGTAATCCGTGTGAATCTACTGGGCGTAATGAACATCGTTCACTGCTCCATCCCCTATATGAAGGACGGAGAGGGCGGCAGCATCATCATGCTCAGCTCCGTTGCAGGTCAGATGGGCGCCGCTAAGCGTGCTGACTATGCAACCACCAAGAGCGGAATGTACGGCTTCATGAAGTCCCTTGCTCTTGAACTCGGCGAATATAACGTCAGAGTAAACTGCATTGCTCCCGGAATGATCATGACCGATATGCTCCGCAACAATGACCCCAAGGTGCTGGAGGCAAATCTGCAGAAGCAGCCCCTGCACTATATCGGAGACCCCGAGGACATTGCAGATGCCATGAGCTTCCTTAATCAGGCACGCTATGTTGACGGACAGGTGATTGCCGTCAACGGCGGATGGTATATGTAATTAATTCAATAATTTGTGTCGATATTGCGCTCCGATTTCCGGAGCGCAATATCGGAAGAAAGGCATTGTTATGGCAAAATCACTTCTTCTTAAAAAAGGCCGCATAGGCAGCATGGAGCTTAAAAACCGTGTTGTCATGGCTCCCATGGGAACCACGGCCGACGGTGACGGCGGCTACTCCGCCAGAACCATCAGATATTTTGAGGAACGTGCAAAGGGTGGCACTGGACTGATAATCACCGGACGCAATGCATCCGTGCTTGAATTCGAAGGCTATTCCTGCTCTGCACTTTCCAAATACCATCATGTTAACCGTCTTGCCGCTCTGGCTGACAGAGTTCACGCCTACGGCTGCAAGCTCTGCGTACAGATAGGACCGGGTCTCGGCAGAATAATGTATACCTCCGCCACCGTACCTCCCTATTCCTGCAGCCCCATACCCACCTTCTGGTTCCCCGATATGAAGTGCAAGGAGCTGACGGTGGACGACATAAAATTCATCACCGACAAGGTTGGTTATTCCGCAAAGCTGGCAAAGGATGCCGGTGCGGACGCCATAGAGATGCACGCCTACGGCAGCTATCTCGCCGACCAGTTCATGACTGAGGCCTTCAACCACCGCACAGACCAGTACGGTGGAAGTCTTGAAAACCGTGTGCGCTTCCTCGGCGAATGCATAGAGTCCGTGCAGAAATACTGCGGTAAGGACTTTCCCCAGATAATCAAGTTCACACCCGTTCATTGCCTTGACGTCCCCGGCTACAGAAAGCTGGAGGAGGGCGTTGAGATTGCAAAGCTGCTTGAGAAATGGGGAGCTCATGCCCTCCACGTAGATACCGGCTGCTACGAGGTGTGGTATCGCCAGATCCCCACCGTCTATCAGAAAGAGGGTTGTCAGCTCTTTGCCGCCGAGGCGGTAAAAAAGGCGGTCAGCATCCCCGTTATAACTCAGGGCAAGCTCAACAGACCCGAGTATGCCGAGAAGGTTCTTGAGGACGGAACCGCCGATTTCATAGCCCTCGGGCATCAGCACATTGCCGACCCCCTGTTTGTGCAGAAGGTCAAGGAGAAGCGCTTCGAGGATATACGTCCATGCATAGGCTGCAATGAGTGCCTCCGTCTGGGTCATCTGGGAAGGAACTATTCCTGCTCCGTCAACCCCGTTGTGCATCATGAGGATGATTTCCCCCTCACTCCCGCAAAGCCCGGTCAGTCCGTGCTGATAATAGGCGGTGGCCCCGGCGGTATGCAGGCGGCAATCACCGCAGCGGAGAGGGGAATGCGTGCTGAGCTGTGGGAAAAGACCGACAAGCTGGGAGGTATGCTTCTGGCTGCGGGTGCTCCCGATTTCAAGAAGGACGTGCTGACCTATGTTGAGTATCTGAAGGTTCAGCTCGGCAAGAGCGGCGTTCCCGTTGTGTTCAACAAGGATGCCACCGCAAAGGAAATCGCTGAGGCGGGCTTTGACAGAGTAATCATTGCCACCGGCGCCGAAGCAAACGTTCCGAATATTCCCGGCGTGGAAAACACCGTGGAAGCTATCCCTGTTTTGCTTCAGGAGTGCCCCATCGGAGACGAGTGCGTCATCATCGGCGGCGGCGTGGTAGGTGTTGAGACCGCTTTGTTCCTTGACGGCCTGGGCAAGAAGGTCACCGTTCTGGTGCGCAGCAAGCTCAAGTACGCCGAAGAGGCAGTGAACAATGTTCAGTGCATGAATGATATGCTCAAGGCGTCCGGCGTTAAGGTGATAGAGGGGGCAGTACCCGTAAGATTTACCGAGAATGCAGTTGTGTACAGCTGTGGCGGCGCGGAAGTAACAGTTCACAGCGATACCACCGTTCTTGCCACCGGATACCATCCTCTCAACGCTCTGGCTGATGAGCTGGAGGAGCTTGATGTTGAGTGTGATGTCATCGGCAACGCCGTCAAGGCTCGCAAGATAATCAACGCAACAGGTGAGGCATATATGGCGGTACGCAGAATGTGACCGCCGGATGCGCTCCTTATTCTATACTCCTTTCTTTTCTACTCATCCTTATTATGGGTCTTTCAGACCTGACCCCGGCACCTGCCTGCGTTTTTAGTGTGTGCGCAGGCAAAGCTCCGCAAGATACAATCCCCTATATCTTGCGGAGCTGAAACCGCCCGGCGTCACTCGCCCGACCTGCGGTGGCGTTTGACGTGCTGCGGGAATCCTGAATCCGAATAAACGCAAAAAAAGCTGAGGAGAAATCCTCGGCTTTTCTGTTTACTTATGGCAGGATTTATTATATAATGGCACAATAGCAGAAACAGTAACAGCGCCAACCTGCACGGATAAGGGCTATACAACCCATAAATGCGACCGTTGCGGTGACAGCTACAAGGATGACTATGTGGACGCCCTCGGACACAAGACCGAGCTTAAAAACGCCAAGGCAGCGACCTGCACCGAAGACGGCTACACCGGCGACGAGGTGTGCATGGTATGCAACGAGACCGTTAAGAAGGGCGAGGTCATAAACGCCCTCGGACACAAGCTCCAGCTTGTGAACGCTAAGAACGTTACCTGCACAGAGGCAGGCTACACCGGAGATTACATCTGCACGACCTGCGGAGTAATCATAACAAAGGGAGAGGTGATATATGCCCCCGGCCATAAGACCGAGCTTAAAAACGCCAAGTTAGCCACCTG
>JABUSQ010000030.1 GCA_021442665.1 Oscillospiraceae bacterium
TTTTTAATTGTTGCGGATGTGATCGCCGAGGCCTTAACGCTTTTGAACGTGTTCTTCAGCTTCTCCGGATTGGTCAGCGAACCGATCGAAGAGGAGAGAATATTCAAAAGGTCATCGAGCACTGCCGCATCCTTAACGCGGTTTCGCTTCGTGATGTCCCGAATGTAGATCTCGCTGAAAAGATTTTGAAGAAGCGAAGCCTTATCTGCCGATTCCTTCCGGAGAACAACCAAGGGAATGCCGCCGTAAAGCATATATTCGGACAACCCCATATACTTGTCGCCCGGGTAAACGGACATAAATTCCGCAAAATTCAGCGGGTACATATGAACCTCGTCCCCGCGTCCGGCAAACTCCGTTGCAATATCCTTTGAAAGAAGCTTCGCATTGCTGCCGGTCACAAAGACGTCCATATTATCCGGCCGCAGGTATCCGTTGAGCACCGCCTCAAAGCAGTCCAGCATCTGAATTTCATCGATCAGCAGATAATACATCCCGCTGTCCGTAATCTTTGAGCGTACGTACTCCGTAAATTTTTCAGGATCGACGCCTCGTTTTTCCTTCCGGATCTGAATCAGGTTTTCGCCGATCAGCAGCAGATCGTCTGCCGAGTCCAAGGCAAAGCGTATGATATGGTCGGGATCGACACCGTTTTCCAACAGATGATCGTAAAAAATCTTATTCAGCAAATAAGACTTGCCGCACCTGCGAACTCCGGTGATGATCTTGATCAGTCCGTTGTGCTTCCTCTCAATCAGTTTGTTCAAATAAAAGTCTCTGCGAATTTCCACCGCCATACCTCTATACAGAAGATTTATGTTACATGTTGCATTTTTCTATTCTATTCTAATCAAGCACACATTAGAATGCAATACGCCGAGCCGATTTTAGAAAAGATTTTTGCAACATTAAGCAATTATCGCTGAAATCTTATCTGCAATAGCCTCCCCTGTCAGTCCGTAATATTTAAACACCTCAGCCGAGGTGCCGCTGATAACCTGCTCATCAGGGAGCGAAAGATTTACAACCCTTACGGGACAGTTGGCTGATACTATTTGTGCCACCATGCTGCCAAGACCTCCAAAGGGAGAGTGCTCCTCAATTGTAACCACAAGCTTTGTATTCTCTGAGGCCTGTATTACTGCCTGTTTGTCGATGGGCTTTATGCAGTACATATCGAGAACGGTTGCAGTGATACCTCGGAGTCTGAGAAGCTCTGCAGCCTCCCTGGCGTAAAAGACCATCTCTCCGCAGGCAATAAGGGCAACATCCTTTCCCTTGCAGACAACAGTAGCCCTGTCCAACTCAAAGGGACAGTTCTCCTCTGAATATACATCCTCAACAGGATTCCTTCCCACTCTGACATATGCTCCTTTTTTATCTTCGAGAAGAGACTCTATCAGCCTGCGTGTCTGGAATCTGTCACTTGGAATATACACTCTCATGTTGGGAAGTGCACTCATAACGGCAATATCACCTGATGAGTGGTGACTCATGCCCAGAGCCCCGTAGCTTATGCCTCCGCTTACCCCTACCAAAGTGACATTTGTACCGGAATAGGCGACATCCACCTTTGCCTGTTCATAGCTTCTTGAAGACAGAAAACAGGCGGGAGAAAGGACAAATGCTTTTTTGCCGCAGCTTGCAAGTCCGGCGGAAATGCCCACAATGTTCTGTTCAGCTACACCTGTCTCCACAAACTGTTCAGGATAAGCCTCTGCAAAAGCAGTCATTGAAGCGGAGCCTCTTGAATCCGAGCAGAGAACCACTATATCCTTATCTGTTGCGGCCCTCTCCATAAGAACCTCACATATAACCTGCCTGTTGGCTATCCTATTCATGAGTATATTTCCTTTCGCAACGCAAAATCCTTAACTATCTGATTATATTCCTCTGCAGTCGGTACTCTATGGTGCCAACCCGCCTTATTCTCCAAGACCGCAGAGCCGCAGCCCTTTGTGGTGTTGGCAATTACTGCTGTCGGACACCCCTTTACGTTTCTGGCCTCCTCAAAAGCGGCATTAAGCTCATCAATACAGTTTCCGTCTGCAACATTTATCACATGCCAGCCAAAGGCGGTGATGCGGTCTTTCAGATTTTCAAGCTTCATGATATCCTCTGTATTGCCTGATATCTGTAACCTGTTTCTGTCCACTACAGCGCAGAGGTTGTCAAGCCCGTAGTGATGTCCGGCCATAAAGCCCTCCCAGACAGACCCCTCGGCAAGCTCGCCATCACCCATAACGGTATATACCCTGTAATCTCTCCTGTCCATTTTTCCGGACAGTGCCATGCCGACACAAATCGGAAGGCCATGGCCCAGGGAACCTGTATTCATTTCAATTCCCGGCAGTTTATTATTTGGATGTCCTATATAAGGAGATCCGAATCTGGAGAATTCTGCCTTAACCTCCTTTATGTCCATAAAGCCCTTGGCGCAGAGAACTGCATAGTATGCCTCTACGGAATGTCCCTTGCTCAATACAAATCTGTCTCTGTCAGGGGAAGAAATATTTTGCGGTGAAATATTCATTTGGCAAAAATACAGGGTGACGAGTATTTCCATAACGCTCATATCACCCCCGATATGACCTGCCCTGCCCTCAACAATCATGTCAACTACATCCCTGCGCAAGTCGTAGGCTAAAGCACTCAATCCTTTCAAAATCATTCACCTCTAAGATATGCCTTCACATTTTCTTCAACAGGATCATAAAAATCCGGTTTAATCCCTATGTATTTGCAGGCCTCATACAGCACCGGTACAACATCCTTGTGAATGCCCACGCAGTGGTGAATGTAAGGCCCTTCAACAACCTTGGCTTCAAGTCTCTTGATATTATCAACCTCAATCCACAGATAGGTTCCCATACACACTGGTCCATCGACACCCCTTGCATTGCCAAGGAGAAGAGAATACTCACAGTTATCACCATCAAAGCGGGCAAGGGTTATTAATCCATGTTTAGCCTCTGCAGTAACTGCGCCGGGGCAGTCAAAGGCAAGAGGATATGTAATCTGAGGTTTTTCTTTTGCACATGAAATCGGCCATGGGCCGCAGTGCTGAAGAAGTTCTCCATTGCTGATATCCGGATGCCGAATGGTCCAGTCAGCAAAAAAACTTCTTGTGCCTTCCGGAGCGGCAGCCTCTACCATGAGAGCTGTAATGGCGCCGTGTATATCTGTCTCACAGACAACCGGAATTCCCTCTTCGTTGAGAAGTGAGTTGGCCGCACAGGGCATAATGCCTATCTCATGCTGAAGCTGGTTCCAGCACTGGATTGCCGCTGCACAGCAGCCATATTTGTCGATAAGATTTTTCATGGCAACCTTCAGGGCTGCCACATTGGCCAGCTCAGCGTCTTTTATCTTTATCTCCATCCTGTCACGGCAATAGGAAATTACCTCCTTAACCGCAGCACTATCCTTTATTCTTCGCATTTCCTCCGTGAGCTCCGGCATGGGAACAGGAGTAATCTGGATGTTGAACCTCTCAAGGAGCTCTCCCTCGTTGCACATGGTTGACCAGAACTCATAGGGACGGGTGGAAATCTGGAGAATGCGGATATTTTTAAATCTTTTTACAACGTTGCAGACAGCCATAAAGTCCTTAAGTCCTCGTTCAAACACCGGATCGTCAACCCTGCAGTTGGTCATATAGGTAAAGGGGATTCCAAATCTTCTAAGCACCTTGCCCGTAGCAAAAAGACCGCATTGAGTGTCCCTGAGTCGTATTCCGTTCTCATCAGGTCTCTCATCAAGAGGCCCCCACAGAAGAACCGGAACGCCAAGATCCTTAGCAAGTCTTGCGCATTCAAATTCTGTTCCAAAATTGGCATGAGCAAGAAAAAGACCATCCACCTTCTCTGCCTTAAATTTTTCTGAGATTTTAACTCTGTCGTCATCATTGTACAAAAGGCCTTCGGAATTGATGTCGGTGATGTCAACAAAATCCACCCCAAGCTCTTTTAGCCTGTCAGCTATAATTCCCCTGTATTTAACGGCATCAGGGGCAGAAAATATGCTTCTTCTGGTGGGCGCATAGCCAATTTTAATGTTAGACATGGTTTTATCTCCTCTTTAAACCACCTCCCGGTCAACCGGGAGGCGGTTAATGAATTAACGATATAAGAAATCAGGTAAAAACGCCTCTTCATGTAATTTATTGACGGCAAGCAAGCTACTTTCTTCCAGACAGGGCAGCTCGCCTCCTTCAAGGTTGGTAACCTTGCCCCCCGCTTCCTCGAGAATCAGAGCCCCGGCTGAAAAATCCCACGGAGACAATATGAGTTCAAAAAAAATCTCAGCTCTGCCTGCAGCTATGGCGCATAAATCCAAGGCTGCCGAACCGCACCTGCGTATATCAAGACATTTCTGAAAATAATGGAATGCAATATCAAAGGAGGCTTTTGCCAATTCCGGATGAAAAGGCGAAGCTCCGAACAACAAAACACCATTTTTCAAGGGCTCATCAGATACATGAATGGGCCGACCATTGAGATGTGCCCCCTCTCCCCTGATGGCAGTGAACATTTCATCAAGATATGGATTATATACCACACCAAGGAATCTTTTGCCATTTCTGATGAGACCGACAGATATACTGCTGCACCGGTAATCTTTCATAAAATTGATGGTCCCGTCAATCGGATCAACCACAAATATGAACTCTGCATTCCTGTCTATCTGACAGTCCTTTTCCTCGCCCAAAAACTCAGCCTCCGGAAGAATGGCCTTCAGCTTCTCCTGTATTATCTCCTGAATCCTGTCATCGTAGACAGTTGCAAAGTTTGCCTTCCCGGCCTTATCCTTTATGGATAAATCTGTGCGATCTGCCTCAAGCATAACCTTGCCGCAGAATCGCACTGCTTCAATAATCTCGTCCAATACTGTATGTATGTCTTTCATGTTATCCTCCTTAATAATATTTCATATGTAATGATGCCGGTACACATTTTCCTAAATATCCGGACCAAATGCCTGCCGTGAATAGTATAATATTCTCACTTTTTTTTGCAACACCTTTTTGT
>JABUSQ010000104.1 GCA_021442665.1 Oscillospiraceae bacterium
GTGGTATCGAGTTGAGGGTAATTGTAGCGCCAGCGGTCATATTCGTCCTTTGTGATCTCGCCGGGGTTCAGCTTAACCTTCTGCTCCTGCCATGCGTAAAGAAGCTGCCAAAGCTCAGCGGATTTTTACGCCCTTGTGCATATACCGCTCCGTGCAGATATGGCTAGCGGAGACGTATATGCAGGCGACATGCTCAATGAGCTTGACTTCACCGAAACATAGTCACGCATAAAATGCCCATCATCATATCTTCCGGTAAAGTCATTCGGCTATTGTGCGTAATATTTCCGCGATCAGGTCGGTTATTATTTTAACATCATTGAGATTGCAGGATTCATTGGGTGTGTGTACGTCCAAGAGGGTCGGACCTATTGCAATCATATCTAATCCGGGGTTTTTTATTGCAAATGCTCCGCATTCCACCCCAGCATGAACGGGCTCCACAACCATTTTCTTTCCGGTTATTTTTTCATACGCACAACAGGCAAGAGGCACAAGCTTACTGTTCGGATTTACTGCCCATCCGGGCACATGACCCTCACTTTGAAAAGCAAAGCCGTACGCATCCGCAAGTGACTGACATATTAGCCTCATCTGAGTTTCGGGATAGTCAACCGAGCTCCTTGCAAATACCATAAACTTTATTTCATCATCCGAAATACTGATTGTTCCGAGGTTTGCTGAGCTTTCTACCAGTCCCGCAACAAACGGGCTCATAGTATGCACATTGTTCGGGACTACTGTCATAAGTTCCGCCAGTGCAAAGCCGGTTTCTTCGGAAAGGACTTTTAACGGGAGCTTGTCGCTTTCAGAAACAGCAAATTCGTATTCAAATTCAACATTGTCATAGCAAGCTTTAAACTCAGAACGGAAGATTTGTAAAATATCTTTTGTAGCATCAAGCTGATTTTCCTCAATGGTCAATTCTGCTTTGGCAAACTTCGGGATGGCATTGGGCGCCTGTCCACCGTCAAAGGACGCTATGCGGTAGTTTATCCCCCCTTGTTTGAGCATTGAAAGTGCAGTTGCAAGGCTGACAAGTGCATTAGCGTGCCCTTTGTTAATTCCGACGCCTGAATGACCGCCCAAAAGCTTGGTGAAACTAATGTTTAAAGTTTTTGCGTTTGCAGCAGGAGCTTCCCAGATTGCTTTGCGATTAAAGTTGAAGAAATCCCCTCCGGCGCACGAGTTGCACAAAGAGCCTATTTCTTCCCAATCGAGGTTAATAAGGTATTGTCCCTGTAAGTATTTTGGGTCGATGTTCACCGAATCCATTCCGTCTTCTTCGTTTGTTGTAAAAATGGCGCGGATACGGCCGTGGCGCAATGACTCATCTGCAAGCAAATATAAGCAAATGGCTATTCCTATGCCGTCGTCGGCACCTAAACTGGTACCCTCCGCAACTAATGTGAAGCCATCCTCGAGAATCTTAACCTTGATAGGATCAGAAACGGGATTGTAATTGACACCCTCTTTTGCTACGCACACCATATCCATGTGCGCCTGCAAAATTGTTAAGGGCTTATCTTCGCAGCCGGGGGAGGCCGGCTTTTCAATTATGACATCTCCTAACGAATCCTTTTCTACCGTCAGCCCGTGATTGACAGCCCACTGACAAAGGTACTCTGAAACCTGTTCTTCGTGATGAGAAGGTCGAGGTATTTTTGCTAATTCCAGAAATTCTGATAAAACAACATCAAGCGCGTGAGCATTACTCATGTGTCGTCCTCCTTATATAATTATCTCTGCCAGAGCTTTTTATAGTAATCTTTTGGCAGAAAGCAAAACAGTCGGGATGGGACAAACGCTCCATCCCGACTTAAATAGGGCATTGAATTTTTAATTTGAGCCGAATGCATTATTCAATAGCGAACAATGTCACCGGAGTAGCCTACTTTTTCAAAGTAAGGCTTCCATACTTCGTTTATTGCGCGCTCCCCACGTAGCCACCACCGCTGGTCAACCTTGAGAACACCAACATCCACTCGCTGACCTTCAGCAACATCCGCATTTGTAAGTGGCAGATAGTTAGATTTATCGTAGAACGAAATAATGTCGGGCGCAGTCATAATAACCTTATCGTCTTTGAACAGAACCAAGTTTTCGTTTTGGAAAATCACCTTGTATTCATGTCCGTCGTCTCCAGCAACGATAACAGTTCCTACATCAAAGCCGTGTATTGTCTCTATTTTTACTTTGGAAATTATGCCCATGCAAACGCCGCGGCTCTCAATAGTTGAGTTCTTCCTGATGTATTCATATACATTTTCGTAAAGATTGGTGCGCTTGTATGTATCAAGAAGCTCTCCGACAAACATGGCACGTGATATCGTGTTATTACCAATCGCAGTCTGAATCTGAGGCTTAGTAACCATCCAGCCGGAAAGTCCGGAAATCATGTCAAAAGCGACACAAATATTTCTTCCGATAATCTCAGCTTCGGAAGCATCTCTTGGATCAGCAAGCTCAATAGTAACTCTGTTATTCTTTTGATCCGCCATTGCTAAAGGCGAGGTGTTAAGTCCGTTTACATGCAGGAGCAAGGTATCAAGCGCCGGAACAGCTCGTGCAGCGCCGTCAGCATCTACGATGGGAATTTCTTTCAGAAGAGAGATGAGCATGGGAACGAAGGTGTTGAAACCGCCCATTTCCACCGGGCAGGTGTAACGGATGTCCTTACCGAGTTTTTCCGCCATATCAGCCAAAGCCTCGTATGAATTGACAGCATACGGGGTGAAATCCTTGCCAAGCAGCGCCTTTGGAGCGCCCATACCGGCCGTAACAGCCGCGTATGCATTGTCTGACATTTGGCTTGGCTCTACAAGGTCGAGCTGAACTATCTTCTCCGGATGACTTTTTTTGTAAAGCTTGAGAAGGTCAATACCGGCAGATACGGAGCCTCCTCCGCCTCCACCGAAAATCGTGGCTCCGTAAATAACATTGACAAGGTCTTGCTCTAATAGTGTAGTCATTATTTGTTCCTCCTGTTTTTGATTGTTGTAGCATCCAATAAATATGGATCTATTCCTGTTACAATTATAACGTTTTCTCAAAAACAAGTCTTTATCTTGAGGGACAAAAAATGTCGCTATTATTTATCAAAAAGCAAAAAAGGACGCTGTTATAACGACATTCTGTTTACGGCAAGCGCTAAATACAAAGAGTATGAGCCCGGCATTTGTTTGATGGAATATCCTAATCGCTTCTGCGCTTTATTAATACGATACTTGATGGTTCCTTCGTGAACAAAAAGAAGTTTGCCTGCCTTTGACAGATCTGAATCCGCGTCAAGAAGGTAGGCTGAAAGCGTCTGAATAATAACCTCCTCGTCATTCTGTCCCCTTAACGGTGTCAATACAGACAAATAGTTGTTAATCTGTGATCTGGGCAGATTCATAATCCGCAGACATTCTTCTGCAAATATCAATTCCTGAAGAGAAAATGCATTTTTTCTCGGATATATCTTGCATACAGCATTAAAACATGATTCGGACAGCAAATAAGCCTGCTGAGCATCGTAAACAGAATCCATTCCACCGCACCATATTAAAACAAGTTCGCTGCATGTGCGTAGATGAACTTTCAAAAACTGCTGAGCAATCAGCCAATCCTCATCACAATCCCCTGTTTCCTCCGTAAAAACCACAATACTGTTGTCAAATGTATCTGCAAAAACTCTTTTATTGTTGCTGTCTCGAAAAAAGTCTTTAATTTTTGAAGCAGAAATGACATCAGATATAGTCCTATCCCCGCCTTTATTACGCAATATCCACATTACACGAATTTTGCTCAAATCAATATGCAATTGTTTCGCTAATCTTGAAACGGTCGGCTGCTGATTATTTAAAACGGCTCTTACCAAGTCGTCAGCGCTCTCACGGCAAAAACAATTTTTGCTTACATTACAGAACACCCTCAGCACCTCAACGCTTTGGTCAACATCTTGCTTTGATATTGGTGCGTTCTTTAGGATGAACAAGGATATATTACGCCTATTGTCTGTGTCAAAAGAACATTTTCTTATTTTGTACTCGACGCCGTGCCATACCATTAAGCTGTTTTCACCGGAAAAGTTATCAACCGCAGAGCGAAAACTGTTTACAAAATCCTCTGTCGCGGCTAAAGGCCATGTTGAAAGGGCAAATTCTCTGCCGTCACAGTCCAAAATCATAAGGCTGCATTGAAGACGGGCGCTTATCAAGCGGAGCGCACCAGACAGAGTTCGCTGTCTCTCGTTGAGTTTGGAAATGCTTTCTAAAATCTCCGGAACCAAATAGGAGTCCTTATTGTTATTCTCAAAAACCGCACTCATCACTTCTGTTATCACATCACTGTATCTGTGATGGTAGACATTTGGTGGCATAAGAATAAGCGGAAAATCCAATTCATCAGCCAAATCAATTAAACGCTGGTCAACACTCGGAAGAAAATAACCGACATAATATATAACCAATCCGACTTCTCCCATTTCATGCAATCGTTTAATTGCAAAACACTGCTCATCAACACTGTCGGCAACAGATGAAAACGCTGTGAGAATAAGTTCATTTCCCGAAAAAAGAACACTCTCCAAGGCAGATATTTTAGCATATTCAAGAACTGAAACTGCGGAGACAGTCTTTGACAGTCCCTTGTGCCCTGCTATTACCTCAGCATCGCGCAGGGATGATAAACGCAAACAATCCAAAACTGTAATACTCACAAGTAAATCCTCACTAAAACAATAAACTCGGGCGTTTTTCTATCATTGTAAAGCAAACTGTTAATTTTTTCAAGACATTAAAAACACCCCTACCATCGCGTTTTGTTGCTGCTGTTGGGGTGGTGTAAATCAGTTTTATTATACCTCATAAGGGAAATGGCAGGTCAACCGCGCTTTTCCAAACGGATGCAAAGCTCTCCGTCAGTGGAATCAATCTTGAAACAGCGAAGATCCTCTAAGGCAATGCTGATTGATGAAGAGACTTATTCTTCGGAATCAATTTCACTTGAAATCTCATCATACATACGGTCCCTGTTAC
>JABUSQ010000061.1 GCA_021442665.1 Oscillospiraceae bacterium
TCGGCACCTCCGCCTTCGCTCTGGAGGCTGAAGCCTACGCCGGTCTGCCCTACAAATGCTACACCTATGTGGGCGACAGCATAGCCTGGGGCTACGGACTTGACCTCAGCATCGACACCAAGGCCGCCGAAAGCGTGTGTCTGAGAGTCGGGGGCTCCTACGGCGATGCCGTGGGGAAGGTGCTGGAAAATAACAACGGCGCCGAGGTATACTGTGCCGCCAGCTCCGGCGCAAGAATGTCCGATTTCCGTATGCTTATCGAGCGGGGCATGGGTGTGGAAAACCCCTACACCTATCCCGATGACTGGTTCGGCAACAGAGGCGCAGTGCGTACCCGCACTCTCCGTGAGAAGGGCAACGACATCTGCGCATGGCTCTCCCGCTCCGACCTTATCACCGTTCAGGTGGGTATCAACGACCTCACGGGCGCACTCGTAAACTCCCTCGCCGCCACGGGCGTTCTCGACCTTGAGAAGCTCACCGCCATCTCCGATGTCAAGACCTTTGAGGACTATGTTCTCAGCGCTCTCGCCACCGTGTCCGAGGATCCCAATCTGGCAGGCAGAGCCGTCTCCGCCTTCAGCGGCGAAATAGCCGGTCTGCGGGAGAATTCCCGGGAGGTGGTCAGGGACATCGTCGCTCTGGCTCCCGATACCGCCGACATCCTCCTTGTGGGCTACCACGATGCGGCGCAGTGCTTCCGTGTCATCCCCGGTCTGGACTATTCCCTGCTTTTTGACCTCGTTAACGCCGCTCTGGTGTCTCTGAACGACTACTATTTCGAGATAGCCGCAGAGTACGGCAATGTGTACTTTGTCAGCGCACCCGATGCGGATATGATCTTCTCCGACGGTATGCCTCTCACGGAGGCTCTGGGCAACGTCAGCGGTATTCTCCTGGGCGTGCATCCCGATGCGGAGGGTCAGGAGTACATCGCAGGACGTATTCTGGACAAGCTGACGGAGATAAACACCTGCCGCCATGAGAACACCGTTACGAAGTACGGTCAGAGCGCCGGAGACGTCGGCTACAGCGGCGTTACGGTCTGCAGCGACTGCGGTCAGATACTCAGCGCAGGCAAGCTGGATACCCCCGCAGGTCAGGTGGACGTGCCCGAGAATCTTCTGAGCTATACGCTGAAAAATATCGACAGTGCAGTGAAAAGCACGGCACTGAGGATAGCGGAGTTCTTCAGCTCCATATTCGGCAGGTGAATGAAAATTAACCTTCGGAGAAAGCTCCGAAGGTTTTTTTCTGCCCTTAGAGAGGCTATGAAAAAGCTTCTGCCTTCGCAGAAGCTTTTATTGTTATTCAATGACGCTGTAGCAGTTATAGAACACCGCACCGGAGCCCTTCAGCAGCGACAGGCTCAGTCCTCCGTTCTGCTCCTGAAGGAATACCGGCAGGTCATAGGAGAAGCTTATGAGTCTTGTGATGCCCACGTTAACTCTGACCTTTGCGGTGAATACTCCTCCGTCATAGCTCCACACAAAGGGAGTATCGGAGCGAACGAGCTTCAGCTTATCTGCGGCAAGGTATTTTCCGTCGCTGTCCTGCAGGGTCCAGCCGCCTCCGACCTGAGCGAAGGTGTACATTCCCATGCTCCTGCCGTTCATCACCATTTTCAGCTCGCCCTCGCAGAGAGGCACCTCGTCCTCCGCCTCGGTGATATTGACCCTCACAGGCTCAAGAGCGGTACTGACGGTGTTTGCCGTCACCCTTCCCCCGTGGACGGTGTTTATCTCCGCGCAGTTGCTCACAACACAGCGGTACTGCACGCCCTCGGATATGTCGCTGACGGGGATGCTCAGAGCCTCTGAGCCGCCGACCTCCATATCCGTCCAGTCCACGCCGTTCATGGAGCTCTGCCAGCAGTATGACGGATGCTCATTACCCGCAGTCAGCTCCGCCCGCAGCACGAGAGTGTTGCCGTTTACAAGGGTCTGCGTGATGCTTCCCACGGGGGCCTCAGCGCAGAGGTGGTCGGTGAGCCACATGACCCGCTTCGTACAGAATTCTCTGAGGTTGTTGACGTAGTTGTCGTAGCCCAGAGTTACCTCGTAATTGAGCCTGTATTCTCCCGTGCCCAGCACGCTCAGGGTGTCGGGAGCCACCACATAGTCGCCGCCGAGATGGTTTTCGTACCAGCGGGCATTGTCCATGTCGGCGGAGGCTCCCAGCACGGCACGCTGGCGGTCAACGTCGGCGCTCAGCTCCTCAAAGGCCCAGCGGTATTCGCTGTAGACCTCTGCCACCTTCTGCATGAAGCTGTCGTGCATGCCCAGCCCCTGCAGGATGCTGAAGGGCCTGCCTGCGTGGTATACGCCGATGCTGTCATTGTACCAGCCCTCGGCATTGAGCTGGGCATACTCGTCCACGCCCACGATGAACTTGTGCAGAGTGCGTCCGAAGGCGATATCGTAGTCCCATGCAGGCCCCGCCTTCAGCTTATCCCCATCGGAAAGCCCCTCCCGGGTCATGATGATGTTGCCTGCGTAGCAGTCGTAGGTCTTGGACACCTCGAACATGAGGTACATCTTCGCCCAGGAGTCAAGGTCGAAATACTTCTGATATTCCTCGGATTCGGCATCCAGCACCGTGTTCCACGCCTCGGTGAACCACGCCTCAATCTCGGACATGCTTATCTGCTCACCTGTTTCGGGGCTTATGGCATCGTCGCCGATGTCCTCGATATTTATCCTGTTGTGCTTCAGGGGCATCTCGGCTATGTTGGGGAACACGAACTGGTTGCCCTGAGAATTGTCCTCGATGTGGTCATTTTCCAGCATGAAGCCCGCAGCGGGGGCGTTGTAGTCCTTCTTGGGAGTCAGCAGGTAATTGCCCAGATACTCCCCGTTCATCCACACATCCACAAAGCGGCAGTCAAGCCCGATGCCCATGGCCTTTGCGAGATCGAAGGCCACCTTGTTGCGCAGCAGGGTGCTGTCAAGATAGTTTGCCAGCAGCGTCCACTTCTTGGACTCCACGCCCTCAATAAGCTCCACGGACTTCTTCTTGTCGAAGTCCGCCTTCTTGTAGAAGGTGATATTGTAGGGCTTCTTTTCAAACACCCATGTAGAGTTGCCTCTGCCCTTTATGCTCATATAGTTGTCGCCGCCCAGAAAGCTTGCGCTGCCGTAGCAGGAGGTCTCGTGCTCGGAATCGCCGTTCATGGCGTCCACGGTGCCGAGGCTCTCGTCTATGTTCAGGAACATGGGCTCCACGCCGGCCTCACCCTGCAGAGTCTTTATGACCGCCACGCCTCTTGCGAGGCCCTTGCTTACCGTATAGGCAACACACTGTCCCGCCGGTGCGATGGGGGCCGTGCCGCTCTCGTAGCTCACGCCGTCCCTCTCAAGGCAGAGCTCGCTGTCGTCCCAGCTTAAAAACAGCTTCTCTGCGTCGGCGCCGCCGGGCAGATACACCGTTCCCGTAAAATGCAGAAGGTCAAAGCTGACCTTTACATCCCCGGGGAGAGACGCCTCCGCGCTCTTCTTCACCGTCAGCTCCGCCTTGAACACGGCGCTGAAATCACCCTCGGTGGCGGTTTCCGTCTCTTCTGCCATGGCAGGCATCGCCAGCGCAGGAGCAAGGGTGATAAGCATGCACAGCACCAGTATCAGGCTAAGCAGTTTTTTCTTCATTTCCAATACCTCCAAGTTTATGCGAAAATTACAAACCGTTTACTGATAATGACGTAAAAAGCGGGAGAATGTTACAATTTTTTACGAATTTGTACACTCTCTGTAATATTGTAGTACATTTTCGGGCAGAAATAAGAGAGGACAGCGTCCTCTCTTTTAATAATATGCCGCTTTCGGCTTTTCGCTTTAGCTGTTGCGGTTTCTTATCTTGTCGGGGCTGATGTCCGCAAGGCTCTTGCAGCCCGTCAGCACCATGCAGGTGTAAAGCTCGTCACGGAGCTTATCCAGATACAGCTTTACGCCCTCGGCTCCGCCGCCGATGGAGGCAATGCAGAGGGGGCGTCCGATGAGCACCGCATCCGCTCCCAGAGCGAGGCACTTGAACACGTCGCCGCCGGTTCTGACGCCGCCGTCAACTATGAGCAGAGCGTCCCTGCCCACGGCCTCCCTTATCTCCTGCAGCACGGACACGGGTGCGGGGCAGTCCTCCATTATGCGTCCGCCGTGGTTGGAGATGATGATGCCCGCGGCTCCCTCCTCAAGGGCTGCCTTGGCTGCCTTGGGAGTGACGATGCCCTTTACGAGCACCGGGAGCCTTGTGCATTCCGCAAGCTCCCGAAGCTCCGCCCTGCTCTTGGGCTCGGCCGGCGTTCCTGTGATGCGGAGATTTATAAGCCCTGCGGAGTCGATATCCGTGGCGCAGGCAAGGGCTCCGCCCTCCTCCGCCTCACGGAAAAGCTCTATAATCTTCGCATTTTCCCAAGGCTTGACGGTGGGTATGACCATTCCGCCCAAATCGGGAATGCGGTCCATATGATTTCTGATGGTCATGTTCTTGGGGCCGTCGGGCATGAAGCCCAGCACACCGGCGTCCACGGCTCCCCTGAGCTGAGCGTAGACGAAGGCTCTCTCGCTGACGGTTTCGGGATCGATGCCGAAATTGAACTGAGCGCCGCCGCAGGGTGCTCCCATGACAGGCATTGAAAGCTCCCTGCCCAGAAACTCGAATTTGGTCTCCACGGGATCGTCGTGGTCATAGACCACGTCCATCATGATGTCGATTCTGCTGAGATATTCAACAGCCTGAATGAAGGATTTGCCGCTGCCGGAGGCACCGGGTCCGGGCACCTTGCCCCTGCAGGCAAGTCCGTTGCAGACGGGACATACCTTGCAGACAGTCGTCCGCTCTGCGGCGGTCTTTAATACTTCCTCGTAAGTCATCGCTTTCTCCTTTGTCTTTTATTCGTTTTTTGCAGGCCTTCTGCCATGCTCAAAAATACTTTAA
>JABUSQ010000022.1 GCA_021442665.1 Oscillospiraceae bacterium
TGTGTTGACGGATAGCTGTATATACTGTATAATTATTCGTAAGTCAAAATTCTGACTAATTTAAAGAACGGGAGAATGAATATGAAAAAACGTTTACTGGCATTCCTGCTGGTGCTTATGATGGTTGTTTCCGTTGCCGGAACCTCCGCATTTGCGGCACCTGCAAGCACCGTTGCCGTCGACACCGCCACGGTCACCACCTACAAGGACGTTGACAGCCTCGGCTTAAACGGCACCATCGTGGTCTACCCCAGAGCACTGGAGACAAGCGATGAGCAGTTCCCGGTAATTGCCTGGGCAAACGGCACCGGCTGCATCACCCAGCTTTACTACAAGCTCTTTGAGCTGTGGGCAGAGATGGGCTACGTCGTGGTCAGCGACACCAATGTCATGACCGGCGACGGCAACAGCGTTGTGGCATCCATCGACTACATCACCGCAAAGAACGCAGACCCCGACAGCGTGTTCTACGGCAAAATCGACCTTGACGCCATCGGCGCCTCCGGCCATTCTCAGGGCGGCAAGGCAGTGGTCAATGCCGCAGCAAAGGACAGCCGCATCAAGTGCATCTTCTCCATCGCAGGCTCCAGCATGAGCAGCGAGTCAAAGAAGGTCACCTGCCCCGCATTCTATGCCGCAGGCACCGGCGACCTCATCGTCCTGGCGTCTCTGTGGGTCAAGCCCTCCTACAACGGCAGCAGCGGCCCCGCCGTGTACGCAGCTCTGAAGATGGCACCCCACACCACCTGCATCATCGTCCCCGACAAGATAGCATACTACGGCGGACTGTGGTTCGACCTCTATCTGAAGGGACAGAGCGACCTCACCTCCGTGTTCACCGCCGGCGGACAGCTCTCCAATGACTCCAACTGGAGCGGCTTTGCCTGCAAGGGCTTCTGATCGGCAATAAAAAAATCCTCTGTCAAAGGACAGAGGATTTTTTTACTCTTTGCCGAGGTAATTTACCAGCAGCTCATGCATGAGCTCGTCACGGTCAATGCGGCATATAAGGCTGCGGGCACCGTTGTAATTGGTGATGTAGGTGGGATCCTCGGAGAGGATGTAGCCCACAAGCTGATTTATCGGATTATAGCCCTTTACCTTCAGAGAGTTATACACGGATGACAGAATCTCTCTCATCTCTGTTTTGCTGTCGATTACCGCAAATTTCCTCGTAATGTCTTCCATTGCAAGCTCCCTCCTGTCAAAAATATTTTCTGATACTATTATAACCATAATCTGACGTGTTGTAAAGTGAATAAAACGTAAAATCTCCGCACTGTCCGACTTTAAGGACAGTGCGGAGACATTTTCCGCAGGGCTTTATCTGATGACCGCACCGAAGCGCAGGCGCAGAGCCTCCAGAACGGAGCTGAGGGTCTCCTCGGCGTGCTCGTCGGTGAGGGTCTGGTCGTCCGCTCTCATGGTGAGGGAGAACGCCACGGACTTCTTTCCGGGGGCCATGTGGGAGCCGGTGTAGATATCGAAGAGCCTGCACGCCTTGAGATATCTGCCTCCGGCTGCGAGGATGCAGTCTCTCAGCTCTGCCACGGGCACGGACCTGTCGCAGACAAGGGCGATGTCACGGGTGACGGCGGGGAATCTGGGCAGGGGAACATAGACGGGGTCCTCGCCGCAGGCGGCCATGAGCGCCTCGAAGGACAGCTCGGCACAGTAGAGCTCCGCGTCCACGCCGTAGTTTGCGGCGCAGAGGGGATGTATCTGCCCGAACACACCGATGAGCCTTCCATTGGAATAGACCCTCGCACAGCGTCCGGGATGGTAGGAGGGATTGTCACAGCAGGCCTCGAAGCGGACCGCCTCTGCACGGATACCCGTGAGTATGGCCTCCACAAGACCCTTCAGGGCGAAGAAATTCATCTTACCGCCGTAGGCTCCCAGAGAGAGCACCTTCTCCTCAACGGCAAGACCGTCCTTGCCGCCGAGCTTATAGATGCGTCCCAGCTCGTAGAGCCGTGCCTCGGCGTTGCGGTAATTATAGTTGCGGGTGAGTATCTCCAGCATGGAGGGGAGAACGGTGGTGCGCATGATGGAGGTGTCCTCGCCCAGAGGATTGAGTATTCTGAAGCTCTCACGGCGGCTGTCGTCGGCCGCCCAGCGGATCTTGTCGTAGTAGGCGGGGCTGATGAAGGAGTAGGTGATTATCTCGTCATAGCCTGCGGCACGGCAGGCGGCACCCAGCTGCTGCTCCAGCTTCTGAGCCTCGGAGTAGCCGCCTCTGGTGGTTTCGCCGCTGACCAGCGTGCAGGGTATCCTGTTGTAGCCGTGGAAGCGGGCGACCTCCTCCGCAAGGTCGGAGTAGTGACGCACGTCGCCTCTGTAGGAGGGTACGGTTATTGTCTCGCCGTCCACGCCGAAGTCCAGACTTCTGAGGATGCTCTGCATCTCCTCCACGGAGATGTCGGTGCCCAAAAGGGCGTTTATTTTGTCGGGGCGCAGGGACAGCACGGTGGGCTCGGGAAGCTCTCCTTTAACGTCGATGACGCCGTCCATGACCTCGCCTGCGCCCAGAAGCTCCACCAGCTCACAGGCACGGTTGCAGGCGGCAAGGGTGTTATAGGGGTCAAGACCCTTTTCAAACTTTGCGGAGGCATCGGTGCGCATGCCCAGGGACAGAGCGCCCTTGCGGATGCAGGTGCCGTCAAAGTTTGCGGACTCGAAGACAACGTCTGCGGTGTCGGCGACGATCTCGCTGTTGAGTCCGCCCATGATGCCCGCCAGACCCACGGCACGGGTGTCGTCGGCGATGACGAGGTGATTTGCGGTGAGCCTGCGGACATTGCCGTCCAGCGTGGTCAGCTCCTCGCCCTCCTCGGCGCTGCGGACGATTATCCTTCCGCCCTTGACATAGCGGTAGTCAAAGGCGTGCATGGGCTGACCGTACTCCATCATGACGTAGTTGGTGATGTCCACGATGTTGTTTATGGGACGCACGCCCATGGCACGGAGCCTCTCACGCATCCACTTGGGGGAGGGTGCAATCTTAACGTTTCTCACCATGCGCGCGGTGTATCTGGGACAGAGAGCGGGAGCCAGCACCTGAACACTCAGCAGCTCCTCCAGCTTTCCCTCGGCTCCGCCCTTTACCACGGGCTCGTGGAGGGTCAGGGGAGCGCCGAAGGTTGCGGAGGCCTCCCTTGCCAGACCGATGACGGAGAGACAGTCGGGGCGGTTGGGGGTTATCTCAAACTCCACCACCCGGTCATCTGCGCCGATGACGGGACGGATGTCGTCACCGGGCTGAACCTCCTCGTGGATGATGAAAATGCCGTCCTCGATGCAGTTGGGGAATTCTCTCTGCTCGGCGTGGAGGTCTGTAAGGGTACAGATTGCTCCGCTTTTGGTGTTGTATGCCACGGTATCGCCCTCGTGGATGTTGCGGCAGTCGGTTACGACGCAGGCGTCAACGCCCTCGAGAGTGCAGCTCCAGCCGAAGCCTGCGGGGGCGACTGCCAGCACCCTTGCGGCGATGACAGGCCCGAAGACCCTGTCACCGGACCTGATGTCCGCAGGGATGGAGGGCTTTGCGGGGTCGATGGGGTGATAGTTGTTCAGCAGGGCGGCGGCCTTGATGGCGGCATAGGGGAAGTCACGCTCGTCAAGATTCAGCTCCCTGAGAGAGCAGAACATACCGCAGGACTCAAGACCTCTCAGCATGCCCTTCTCTATTCTCTTGCCTCCGGGCAGCAGTGAGCCGTCCATTGCCACGGGGAGAAGGTCGCCGGTATGGACGTTCCATGCGCCGGTGACTATCTGAATGGGCTCCTGCAGACCTGCGTCCACCTGACATACCCACATGTGGTCGGAGTCGGGGTGTCTCTCCATGGACAGCACTTTGCCCACCCTGACATTGACGATCTCCTCACCCGGATACTCGGTTACCTCCACCTTGGAGCCGGAGAGGGTCATAGCCTCGGCGAAGGCTCTGTCGTCTGCCTCTATATTTACAAACTCGTTTAACCATTTTCTGCTTAAATTCATTTCATTACCTCCTGTCAGAACTGCTCAAGGAAGCGGACATCGTTCTCGAAAATGAGACGCAGGTCGGATATCTTGAAGCGGCGCATGGCGAGACGCTCAAGACCCATACCGAAGGCCCAGCCCGTGTACTCCTCACTGTCGATACCGCTCATCTCCAGAACCTTCGGATGCACCATGCCTGCGCCGAGGACCTCGATCCAGCCCTCGCCCTTGCAGGTGGGACAGCCCTTGCCGCCGCATTTGTGGCACTGCACGTCCATTTCGCAGGAGGGCTCGGTGAAGGGGAAGTGATGGGGACGGAAGCGGGTCACGGTGCCCTCGCCGAAGAGCTGCTCCATAACGGCGTTGAGGGTGCCCTTGAGGTCGGCCATGGTGACGTTCCTGTCGATTACCATGCCCTCCACCTGATGGAACATGGGGGAGTGGGTAGCATCCACCTCGTCCTTACGGTAGACACGTCCGGGTGCAACGATGCGGATGGGCAGCTCCATGGTCTCCATGGCACGCACCTGCATGGGGCTGGTCTGGCTGCGGAGCATTATGCTGCTGTCCTCGGTGAAATAGAAGGTGTCCGACCAGTCACGGGAGGGATGACCCTCCTCGGCGTTGAGCTTGTCGAAGTTGTAGGTTGCAAGCTCTACCTCGGGGCCGTCCAGCACGGTAAAGCCCATGCCCACGAATATATCCTTTATCTCGTCCAGAGCCATGTACATGGGGTGCTTGTGACCGAGGCGAAGCTCCTCGCCGGGTATGGTCACGTCCAGCGCCTCCTCCTCGAGACGCTTCTCCAGAGCCTTTGCCTCAAGCTTTTTGCGGCTGCTCTCGATGACCTGCTCTATTTCCGCTCTGAGCTGGTTTGCAAGCTGACCCATTACGGGGCGCTCCTCGGGAGAGAGCTTGCCCATCTGCTTCAGAACGGCGGT
>JABUSQ010000121.1 GCA_021442665.1 Oscillospiraceae bacterium
CGGAAGGTACCCGCCTTGGGCTTAGTGACCACGAGTCTGCGCAGCTCCGCCTCCTTGATGGCCTTATAGGCCGTGCCCTCGCTGACATTCAGCTCCGCCGACAGTCCCCGGACGGAGACCTTGGTTCCCGCCTTGAGACCTTCTATGTGCGACAGCACGTAATCATTCTTGATGGAAATGAAAATCACCCCCAAATTCTAACATCTAAAGGTAATTAAATTATACACTTTTTATAACAAAAACGCAAGCTAAGTTTGTTGCGACATATTTTTTGAAGTGTAGTATAACAACTGTTGCTGTGAATTACGATTCACAGTCTCCGGCAGACCCGCTGTTATAATTTTAACGCTTAAACTGTTATATATATTATTACAGAATTGTACCAAACGCCGAATGTTACGAAATTAACACGGATTGTGTTGACAAATTGTCCTACTCGCATTAAAATATTAACAAAGTCAGGGGAGTAAACTTGTTGTATGCTGTATTGTAATATAACAGTTATCAGCAAACGCTTCATGTTATACTCTTCTGTATTAATTTAGTGTAAACAGTTTAATGCCTACAAACTAAAAAAATCATTTAAACGGAGGAACAAAAATGTACAAATTCACCGAAGAGCAGATCATGATAAGAGACATGGTCAGAGAGTTCACCAAGAACGAGATCGAGCCCATCGACAAGGCAATGGACGAGACCCTCTCCTTCAACATGGAGGTTTACGAGCAGGTCCACGCAAAGCTCATCGAGACCGGACTCATGGGCATTCACCTTCCCGAGCAGTACGGCGGCGGCGGCGGTGACGCTATCACCTCCCAGATCGTTGTCAACGAGATCGCAAAGGGCAGCGCCTCCATCGCTCTGTACCTGGACGCAAACTGGCTGGCAGCCGACATGATCCTCGAGCACGGCTCCGAGGAGCAGAAGCAGAAGTACCTGCCTCTGGCAGCACAGGGCAAGGTCTTCGCCTTCGGTCTCACCGAGGCCTCCGCAGGCTCCGATGCAGCAGGCATCCGCTCCGTAGCAGTCAAGCAGGAGGACGGCTCCTACATCCTCAACGGCGGCAAGGCATGGATCACCAACTCCGGTGTTGCCGACTACTACCTCATCATGGCAAAGACCGATCCCAACGCAGGTGCCAAGGGCATCTCCGTTTTCATCGTTCCCAAGGACGCTGAGGGTCTCACCATCGGCAAGTTCGAGCACAAGATGGGCATGAGAGGCTCCGCCACCTGCGAGCTGAGCTTCGACAACATCCGTATCCCCGAGTCCGACCGCGTCGGCCGTGAGGGTCTGGGCTTCAAGGTCGCCATGATAGCTCTGGACGGCGCCCGCATCTCCATCGGCTCCATCGCACACGGACTTTCCCAGCACGCAATGGAGATCGCCAAGGCATACGCCAACGAGCGCACCACCTTCGGCAAGCCCATCAAGGCATATCAGGGCGTTGCCTTCAAGTTCGCCGACATGTACGCAAAGCTGCGCGCAATGGAGCTCATGGTTTGGGAAACCGCAGAGCTGAAGGCAAACGGCAAGAAGCACACCGTCGAGGCAGCCTCTCTGAAGCTCATGAGCTCCCTCTGGTGCAAGGAGATCTGCGACGAGTGCATTCAGGTTCTGGGCGGCAACGGCTACAGCGCAGAGTTCAACGTAGAGCGCTTCTACCGCGACGCAAAGCTGCTTGAGATCGGTGAGGGCACCAGCGAGATCCTCCGCATGGTAGTTTCCGGCGCTTACCTTGCTCAGTAAGCTTTTGATTCAAGATCAGGAGTAAGAAAGATGAAAATACTCGTATTTGTAAAACAGGTGCCGGATACCGACGATGTTAAGCTGGACGAGAGAGGCAACCTCAAGCGCGACGGCGTTTCCACCAAGATAAACCCCCTGGACGCCAACGCCGTTGAGGCAGCCATTCAGCTCAAGGAAAAGTACGGCGCCACCGTAGTAGCCATCAGCATGGGACCTCCTCAGGCAGAGGACGTGCTGAAGAAGGCTCTGGCACTGGGCTGCGACGAGGCATACCTCCTCTCCGACCGTGCCTTCGGCGGTGCTGACACTCTCGCCACTGCTTACACTCTGGCAATGGGCGCAAAGAAGGTCGGCGACTTCGATCTCCTTCTCTTCGGCCGCCACGCAGTTGACGGCGACACGGCTCAGACCGGTCCCGCCACCGCAGCCTTCCTTGACATTCCTCAGATAACCCTCGCCTCCTCCATCGACGTGCAGGACGGCTGGGTATACTGCGACAGAGTTCTGGAGAACTGCACGGAGAAGGTGCGCGCTAAGCTGCCCGCAGCCGTCACCGTCACCGGTGATATCAACACCCCCCGCTACCCCACTCCCATCAACATCATGAAGGCGCTGAAGAAGCCCCGTGCCATCTGGGACGCAGAGGCCGTCGGAGCCGACAAGACCATGACCGGTATCCCCGGCTCTCCCTCCTCCACCAAGGTCGTGTTCGCACCTCCCAAGCGCAACACCGACACCGCCTACATTGCAGGCTCCGTGGAAGAGATTGCCGTAAAATTCGTTGATATGCTCGAAAACGAGCATGTACTTTGAGGAGGCTGCAGCTATGGCAAAAGAGAATTACAAAGGCATCTGGATATTTGCCGAGCAGCAGAACGGCGTGCTTGAGCCCACCGTCTTCGAGCTTCTTGCCAAGGCACAGGAGCTGAAGGCACACAACGGTGAGGAAATAGTCGCTGTCCTTCTCGGCTGCGGAGTGGCACAGCTCGCTCCCTCCCTCATCGCCGGCGGCGCCGACAAGGTCATTGTCGCCGAGAATGAGGCACTGGCTCAGTACAGCGCAAGACCCTATCAGCAGGCTCTCACCCAGCTTGCAGAGAAATATATGCCCTCCATCATCCTTTACGGAGCCACCAGCCTCGGCAGAGACCTTGCTCCCCGCATGATGATAAGCCTCAAGACCGGTCTGACCGCAGACGCCATCGATCTGGGCTACGACGAGGACGACGTATTCTTCCAGACCACCCCCGCATACGGCGGAAGCATTCTGGCTCACATCGTTATCCTTGAGTGCAGACCTCAGATGTCCACCGTCCGTCCCAAGATGTTCGAGCCCCTGATCCCTGACGAGTCCCGCACCGGCGAGGTGATCACCGAGAATGTCACCGTTGAGAAGGACGACTGCTACGAGGTTATCTCCGTAGAGCCCAAGGTGGTAACCGGCATTCCTCTGGACAAGGCAAGAGTCATCGTATCCGGCGGCCGCGGCGTAAAGAGCGAGGAGGAGCTTAACATGCTGCGTGAGCTTGCCTCCCTCATCGGAGCACAGCTCGGTGCTGCCCGTCCTCTGGTTGACTGCGGCTTCCTGCCCCACGACCTGCAGATAGGTCAGTCCGGCGTTGCCGTAAAGCCCGAAATGATTATTAACGTCGCCCTTTCCGGCTCCGTTCAGTATCAGGTGGGCATGCAGAGCTCCAAGTGCATCGCCAGCATCAACTACACCGCAGGCGCTCCCATCTTCGATATCTCCCACTACGGCGTAGTGGCGGATTTCAAGAGCGTCGTTCCCGCAATCATCGAAGAGATTAAAAACCGTAAAGCTTAAATAACCACAACACATACAACACCAAAGGAGAAAATTACAATGAGCGAACGTAAACAGCTTATCCCCCAGTACGGTCCTTTCGCAGGAATGAGAGTCATCGACACCGGCTCCCTCATAGCCATGCCCTATGCAGCTACCCTGCTTGCAGACTTCGGCGCAGAAGTCATCCACATTGAGCGTCCCGGCGTGGGCGACACTCTCCGTGTTCTTGCTCCCTTTGCCAAGGAAGGCGACAAGAAGGTCAGCACCTCCTGGGCACAGGACGGACGCAACAAGCTGTCCCTGTCCCTTGAGCTGAACCTGAAGTTCCCCGAAGTCAAGGAGATGTTCTTCGAGCTCATCAAGGAAGCAGACGTGTTCATGGAGAACATGGTATGGCTGGAGAAGCTGGGCATCCGTGACGAGGAGCTGCTGGAGGTCAACCCCAAGCTCATCATCGCCCACATCAGCGGCTACGGCAACCCCAAGTTCGGCGGTCTGCCCGAGTACTGCGACCGTGCCTCCTACGACATGATCGGTCAGGCATTCTCCGGCTGGATGGGTCTCAACGGCGAGAAGGGCGGCGAGCCCGTTGTCGGCAAGCCCTGGCTCAATGACTTCACCTCCGCCTACGCAGCTGTATTCGCAGTTCTGGCAGCCTACATCAACGTCCTCAAGGGCGGCGACGGCCAGATAGTTGACATTGCACAGTTCGAGGTTCAGGCAAGCTACTGCTGCGACCTCTACACCTCCTACACCATGGCAGGCCGTGAGAACACCCGTTCCGGCAACAAGGCAGCCGCCTTCCAGCCCTACGGTCTGTTCAAGTCCAAGGACGGCTACGACGTGGCACTGGGTGCCTTCGGACCCGGCGTCTACAAGAGAGCCATTCAGGCAATGGACTTCGACCTTGAGTACTTCAACTTCAAGGATTGCTCCTCCGGCATCGACGCAGTCTCCTCCGAAAAGGGCAAGGAGCTGGATGCAAAGACCATCGCATGGTGTGCCGAGCGTACCGCACAGGAGATCGAGGACGCAATGGCAAAGTTCAAAGTCCCCTGCAGCCGTGTAATGGGCGCAAAGGACTGCCTGGAGAACGAGCACTATCAGAAGCGCGGCGACTTCATCACCTACGAGGATCAGACTCTGGGCAAGGAGATCACTGCATTCGGTATCGTTCCCAAGATGAGCGGCACCCCCGGCCAGGTTTGGCGCGGCGCTCCCGCTCTCGGTCAGGATACCAACGCCATTCTCAAGGACCTTCTCGGTTACAGCGACGAGAAGATAGCCGACCTCAAGGCAAAGAATCTCATCTGATTTCCCGCAAAGAAAAAAGCAGACCC
>JABUSQ010000195.1 GCA_021442665.1 Oscillospiraceae bacterium
ACAGATTAACTACCTTATGAAATTACACGACTCTCAAACCTCAAATTTCAGATTCCGCTGTATCAGCGGACCGAAAACGGCCGGGAACAGCGCCCTACGACAGCGCCGGGTGTAATTTCAGGCAGTCTTACTTGCTTCAGTTTTCTGTTTCGTTTATCACCTCACATAAATCAGCATCAAACAGGAGAGTACACTCCTCAGCACGCAGATTATCATACAGGACGGGCTCCAGAAGAAGCACCCTGTATTTTTTCAGCCTTATTTCCCGATAAAGCTTTTTCAGCTCCGAGGTCGAAAAACAGCTTTTCAGATTGGCAAACACAAAAACGTTGGCGAGCCGCAGGGAGGTGTGAACCTCCATCCACGTGCTCAGCCGTTCCACAGGCGTGCTGTCCTCCGTATCTACCTGCAGATTGGCGGCCTTCAGCAATGCGGAAACCGATACATCGGCATCCACCTTCAGGGGCGCATCAAACGCATAAAGCAGCTTTTCAAAATAACCCGCCAGCGCAGACTGAAGGTTATAGGTGTCTGTGCAGAGGGAATCGCCCATTGCCGTTTTCTCAAGTCCCGACAGAAAGCTGTTCACTATCTTCCTGCTGCCGAAGTCCGGGAACAGCGGCTCGCGCAGAAGGGCGACGTTCTTTGACATGGGAACGACAGAGAAATCCCTCGACAGTATCAGTTCCCCCTCCTGCCCTGCGCACTGAGCCGTCAGGTCCAGCAGCAGACTGCGGTACAGCTCCGGAGACTCGGCAACCAGCACATTTACCCTGCCCTCCTCCAGAACTATCGGCGAGCTGAAGCTCGGATGCATTAATCTCACAATATCACCAGCCTGTCCGTTGTGTCAAGCACGTCACCCGATTTTTCACCCACAACGTACTCGATTCTTGAAAACTGCTTCTCAGTAATGGTAAGCATCTGCACAATGCCCTCGGGAGGGCTGTGTTCCCGAACGTTTTTCATTATCGCCTCCGCCGCCGTGGTGTTCAGAGCCAGCTTGGAGTACACCGATTTCTGCACCATGAAAAAGCCCGAGCGGAGCAGAAACCGGCGAAATACACCGTACTCGTGGCGCTGCGCCGATGTTTCGGTGGGAAGGTCAAAAAAGACAATAACTCTCATAAATCTGTAGCTCATTAATGATAAAACCTCAGCAGTCTTTCGTCCCCTGCCTCAAGGGCGTCAAACACGCTCCTGCAGTAGATTCTGATTGCGTTGGGCAGATACTGCAGCGTTCCCGAAATGCTGACCTGCTCACTCAGCAGTCCGAGCATATAGGCGCGCTCCTCCTTTTCGAACTTCTTCGGGTTCAGCTCACAGACCCGCTTATCCACAAGGGGTCGAAAGGGCTCCATCAGATCGCTGCCCAGATTGAAGCTGTTAAACATATTGTCATGGAACAGTCCCAGCTGAGTCAGATAACCGTTTGCCGCAATCTCACGGTTTACTACAGACAGAAGAATGTTGTAGCCGTAGTTTAGAGCGGCATTCGGTGCATCCTCCGCCCTGCGGATAAAGTCCATGCCGAACAGCGCATTGAAATACACCTTGGACGCCATGCCCTCACGGTTGGATTCGTCCCTGTATTCCAGCTGCTCCAGATAGCCCTCCAGCTTATCCGCCTGTGTGTACAGCCCTCTCTCCGCCAGAAGAAGCATCTGCTTCGTTATCTTTTCCCGTACTATCCGTGTCCACACTACGCCCTTTATATCCTCGCTCCATCTTATCTGCTCCCTGATTTTCAGAGCAGAGTCATGACTTCCGCTGAACGGAAGCAACTCGGACTGGGGGTTGTGCTGCTCATCGCAGAATATCACCTTTACCTTGCAGCGCATCAGCTCGCTGAGCAGTGCGGCAGTAAGAGACACCGTGGTGCTCTCCACTATCAGAACGGAAATCTCGGATATATGGATTTTCAGTGTCTCGTCCTGCCGCCGGACGGTAAGGCAGTCCAGCCGCAGATCAAGCTTTGCCCTGCCGGATACACAGACCGTTCTCCAGCTCATATGCCGAAAGCACCCAGCAGGTCAACGGAGTTTTCAAACAGTCCAGTGGGAGACTGGTAAATGATTCGGGCGGAGCTGTTTCCCATCATATTTTTGTTCACGCCCACTGTTCCCGCCTGCTTGGAGCCGCCAATCAGGCTCAGATCAGCTCTTGCAAATACGCACTTGAACAGCACGAGAATATTGCCAAGCGCAGCGCACTGATCCTTGAGACTGAGCCCGGGAAACTTTTTTTCGCCCTCCTTAAGTAACTCTATCTGCTGGGCAGGTCTGTTCTTATATACGGTATTTTTGTGCTTTTCCAGAAGCGCTTTATACAGCTTCAGATTGTCCTCTGCCGTAATACCGTCACTTTTTGTCGGTTCGGTTGCCACCTTTGCCTTGACCCGCTCGTTAAATTTACAGACCTTTTTAAGATATGCGGTCTGCTCGTCCGTCAGCACAAGCTGGGCGGCTACCTTGAAGGTAATGCTGTTGCCCGTTCTACCGGAAATATGCATCGGAAAACCGTTTATGACAAACATAGTGTTAAGCTTTATCTCCGGAATAAGAATCTCACTGTTGAGCAGTCCCAGCGTCCCGGAACAGTACTCAAGCAGAGCGCTCTCATCTCCGCGTAGCTTGTCCGCCAGCCGGACAGGTACATATTCGATGGTGCGGGCTTCTTTTCCCTTTACTGTGTGGCGGACAAGGAAAAAGTATGCCGTGCTGTCGTTGTTATAGCCTCCGTACTTATCAATGTCCGCAAAACGAGGATCCGCGCTCTTTCTCGGTATTTGACCATGTCCCTTCTTCATTGGCATCTGGTCGTAGAATTCTCCGCCGAATTCGAAGGGATACCTTGTAAACAGAATGCGGTTTCCTGCCATGGTTTTCTTTACGGTGGCAATAGTGCCGTCCTCTCCTGCCTTCCATGCCGTCACACCGCCTCGGCTAACATCGAAGTCAAACATTTTCGTGAGGCTGTAGCTACGGGGAGGAGCTCTCCTGATGAAATTGCGGGGGTCAGCCGTGAATTTGGTATGAAATACGTTTCCCACCACGATATTCAGATAGGCATCCTTGGCGTGGTGAAGGTCGTTCAGCTCACGAACCTTTACGAAATTGTGCTTTTCATCGTGACGGAAATCCGATACGTTGCCCGCCTTCACGAACACCACCCGCTCCCTGCCGTAGAGCTTCTGCAGCACCTCCGCAACTGCCTTGGTGGACTGCCGTGTCTCCACAAGCTGGCGGGCAATAAAGCCCGAGAGCTGATCCTCCGTCAACGGAGAGACGCTCACAAGTCTGTCATACTTCTTTTTGCTGATAAGCTCCGCGCCGAGAAGCATTTTCCACAGCTCATGCTGACGGTAATTATCGCGCAGAGGGTAATCGTCTGATTTATCACGGTTAAGCCTCCGCTCCACCAGCACCAGATTGTCCAGACTGTCGTCCTTCGTGAGGGAACGGGGATAGATATGGTCAATGTCGTATTTATTCTCGTCATTAAGGTCGCTGAGAGATATGGGCCTGCCGCTGTACATACATTTTCCCATCTGGGTGAAATAGAGATAGAGCTTCTTCTGCCGCAGCTCGGCGTCGCTCTTCTGCTCCAGCAGTGCCGAAAGCTCGTTTGCCTGCTTCCCGATTTTCTTGTACAGCGCCTTCAGCCTGTTTTTTCTGGAGACAGTGCGCTCTTTTTCGCCCTCCTCACGGGCCATTTCCACAAACACCTTCTCCGGCGCATGGCCAAGTATCTTCTCCAGCTCCTTAACTATGACCAGCGCACGCCATATACTGTGCTTCACCACCGGGGAGCAGTACAGAGGCTCAACCATGCTCTCGTAGCTGAAGTCGGTTTCCGCTCCGTTGATTTCTGCGTTGCGCTCGTCAATGCGCTGCTTGAATTGATGTGCGGAGCTGAGGAGCTGCATGAGATTTTCGTTGGTATTCCAAAGTGCGGAAATGATGCTGACGGCCTCTCCCGTGGCGGGGTTCGTGTCATATATCTCCGTCAGAAACTCACGGGAGAGGCGTCCCCAGCCGCTGTAACGCAGGCGGCAGATGTCGGTAAGCTGTTCACTGCTGAGCCGGTCGCCGAAGCGGGCAGCCAGACGGCGGCGGACCATACGCTTTTCCTCTGAGAACAGCACCAGCGTAAGGATGCACTCCTCGGCAACAGTCGCATCGAAGTCATTTCCGAGGATTCTGCGAAAGTCCCGTTCGGATTTCAGAGTACCCTTCAGTTCCTCATCAATTCCGCTCAGCTCATCGGCTTTGCTGATTCCTTTCGTGCTTATAAGATAATCCTTTATCGCCTTGAGCGTGACCCTGCTCCGCTTTATGCACAGCTTCTCATAGATATCCTGCTTCCACTCCACGGGAAGCTTCTCACCGTTAAGCTTCAGGTTATTAAGCTCGTTGAGCACCATGAAGCGGCTGTAGAGCAGAGAGTCCTTCGGCAGCACCTCTGCACCGATAAGATAAGTGCAGGTCGATGTCATGCGCCTTATGAAGGCCTCCCCCGATTTGTCAAGGTCCACCTTCTCCTCAAAGTTCCACGGGCGAACCGGGCCCGGCTCCTTGCGCACTATCCAGCAGAAGCCGCCATCCTCACGCTTGTGAGCGTCGTTCACAGGTCCTACATAGTAGGGAACCCGGAAGGACAGAATCGAACATATTTTCTCCGATACGGTTCTACCGTCGTCGTCCTTCTTTGTCAGAAACGGGAAATGCTTCTCCTGGACCTCGAGGATGGCTTTAAGCTCCTTCAGCTGCAGCTGATAGGGTATGCCACCGTTTTCTTTAGAGGTCTGTCGGGGCAGGAAGGTATCGTT
>JABUSQ010000137.1 GCA_021442665.1 Oscillospiraceae bacterium
GCGGTCTGCCGTGTCAGACTGTGATTGTATTATACGCAATTCAGACGCTGATTTGGTCGCTTGCAAAGCGACATTTTCACTTTATATTAAACTTCTGTCCGGTCGTGTGCATGCCTATGCTCTTTTCCATCCAGATTACATCGTACCACTTGTCAAATATATAGCCGATGTCATGAAAATGACCCGCCTGTGAAAACCCCATTTTCTCATGAAACCGAACGCTGTCCTTCGTGACACGCTCGTCATCCCTGCCCTCCCGGGGATAGACGATGCAGGCGTTCATGTTTAGTATTCCCATATCCTTCAGGAGCCTTTCCAGTTCCTCATAGAGCAGGCGTCCGGTTCCGCGGCGTCTGCTGTCCTGTCTGACATATATTGAGGTCTCCACCGCTCTGGCATAGGCAGGTCTGCTCTTGAAGCTGCATGCGTAGGCATATCCGAATATGTTCCCGGACTCGTCCACTGCTTTTATGTATGGGTACTTTGCGGTTATCGTCTCGATCCTTTCCGCAAATTCCTCAGCAGTCGGAACATCATACTCAAAGGATATGGCGGTATTCTCCACATAGGGTGCATATATCTCAAGCAGCTTTTCTGCGTCTGCCCCCGTAACGGGCTCAGTTCTCATCATTCAATATCCCTCCTGAAAAAAAACAGGTCGCAAGCCTTAGCCTGCGACCTTTTGGTCCGAGTGACTAGATTTGAACTAGCGGCCTCTTGAACCCCATTCAAGCGCGCTACCATCTGCGCTACACCCGGATTTCCAGTGCTTAGCTATAATAACACAACAAGCCGGCAATTGCAATACCTAATTTAAAAAAATCGGAGGTTTTTTTACCTCCGATTTTTCTTATTCGGTTCTTTTCAGGTCATCTGCACGCAGTAGGTGCGGCAGCCTCTGTGGCCGACCACGAGATAGTTGTTATATACCGATGGAGAGGCTTCGATATTTGCGCCCACGCTCATAACGTCAAGCTGTTCGCCGGTCAGTCCGTCAATGAAGTAGATATTGCCTCCGCAGTTCGTATAGACTATATAGCCCTTGCCGTCGGCGTCGTAAACATCCACGGGAGAGCTCCAGCTGTACATACTGGTCTGGAACTCCCAGACCACCTCGCCGGTCTGCTTGTTCAGTGCCGCAAGAGTACCTCCGCTGGCGGAGGGCGTGCGTGCTATGGGAACGAAAATCAGGTCGGAAAGACTGTTCTTGCCCACAGCAATGGTGCCCTGAACGCCTCCGGAGAGGTCTGCCACGGTGTAGCAGGTGTAATCCTTCTGCCAGACTATCTCACCGGTCTCCGCGTCTATCTTCCATACAGGCACCGCAGCCGTTGTGTAGGAACGCCAGCCGTAGTGGAAGGAGGTGCTTATATAGATGTACGGGTGTCCGTCCTCAATGTCCAGCACGGGGGTGCAGTTAGTGTCGTCCAGAGTGTTCTGCACCCACACCAGCTTCAGGGTGTTCAGGTCAAGGCACATAAGGTTACCGCCGTTATCCGCCATAAAGATGTAGTGGTTGATGATAAGGGGACTGGACTCCATACCGAGCCAGTATGCTCCGCCGCTGCGCACGCCGTTATATCTCCACTTGACCACATTGTCGGGATTGACGGAAAGTTCACCCGTCTCCTCGTCATAGCTGGTGTTCAGGTGGATGATGTAGAGAATGCCGTTCTCGCTGGGGTATATGAGCTGATCCGTGGCGGCACTCACCAGAGGAGAACCGTCAAACATGGGCCACGCTCTGTAAGCGAAGTTCTCATTGTTTCCGAACTCGTACATTACGGTGTTGTTCACAAGGTTCACAACGAAGGCACGGCTGCGCCCGCTGGGGCTGTGTACGCCGCTGCCGAGGTAGAGAATGGGATAGCCTCTGGGGTCGAGAGCTCCGACACCCTTGAAGGTGTAGCCCATATACATGGCGTCACGGGTCTTTTCGCCGCTTTCCAGCTCGTAGAAGTGGATGTAGCCGTCCATGCTGGCATAGATAACCTCCACGAGACCGTCCTTTTCCCTTGCCCACTCGTACATTGCGACCATATTTTTGCGTGTTGCATCCGGCCACTTGACGATAAGGGGCTGACCTACCCAGCCGTTGCCGCTCCAGTAGTTGCCGTCAACATCGCTGAGTCCGCCGGTGGCCTGCGTCCAAACGGTCTGAAGCTTCTTTGCGGTGATATCCGCCGTACCGTAGGCTGCGGTATCTCTGAAGCTGTTGCCTCGGAAGGTGATAACACCCTCCAGCTCTGTGTACTTTGCGCCGGTGTCAAAGTCTATCACATACTCGCTGCTGTACTCCTCCACCGTTGCGCCGTCCACCATGATGCCTGTGGTAGCGATGAGCTTCTCCGGCTCCGTTCCCTCCACGGCATGGGGCTCAAAGTCCGGCAGGCCGTAGGGCTCGGGAGTGGGCTCCGGGGTAGGCTCGGGAGTGGGCTCCGGGGTAGGCGTCGCCGTGGGCGTAGGCTCGGGAGGCGGATTGAAGTAGTTGTCTGCCCCCAGCCACACCACATAGCCGAGAGCGGCGAGCAGGGCCAGAAGCAATATCACTTCCAGCACTATCACTATCGGTTTTTTCTTTTTCTTTTTCATTTTCTTATCCTGACTTTACTCCGTAAAATGAATATGATTGTTTATATGCTCCTGACAGAAGCAGTGGTAGCCTGCACAGCGTGAACAGTATCTGAATTCAAGTCCGGGGTACTCCGTATCCGTCCTGCCGCACACGGCGCACTTGTGGTTATATTTTTTCTCCCGCTCCTCAAAATTCATGCGGGCCTTCTCACGCTTGAAATTGACCGCCGCCTTCTGTTTTTTCGGGCTTTTGCGGCGGAGCATGTCGAAGATGTCGCCGCCGAAGAAGACCAGATAGTTGAGCACCGCCACCACGGGGAGGAGGTCAGCCGGGAAGGGCAGAGTCACGATGTCAATGACGAAGTACACCGCGTCCAGCAGGGCAAGCCACTTTATCTTCATGGGGATGAAGAACATGAACAGTACCTGCATGTCGGGAAACAGCGTTGCAAAGGAGAAAAACATCGACAGGTAGATATAATGTACGCCGATGTAGGAGATTGTCCCCACAACAGTGGCATCCTTGACGGCAAAATAAACCGCAAAGTCGAAAATAACGGTTAAAATAATGCCGCTGAGGAGGAAAATGCTGAATTTGGGTATGCCCCATTGATTTTCCAGCGTAGTGCCTATCCAGTAATAGAAATACAGGAACAGCAGGATAAGAAAGCTTTCGTTCTGCGGCACGAAGATAAAGGTCACAAGTCTCCAGACCTGACCCTTGAGTATCATTTCGGGATTCAGCATCAGCCAGTATTTAAGTGTGCCCGTGCTGTCCATCATGGAGAATATCCAGACGATACCCGTTGCTATTACGATATATCTCATGAGATTCGGAATTCCGAACCGGGGATGCTTGTAGCAGAAGATGTCTATCTTCTTCATCAGTTTCTTCACAGAGTCACTCCTCTCTAATTAGTATATTTTATCACATGGTACAATTAATTCAATATAAAGTCTGCAAAAATTTTGTCGTCGAAATAACTTTTTACTTTAAGTTTTCGGATTTATATGGTAATATATATAATGTATTATTATGTATACGGGTGGATCAATGGAAAACGAGATCAAAAACGATATAATCGAGGGCCGTAATGCGGTCATTGAAGCTCTGCGTGTGGGCAGAAGCATAGATAAAATTTTTATTGCAAAGGGCGAGACCGACAAAACTCTGGGGCATATCGCCTCCAAAGCGAGAGCCGCCGGCATTGTCGTGGTGGATGCAGACCGCAGAAAGCTTGACAACATGAGCGTAACCAAGGCTCATCAGGGGGTCATCGCTCTCATTGGTGTCAACGAATACTGCAGCCTTGAGGATATTCTTGCCTTCGCCGCCGAGAGGAACGAGGCTCCCTTCGTCATCGTCTGCGACGAGGTCAGCGACCCCAGAAACTTAGGCGCCATCATCCGCAGTGCTGAATGCGCGGGTGCCCATGGCGTGGTCATTCCAAAGCGCCGCAGCGCAGGTCTCACAGCCATTGTGGGCAAGGCCTCCGCGGGAGCCGCCGAGCACATGAGGATAGCCCGTGTGGCTAACCTTCCCGCCGCTCTAAAGGAGCTCAAGGATAAGGGGCTCTGGATCTACGGTGCCGCCGCAGGGGGCTCCTCGGAGCTGTGGAAAACCGATTTCACCGGCTCCATGGCTCTCGTAATCGGCTCCGAAGGTGACGGTATGGGCCGTCTCGTGCGGGAAAGCTGCGATTTTACGGTGAACATCCCCATGGTTGGCAGGATAAACTCCCTCAACGCCTCCGCCGCAGGCACGGTCATCATGTATGAGGTGCTTCGTCAGCGCAGCGGAAGCTCCAGATAAGGATAAATTGTATGGATAATAATGATTTTGAACTGAATGACGGGCTGTTCAGCGTTGACAGTATCCTTGCGGAATTCGGAGCAGAGTCTCAGGAGGAGCGCACACTCCCGGTGGAGGACGGCTTTACCGGCGAAACACTCCGGGGTTCGGAGCTTGTACCGGATACGGGCGC
>JABUSQ010000103.1 GCA_021442665.1 Oscillospiraceae bacterium
ATCGGTGGTGGCGAAGGTATCTGCGTTTAGAAATCTTCCAATTGCCGGGTCATAGTAGCGTGTTTGGAGGTAGTAGAAGCCTGATTCTGTGTCGTTATAGTACCCACAAACAACTATATAGTACAATTAAAACAATGTCAAATAATTAGTTGTAATTATGCTATTTGATATTAAACTGTGACAATGTAAGGACGGAAGCGTACATCATATTTAATGTGCTTTCACGCACACATTAAGTGGCTATAGACATGCTCTTATTCTATTCGTACACAGGTAGTTTTTATATCATTAAAAACCTAAATTCAGCGATAATAAGATATTAAAATTATTGTCCGCATTGACAATCGTTTTCATATATTACATAATAGATAGGTAAGTATAGCGTATTATACACCGATGAGGGCTTGTTAGCACGAATCTAATCCATTTACACTAATAATCCCGGTTTTAATCAAAGGAAATGCTCAAAAATACGGAAAGGATATGGTTAAAATGAAAAGCACACGGTTTAAGCAGTTTATCTGCGTTCTTCTCATCGTAGTCTTTGTTGTTCAGCTTATCCCGGTATACGCACTGCCTGTTGATGAAGAAGAGGATAATAATGCATACGATTCAGAGGAAAAAATTATAATCTCCGACAATGAATATGCAACGATTGTCGGAGAAATAGAAGAATTGAGAGATGAATCTGTAAAACAATTTCGTCTGAGTGACGGATCGTATGTCGCAATGGAATTTGATAAGCCGGTTCATTACAGGCAAGCTGACGGCAAATGGGTAGATATAGATAACACCCTCAAGCCGGATAATTTTGACGGAAAAAGCTTGTATACATCCGCTTCCGGTGACATTATAAAGCATTTTACCGGCACTGTTGATGGCGATAAGTTCTTGTTTGATGTTGAGTATAATAACTACAAAATTGCATTCTCTTTAGCTGATACAGACAGTGCTGATTATCAGGACGTCGAAGACACGTCGGAAGCGACTGAGAATACCGAAGCTGTGCCTTACGATGAAAGCACGCCTGAGAATGCTGTTGCATCAAATGAAACAGCACTTGCATGGGAAACTCCAATAGCAATAGTCAGCAACCCCTCTTATACTGCAGCTGATTCAGATTATACCGGCAAAAGAATAAATGAGCTTTGTATACCTGATAAATATACATCTGAGATTTTATATGAAAATGTTCTCCAAAACACAGACTTTAAGTATATTTGCAATGGATACAATGTAAAAGAAAGCATAATAGTGAATGAAAAACAGGGCGAATACGTATATCGGTTCCTGCTTAACCTGGTCGATTTGTCTCCTGCGTTGGATGAGGGAGGAAATGTGCTGCTTAATAACAGCAGCGGAGATACAGTGTTTCTTATTCCCGCGCCGTACATATTTGATGATGCCGGTATTTCGTCTGATTCGGCAAGCTATTCAATCAAAGAATGTGAAGGCGGATATTTACTCACAATTAACGTGAATCCGGCATGGATGAACGACGATGCCCGAGAATATCCTATTACGATAGATCCTGAAGTATCTCTTCACTATAATGCATCAAATCTGAAGACAGCATATATACGCGAGGATTCTCCAAACGGAACGTCTCCAAGCTTTGGCGATTTAAAATGCGGAAAGTATAATGCAACCGGCTATGGAGCGTGTGAGCTTTGCGTTCAGGTAGAGAATCTTCCCGAAATCCCAAACAATTGCGTTATCATATCTGCGCAGATGCATATAGCCCATATGGGTTTGTTTTCCTCAAGCTTCGGGAGCGGAGTCGGAGGAAGTGTAACTGTTGATGTTCGCAAGGTTAACGGTATAATCACCGACCTGAACACGGTAACGTGGAACACCGTATACGGCGCATCCGGTATGGGTATTCAGCAAAGAATTCTTGACTATAGGATTCTAAATGAAAGCACATTGGGGACTTTTGTCGGCTGGGATGTAACTCCTGCGGTTCTTGAGTGGTATGAAAATGATTCCACAAAAGGAGCTCTGCTGTTCGCGCCCGAAAATGAAACCTCAATCGGATATTTTGCAAATCTCACGGGACATGCATGGTATGACAACAGCCCCTACTTCATCATCCGATATCGCAATACTGTCGGCGTTGAAAGCTATAACACTTATCGAAGCTTATCGGCTGCAAGAGCCGGAGATATTTATATAAGTGATTTCACAAGCCAGATAACGCTGATGAACAACGACGTATCACTGTCTACTGATGCGGTTTCTGCCGAAATCAGTCATGTGTACAATACAGCATATACCAATAATCTGTTTACCAGCACGTCGGAATCTGCAGGAATACATACATGCAATTATTCAAGCATGGATGTCGGCAAGGGCTGGAAGCTGTCCGTTCAACAGACGGTTGTGCCTATTATAATAAGCGGAAGTCAGTATTTACTATACAATGATGCAGATGGTACAGAGCACTATTTTATTAATACAGAAGCCGACACATATCAGGATGAAGACGGATTAGGACTGAAAATCAAAAAATCCACCAGCGGCGGAAATACAATCTACACCATGACGGATGCCGATGAAAATATAACAAGGGTATTTCACAACGGTTATCTGATATCGATTACAGATTCAAACGGAAATGCAGAGTATATCGCATACAACAATTGCTATTCTGCAAGTAATAATAATTGGAAGCCAACTGCTGCAGGAAGCAACAGAATCGTTCAGGTAGTTATGGTCCCGAAAAGCGGAGCACTGATTACAGTTGCAACGTTGGGATATTCGGGCAACAGACTTGCGACAATAACCGACAGGACAAACCGTGTAACTTCATTTGCTTATGACAGTAACGGAAGGGTAAATACAATTACCTACCCGGACTCCGTAATTGTATACTACCAGTATGATAATAACGGCAACATTTCTAAGGCTTACGATAATGAGAGCCATTATGGACTCACCTTTACATATTGGAGCAACCATCACGGTGGCTACTGGGTAAACAAAGTCACAGAGTTCACCGCAGCCGATGTTAATGCCGTACAGACAACCGGTGTTGCTTTCCACGGATATAATACCGGTTTGCTGCAAAAACAGTACAGATATTACGGAGAAGACCATTTGAGCGACACAGAGGACGATATTGTAGAGCACTATGTATTCGACTACACGGGAAAAACAATCTGTGTTTATCAGACGGACTACCAAAAAGAAAAAGTTCTTGGGGCGTCTACGGCAAGTTATACCGGCAACAGTGGTGTCTCCATGACAAATAACAGAATTACAGGCACAGGTGCATTGGGAATATCCAACCCTGTACTGAATATTGACAGCGGTTTTGAAAACTCGGGCTCCGTCACCGGAGGAGATTCTACCGCAAGTATTCTTACGGCCAGCAGTGCAGCAGACAACAGGGTTCACACAGGCTATAAGTCGCTTCATTTCAGCAGAGGAAACGCAGATATAATCTCTCAGGGCGGCTTTAATGTACAGTTATCCGCCGGGAAAACATATACTGTATCGTGTTATGTTCTGAATTACACGGTCAGCAATTGGTCGGATTCATCCTATGGGAAAATTGTAATTAAAGAAAGCTCCTGCGATACTGCGAATCAATATGAGTCAGATGCTTTCAGTTCGAAAACAACTCGCAGTATCGATAAAGGCTGGGAAAAAATCAGCTTTTCCTTCACACCCGACAGCACGAGACAGTATTATGCTGCAGTGCAGGCATCGGGCTTCACCGGGGATTATTATGTTGACGATTTTCAGATAGAAGAAAGTGGTGTTGCCACCTCTACGAATCTTCTAATCAACGGAAATCCTGACAGCGGCAGCGGATGGAGCCTCAGTTCTGGCGCTTCATATACAACCGAAGGCACAACAAAGTTCGGCAGCGGGGTGTTCAAGGCTGCAGGTGCTGCAAACAAAAACATACATATTTCTCAGGATGTTTTTATCCACGACACCGAGCCCGGAACATATATTCTTTCCGGCTGGGGAAAAGCCGAGGCGGTAGGAAGCAGTGAGCCAACATATAACGGAGTACAGCCATATTTCGGTATGCTGGCCGCTGTGGTATATGAGAGCAGCAGTGCGGAGGAGTGGCATTTCATACCCTTCAGCAGTGACTATACCGACTGGCAATATGCCTGTGGTATCGTCGTCCCCGAAAAGAGCGACCCTGTAAGGCTTATACGGGTATATTTATTCTATACCAATAACGCCAACACAGCATACTTTGACAATATCTCTCTTGTGAGGGAACCGGTGCAGACCTACAGCTACGATGACAACGGAAATCCTGTTTCGGCAAAAGACGGCGGAGCAAAGACAAGCTGTGAGTACGAAACAGGGACAAGTCTGCTGAAGAAATACACAGCGTCAACCGGTGTGGTAATGGACTTCACCTATGAGAGCGAAACCCACAATCTTCTCACCACGGCCTACGACGGCATCATCACAACAAACGAGTACCATAACGGACTTCTCATCGAAGCAAACACCGTAGCAGCTGACTGGACAAAACAGCAGAGCAGCAGCGTATACAACAGCTACGGTCAGAAAACCTGCAGCAAC
>JABUSQ010000161.1 GCA_021442665.1 Oscillospiraceae bacterium
ACTATGACCTCCTCCGCCGTGTACCATCTGTCATAATAGCTTATGGTATCGTCATGCACGGCTCTGTCCATGAACTCCGTCTTTATCCAGCCCGGGCAGACGCACATGACATGGATGCCCCGGGGCTTCAGCTCTCTGCCTATGGCACGGCTGAAGCTGAGCACATACGCCTTGCTTGCGCCGTACACCGCCTGAAAGGGCACGGGCTGCCAGCAGGAATTGGAGCCCATGTTGATGATGTGGTCGCCCTTCTTCATATAGGGCAGGCTCAGCAGGCACATGGCGGTCAGCGCCTTGTCGTTCAGGTCGGCAATGCCCAGCTGCTCCTGCAGCCCCATCTCCTCGAACACGCCGAAAAGCCCGTAGCCTGCGGCGTTTACAAGCACGTGCAGCTCCGGCTTCTCCGCCTCCAGCAGCGCCCTGTACTCCTCATATACGGCGGGGTCCGACAGATCCCGGGCAAAGCACCGTATCCTCGTCCGGCACCTGTCCCCCAGCTCCGAAAGCCTTCCCTCTCTGCGGGCAAACACCCATATCTCGTCCAGCTCAAACTCTCTGTCCACGGCATACACAAACTCCCGTCCCATTCCGGAGGACGCCCCCGTTATAACGGCTATCTTCATACTCTTTTCCCCTTCCGTCTCCGCACCGCAGAGCAAATCTGCACTAAATTTACCATCTGCTGCGGTTTTAGTCAATACAATGGTAATTTTCTGAACAGATTGTCTGAATTTGTGCAATATTCCGATTTTTCACTTTCCATATACTTCAAAATTTACGATTTGTCTATTTCATTGCACTACGCAATGTGGTATTATATATTATATGCCATGTCTTTGAAAACCGCTTGATTGACAGAAAATCGCAGTTTTCAGAGCTGACGACAGCTGCAGAGAAATACAGGTGACAGTAAAGCAATTCGGATTTAAGGTGATTATTATGACTTTTCTGTATGTTCTGTTGTGGTGCCTTGCGGTGATACCGGCTGCGGCGCTGCTATACGTTATCGTTATTTTTGTCAGCGGGCTGTTTATTGACCGCAGCCGTGAATACACCTCCTACAGCCCCTACTTCCGCTTCCTGCTGAAGACGGGCGCCTTCTGCTCCGTCTTCTTCTCCCGCACCAGGATACACACCGTGGGCTTCGAGAAGCTTCCCGCAGACGGCAGGTATCTCGTTGTGGGAAACCACCGCTCCAATTTTGACCCCATTGTCCTCTTCTGGGCGCTGAAATGTCCGGAGCTTGCCTACATATCCAAGCTCGGCTGCTTCAGAATACCCTTCTACGGCAAGCTTCTCTGCAGAAACTGCTTTCTGGAGATAGACAAGACCAGCCCCCGCCACTCCATGGAGACCATCAACAAGGCCGCCGAGCTGATTAAGAACGACACCGCCTCCGTGGGCGTGTTTCCCGAGGGCACCCGGAGCAAAACGGGAAGGCTGGGCGAATTTCACGACGGCGTGCTGAAGATCGCCAAGAAGGCTGAGGTGCCCATCCTTGTAATGTGCATCGAGAACACCATCAGCATACACAAAAACTTCCCCCTCCGCAGAACCCATGTCACGCTGACCCTGACGGACGTCATCCCCGTGGAATATGTGAAGGAGCACAGCACTCATGACGTAAGCCACAGAGTCCGCAGCGACCTTCTCCGTCAGCTGGGCGAGTCTGAGGACGATACAACGGTATGATAGGTATGATATAAGACCCGATTCAGTCGGGTCTTTTTCACGTTTCGGGGCGGAAAACCTACGCTGCAAGCAAATAATATTACAAATTTCGGAATTTGTATTGTTAAATCCTTGATTTTTGTGGAAAATATGATATAAATATAATCAAAGGCATGAGAGCATTTGTGCAATGTTCTATGTTCACGCTAATCAATATTAAGGAGGGCTTGCTTATGGAAGTAAGAGAAAATCTGGTCAGGCTGTGCGAAAAGATAAACGACGGGCACTACAAGATCACTCCCGACTGTGCGGAGTACAGGGTTTTCGAGCAGTGGATAACCGACGAGCAGATAAATATTCTGCTGAATATCAAGGGCACCATGAAGGTTAACCTCCCCGGCAGCATCGCAAAGCGGGCGGGCATACCCAAGAAAAGAGCTAAAACGCTGCTCCACGAGCTGGCGGAGATAGGCGTAATTCTTGAGGTCGCCATCCCCAAGGTGGGGCTTGCGCTGTATCTCCAGCCGCTGTACACCCCCGGCGTGTTCGAGTTCCTGCTGCTGAACGAGAAGTTCTGCAGAGCGCATCCCGAGGTTGCCTACGCCTTTGAGCAGCACGCCACCGAAAGTCAGGCCTGCCACGCCATGAACACCCCCATGGGCGCAGGCATCATGAGAGTCATCCCCGTGGAAAGCTCCATCCCCGCCGACGCAGAGCAGATAGACAAGGAGCGTGTGAGCTATTACATCGAGAAAAACGCCGAGCATCTCTGCGCTCTGCCCTGCCAGTGCCGCCGTGTGCGCAAGCTCATGGACGAGGGCAGCGGTGACCCGGACGAGAGCTTCTGCCTGTTCATGGGCCACTGCGCGGATATGTTCATCAACCTCGGCAGAGGCAAAAAGCTCTCCAAGGAGGAGGCCTACGGCCTAATGCAGCACGTGGAGGACATCGGCTGCGTCCATCAGATAACCACGCTGGAGGACGGCAACACCTTCGCTATCTGCAACTGCCAGCCCGAAAGCTGCCTCGCTCTGGGCATGACCCAGTATTACAACACCCCGCAGGCCTCTCAGAGCAACTATGTTGCGGAGATAGACAGCGAAAAGTGCGTGGCCTGCGGTCAGTGTACCACCACCTGCGCCAACAACGCCATTCAGATGGGCCGCAAGGTCTGCGCCAAGGAGCCTGTGGAATACCCTCAGGCGGAGCTGCCCGACGATCTGGAGTGGGGCCCCGATAAGTGGAATCCCGAGCACCGCACCAACCGCAGATTCGTTGCCGAGAGCGGCACCTCTCCCTGTAAGACCGCCTGCCCCGCCCATATCGCGGTTCAGGGCTATGTGAAGCTGGCGTCTCAGGGCAAGTACATGGACGCTCTGGAGCTTATCAAGAAGGAGAACCCCTTCCCCGCCGTCTGCGGACGCATCTGCAACCGCCGCTGCGAGGATGAATGCACCCGCGGCTGCATCGACAAGCCCGTGGCTGTGGACGAGATAAAGAAGTTCATCGCCGACAAGGAGCTGGACGAGAATCACCGCTTCGTGCCTCAGAAGCTCCACAGCTTCGGCCATAAGATAGCCGTCATCGGCGCCGGCCCCGCAGGTATGTCCTGCGCCTACTACCTCGCAATTAACGGACACGAGGTCACCGTTTTCGAGAAGAATTCCGAGCCCGGCGGCATGCTCCGCTACGGCATCCCCGCCTTCCGTCTGGGCAACGAGATTCTGGACGCAGAGATTGATGTGCTCAAGCAGCTCGGCGTTTCCTTCAAATGCGGTGTGGAGATAGGCAGGGACTTCACCGTACAGCAGCTTCGTGAGCAGGGCTACGAGGGCTTCTACCTCGCCATCGGCGCTCAGAAGGCCGCTCCCCTGAACATCCCCGGCGAGGAGCTGCAGGGTGTCTGGGGCGGTATCGACTTCCTGCGTGCGGTCAATGCGGGCGAGGCTCTGCTCAACCTCGGCAAAAAGGTCGTGGTGGTGGGCGGCGGCAATGTCGCCATGGACGTTGCCCGTGCCGCCGTGCGTCTGGGTCTTGACGTCACCGTTGCCTATCGCCGCAAGGAGAGCGATATGCCCGCCGATCCCGAGGAGGTCGCCGAGGCAAAGGAGGAGGGCGTGAAGTTCCTCTTCGAGCACAGACCCGTGGAGATTCTGGGCAGCGAGGGCAAAGTCACCGCTCTGCGCTGTGAGTCCGGCGATATCGAGTGCGACGCCGTGCTCGCCGCCGTGGGTCAGGTCATCGACTGGGGCGGACTGGATATCGGCGAGCTCAGCTGCGATGAAAAGGGCCGTGCCCGGGCGGACGGCTTTACCTATCAGACCGCACAGCCCGACATTTTCGTGGGCGGCGACGTTTACACAGGCCCCAAGTTCGCCATCGACGCCATCGCCGCAGGCAAGCAGGGCGCCATCTCCCTCAGCAGATACGTGCTGGAGGGTCAGAGCCTCACCATCGGCAGAGACCGTCTTGAGTACACCGCTCTCGACAAGGAAAACGTGGACTTCGACAGCGTCAGGGAAAGCTATGACAGCACTCCCAGGCAGGTGCCTCTGAGGGTTGACGTTGCAAGCTTCAAGGACGGCAGAAAGACCTTCACCGAGGAGCAGATAAAGAAGGAGGCGGCTCGCTGCCTCGGCTGCGGTGCCTCCGTGGTCGACCCCAACAAGTGCCTCGGCTGCGGCGTCTGCACCATCCGCTGCAAGTTTGACGCCATCAAGCTCAGGAAGCGCAGCAATGTCAGCAGCATCGCCTATGAGGACCGTGAGAAGGCTCTGCCGGAGTACATCGCCGAGCGTCAGAAGAAGATAAACGTCAGGAAGCTTCGGGATAACAGATAAAGCAGCGAACACCCCGGAG
>JABUSQ010000144.1 GCA_021442665.1 Oscillospiraceae bacterium
GCGGTGTCTGCTGCGGTGAAGTTGGTGGGAGTGGAGATGACCTTGTTGCCGTCTGCGCCTTCTCTGCCGTAGGAGTTTACGGTGAACTCCTTGCCGTTGATGCTCATCTTCACGGTGGCGAAGTTGAAGTTAAAGGCGTTGGGGAAGCTCTCCTTGGGGTTGAACTCACCGCTTGCGCCGGTCTTTATGGTCTCGTTTATCTCGCCCTGAGCCAGCTTGTTGATCATTGCCTGCACGGTGGAGCTTGCGCCCTTGATGGGAGGAAGCTTCTCGATGAGTATCTTCAGATTGATATCGCCCGCCTGAATGACGGAGTTGGGAATGAAGAACTCCATGGAGTGGTCGTCAAGGATGTCGCAGGGCATGGTGACGCCGCCGGAGCTGGAAATGATGCTGATTATCTTGCCCTCGTTATCGGGGAGAAGTCTGCTGATGATAGCCATCATCTGGGCACGGTTGAGGTTTGCCTTGGGACGGAAGCTGCCGTCGGGATAGCCGGCGATAAGTCCGGTCATCTCAAGTGCCGCAACCTCTGCACGGAGGCCCGGAGTGATGCTGTCCCTGTCGGTGAAATTGCCGGTCAGGCCGGTGGTATCCAGCTTGAACGCACGGCAGAGCATAGCGGCAGCCTGCTCACGGGTGATATTATTTTTGGGAGCCATGCGGGTTGCGCTGTAGCCGCCCATGACGCCTGCCTTGACGCAGCGGGCCACGAAGGGGGTCAGACCGTCGGAGGGATTCACGTCGGTGTACTGGCTGAGGTCAGCCTCCTCGGTGTAGCCCATGAAGTTTGCGACTACTCTTGCAAACTGCTCACGGGTGATATTGTTGTTGGGGCGGAAGCTGCCGTCGGGGTATCCGCCGACGATGCCTGCATCGGCTACCAGTGCGATCTCATGCTCTGCCCAGTTACCCTTGGTGTCGGTAAAGGTAGCCGTGGTGGGCTTTGCCGCAAATGCGGGAACAGTCAGAGAGAAAAGCATGATTATGCACAGAGCCATGCATATAAGTTTTCTTGCCTTCATTGTTATAACTCCTTTGTTTTTTTATGACAATTTATGATATCATCATTTTATTAAATATTCAATGAAAAATTCAATAACCTGCGGCAAATCCCACCAGAAGCAGTGCGGAGGTCAGCAGAAGGTTCAGCGCCTGAAACTTCCATGACCATTTTGCCCATTCTCCGTAGCTCATATCCACAAGGCCGAGGCTGATAAGCAGGGCCGCATTGGTGGGATAGAAGGAGTTGGAGAAGCCGTCGCCGAAGGCAAACGCCACTATGCAAAGCTGAGTGGATATGCCGAACACCTGAGCCAGAGGCACGATAAGCGGAATGAGCATGAAGGCCTTGGCGGAGCCTGAGCTTATGAAGAAGTTCATAATCAGCACGATAGCATAGATAAACAGCACCACCAGCCACCTGGGCATGGTGCTTGCCGCGGTTACAGCCGAGTGCAGCATGGTATCCAGCACATGGGCCTCGTCCAGCGTGAATTTAATGGAGGCCGCCATGAGTATCATGAGGACCGCAGGCAGTATCTTCTTCACGCCGTCGGCAAAGGTTCTGAGCAGGTCACCGAAGCTCATGCCCGATACGGGGGGCGCAACGATGCCCGCCGCAAGGAACATCAGCGCCACGATTATCATGGTGTAGTCCTGCAGCGCGGTGATGAAGCCCGAGGCGACCACGGCAGCAAGTCCCGCTCCCACTATGCAGACAAAGCAGACAAGTCCTTTGTCCTTTTTGGGATCCGCAAGGAAGCCCTCCGATGCATTGTTCAAAACGGGCTTTTCCACCTTTCTTGCATGGCGGCGAACATACCACAGAAGCAGGGCATAGATGCACACAAAGCCCACAATTCTGAACCATATGCCCGAGAACATGGGCAGCTCCGCCAGCTTCTGCGCCACGCCCACGGTGAAGGGGTTGCATACGCCGGAGGCGAAGCCGCAGCACACCGCAAGAAGACTCATGCCCACTCCCGTAAGGGCATCCCAGCCAAGGCTTACCGCAAGTGCCACCACAATGGGCACAAGGGGCACGCATTCCTCAAAGGAGCCTATGAATGCGCCCATGGACATGAAAAACAGCATTACCACCGCCATGAGCTTATAGCGCGCATGTCCGTATTTTGCGGCTATTCTGTCCAGCATATGCTGCATGAGTCCGCATATCTCAAGGCTGTTGAACACTCCGCCGATGACCAGCAGAAAGATTATAACCGCGATGAGCGTACCGCTGCCCTCCGCAGTCAGCACAAGAATGGGCGAAAGTATCCAGCGCAGGAAGGATATTCCGCCGTCAACATATCTGAAGCCCGCCTCGGTATCGATGACGGTGCTGCCGTTCGCGTCCACAGTGCGGGCATATTCTCCGCCGGGCACGAGGAAGGTCAGTACGTAGGTCGCCACCATAAGCGCAAATATGACGGCTATCGCCGTTATAAAGCAGCGTGCGCTGACATTCAGCCCTCTGTTTTCGGTTTTTTCCATAGCTTCCCTCTGAAATCATGTAATTTTGCAGAAATTCGCAGCCGGAGCTGTCTCTCCTGCAGGCTCGGAATTGATATAAAGTTATTTTACCATAGGCCCCCGGTTTTTTCAACACACAGGCTTATGTTTGACTGAATTATTGACCTGCATTAACCACCGTGTTATAATTATAAATTGTTATATTAAGCTTTACAGTGGGTGAAAATATGAATGTTATTATGGAAGAAAGCAAATTCCTGCGAAATCTGTACAGGAAATTTGCCGTCGCAAATCTGATTGCCAATACTCTCTCCTTCTCCTGCCAGATAATAAACTCCATTATAGTCGGTCAGTTTCTCGGTGCCGAGGCTCTTTCCGTTATATCCGTCTGCTCGCCTCTGACCTTTGTGTTTCTGACCATTACAGGCACCGTCATTATCGGCGGCGTTCTGCTGAGCACCTTCTACACCGGTGAGTGCAAGCTTAAGGAGTCCGGCGAGGTCTTTACCTCCTGTCTGATTCTGGCATCGGTGATATGTCTTGCCGTGGCCGCAGTTCTGCTCATATTCCGTGAGCCTATAATCCACGCGCTCTGCCCGGACGAGACTCTGCTGTCCGGCGTCAGAAAATACTACACCATCTTCGTCATCGGCGGCACCGGCTACGCAGTATCCTTCATCGGAACTCCCGGTTTTCTTCAGAAGGACGGCAAGCCCGTCGAATCCACCCTCGCCTATATCGTGGGTACCACCGTTTCCACGGTGCTGTGCTACGTTCTTGTGTCCACCGGCACTATGGGTGTTGAGGGCGCAGCCCTCGCCACGGTTATGGGCTCCTTCACCAGCGGAGTCATCGGCGCCGTAATCATCCTGCGCAAGGGCTCCACCATCCGTTTCACCCGGGTGAAGGTATCCCTCATCCTGTCCTTTGCAAAGAAGATATTCACTCTGGGCAGCAACGCAGGTCTGGAGAATGCCTCCTTCATGCTCCGCTCCCTTGCAATTAATGCCATTCTCGCCTCCTGCTTCGGCTCAATGAGTCTTGCCGCCTTCGGCGTTATCGGCTCCGTGCTCAACATATTCAACGCCATCGCCTACTCCGTGTCCACCGTGGGAAATCACTTCTTCGGCGTGTTCATTGCGGAGCGTGACTACACCAGTGCCAAGCGCATGATGTTCGTGATGCTCAAGAGAATCGCGGTCATCGGCATCTGTGTTACTCTGCTCTTTGTCGTATTCAGCAGGCAGATCGCCGCTGTCTTCGGCATGAGCACCCCCGAGGAAATCGCCGCCGTCGCTCCCGCCGTTGCAATTTTCTCTCTGTGCCTCCTCCCCCTGCTTATAAACTTTGCCACATCGACTCTGCACATGGCAAACAAGCGCATTGCCCTTGCAAATCTCACTTTGGTGTGCCGTCTGTTTGCCTTTGTGGTGCTCTTTGCTCTGATACTCAAGGGTCCCTTCGGGGTGAAGGGCGTATGGCACAGCTTCTGGCTCAGCGAGACGCTGGCTCTTGTCATGGCCCTTGTCATCCAGTTCTTCATCTCCCGTAAGAATCCGGAGCTTTCTCCCCTCACCCTCCTGTACAAAACCGGAGAGGAGGGTGTTCCCTCAATGTCCGTACCCGTCAACTGCTCCAAAGCCGAGATATCCCGTCTCTGCGTCGACGCAAAGGCCTTCTGCGAAACTAACGGCATAAGCAGCCGCAGATGCAATTATCTGTGTCTTGCCATTGAGGAGATTCTTATCTCCCTGCGCTATCATGCCCTGGAGAAGGACGACGAGTCGGTGGCAGACGTATTCGTGGCATACAGAGACGACGACCTGTTCCTGCGTGTCCGCACCGCGGGCAAGCCCTTCAATCCCATCGCCTACGCCAGAATGCACAAGTCCGTCAAGGAGGCCTACTACAACGACGAGGTCACCGCCATCACCGTCGCCGCCGTACTGGATGCCTGCAAGGAGGT
>JABUSQ010000111.1 GCA_021442665.1 Oscillospiraceae bacterium
CGACAGCGGGAGCCTCCTCGACAGCGGGAGCCTCCTCGACAACGGGAGCCTCCTCGACAGCGGGAGTCTCCACGGTGCAGACAAATTCCTCCTGCGACTCCTCGTTGTAGATGTCATCCTCCAGAACGGATTTGTGGATGATATCTATCATCAGCGACTCCACTCTGGAGAGCGCCGACACCTCCTTGCCGAAGGCCAGCATGGCGGTTCTGGACACATCTACGGGTACCTCCGTGAGATAATCCGTCAGTGCCGCACCCAGAGCGGCGGTGTCGCTGTAGCGGTTCTCAAGCTTGAAGGCGAGAGCCTTTTCGATTATACGGGCAAGCTTTTTGCCCGAACCCCAGGGGGCCTTTATCTCCCTGCCGTTCATGCGCTCACGCATGGCCTCCACCCGAAGCTCAGCACCGGGCTTTCCCTCGGTTTTGGGAACAAAGGGCAGTCTGCCGCCGCTCACGCCGGCGTACAGCATAAGACCCACGGCATATACGTCCGAAGCGGCACAGCATTTTCCGCTCCAGAATATTTCGGGAGCCATGTATTCCAGCGCGTCCTTGGTCTCCTCATCGCTTTCCGGCTTGTCGCCTGAGCCGATAGCAACGGAGCCGTCGTCGCAGATGCAGACGTTGCCGGGACGGATACCTCCACGGTAGCCGTTGTAGCTCCGGGTCATGAGAACAGTGTCGCACAGCTTCGCAAGGAAGCTCACCATCTCGCCCCGCTTGAACTCGGTATAGGCAAGACCCACAGCTTTTTCGGCATCAAATACAGGGATATCAGCCATAGCTTAACCTCCGTACATAGTAATAACAATTATACGTTGACATAATATCATAATTATGAGGTTAAGTCAAATATAAAGATGTCTTTTATTTTACAATAAACTGTGTTATTATATACTTTAAGCTTGTTTTCGGAGGAAAATATGAAGAACGGACACGAATGCTATATTATTGCTGCGGGCGACTTCCACGGTCTGGTGCAGGAGCCCGATGACAGCGACTACATCATTGCGGCGGATGCAGGCTATCGCATCTGCTGTGAACACAATATAATCCCCGATCTGGTGCTGGGCGATTTCGACTCCATGGGGGAGATGCCCGAGCATCCCAATGTCATGGAGCTGCCGGTGGAGAAGGACGACACGGATACCATGTTTGCCATCAAGCTGGGGCTGGAAAGGGGCTACAGGAACTTCTTCCTGTACGGCTGTCTGGGTGGGAGCCGCAGCGACCACACAATGGCAAATCTGCAGTCCTTGCTGTTCATCGCAAAGCATGGCGGCAGAGGCTGGATATACGGTGAGAACTGCGTGTGGACGCTCATACGCAATTCCTCTGTCCGCCTTGAGGGCAGGGGAGACGTGGCTGTGTTCTGTCCCGACGGCAGAGCCGAGGGAGTATGTCTGAGGGGCTTGAAGTACGAGCTTGAGGACGCTGTTATCACCTCCGATTTCCCTCTGGGGGTCAGCAACAGCATGAAAGCCCCGGAGGCGGAGATAGAGGTCGGAAACGGCGCCCTGCTCATTATGTACGGTTCGGAAATAGGTGAAAAAGATTGATAAGGTATGATGCGGGAAAATGCGATATTGCGGTCATAGGAGCAGGTCACGCAGGCTGTGAGGCTGCTCTGGCCGCCGCACGTCTGGGGATGGACACCGTCTGCTTCACTGTGAATCTTGACAGTGTGGGCAATATGCCCTGCAACCCCGCCATTGGAGGAACCGGCAAGGGGCATCTGGTGCGTGAGCTGGACGCTCTGGGCGGAGAAATGGGAAGAGCGGCAGACTCGGCGTGCATCCAGTACAGGATGCTGAACCGGGGCAAGGGGCCTGCGGTGCATTCGCTCCGGGCTCAGGCGGACAGAAGACGCTATCAGGAAATCATGAAGTACACCCTCGAAAAGCAGGAAAAGCTCCGCACAAAGCAGGCAGAGGTGGTGGAGATAGGCGTAGAGCACGGACACGTGGTCTCCGTAACCACCCATACCGGAGCGGTTTATCGCTGCGGTGCAGTGGTTATCGCCAGCGGCACCTATCTCGGCGGACGCACCATAGTGGGCGAGGTTCTGAGAGCCTCGGGCCCCGACGGGCTTGCGGCGGCGACGGAGCTTACTAAATGCCTTACGGATATGGGGCTTTCCATACGCAGATTCAAAACGGGAACGCCGCCGAGGGTCAATTCACGCAGCGTGGATTTCTCGAAAATGGAGCTTCAGGAGGGTGACGCGGAGCCGGAGGGCTTTTCCTTCGATACGCTCACACCGCCGGAAAACAAAGCCGTGTGCCACCTGACCTATACAAACGAGGAGACCCATCGGATAATCCTTGACAATATTCACCGCAGCCCCATTTATTCCGGTGTCATCGAGGGAGTGGGACCCCGCTACTGTCCCAGCATAGAGACAAAGATAATGACCTTCCGGGACAAGCCCCGCCACCAGCTCTTCATCGAGCCCATGGGACTCAACACGGAGGAGCTGTACATTCAGGGCCTGTCCTCCTCACTCCCCGAGGAGATACAGCTTGAGCTTGTACACACTATTGCGGGGCTTGAAAATGCGGAGCTGACCAGACCCGCCTATGCCATCGAGTACGACTGCATCGACCCCACGGAGCTGTACCCCACGCTGGAGACGAAGAAAATATCGGGACTCTACGGTGCGGGACAGTTCAACGGCTCCTCAGGCTACGAGGAGGCTGCCGTGCAGGGCTTTGTCGCCGGAGTTAATGCCGCACTGAAGCTGAAGGGGGAGGAGCCGCTGATATTGAAACGCTCCGACGGCTATATCGGCACGCTCATAGACGATCTTGTGACCAAGGGCACCAATGAGCCCTACCGCATGATGACCTCACGCAGCGAATACCGTCTGCTGCACCGTCAGGACAATGCGGATGAGCGGCTGTCGAAAACGGGTCTGCGCATAGGCCTTGTGTCCCGGGAGAGATACGAAAGGGTGCTGGAGAAGTATGAGGCGGTGGAAAAGGAGCTGAGGAGGCTTGAAAAATGCCACCTTGCGCCTACGGAGGAGCTGAATGCCTTCCTGCGCTCAAAAAATACTGCGGAGGCGTCAACAGGCTTGAGCCTCGCTGACCTAATCCGCAGACCCCAGCTGGGCTACGCAGAGCTTGCGCCCTTTGACGCAGACCGACCGGAGCTTCCGAAGCCCGTGTGGTATCAGGCTGAGATACGCCTCAAGTACGAGGGTTATATAAAGCGCCAGCTGAAGCAGGTGGAGGAGTTTGCCCGCATGGAAAAGCGTCCTCTGCCGGAGAACATAGACTATGACGAGGTCACGGGACTTCGCCTCGAGGCACGGGAAAAGCTGAAAAGGATTCGCCCCATGTCCTTCGGACAGGCGAGCCGCATATCCGGAGTATCCCCTGCGGATATTTCCGTCCTCATGGTATATCTGGAGGGCAGAGGATGAGCAAAGTGGTATTGGGCTTCTCGGGTGGAGTTGACTCTGCCGTCAGCGCGGCTCTGCTAAAAAAGCAGGGGAGAGAGGTTCTGGGGCTGTATCTTGACAATGCAGGCCCGGAGGCAAGGCTTGATGCCGTGAAAACTGCGGAGCAGCTGGGGATTTCTCTGGAAATAAGGGATGTTCACGCAATGCTGGAGGAGAGAGTCTGCCGACCCTTTGCGGAGGCATATCTTCGGGGCGAAACGCCCAATCCCTGCATAATCTGCAATCCCGGGCTGAAATTCAGAATGCTCCTTGAATATGCTGAGGAGACCGGCTCGGAGCATATTGCCACGGGACATTATGCAAGGGCGGAGAACGGAGCTCTGTACAAGGGCAGACCAGCAAACGACCAGAGCTATATGCTCTGCCGCATTAAAAGAGAGCAGCTTGACAGACTTGTTCTGCCGCTGGGGGAGTATGAAAAGACCGCTGTCAGGGCTCTGGCGGAGGAGCTGAGGCTTCCCGTGGCAAAAAAGCCCGACAGCATGGAGATATGCTTCATCCCGGACAAGAACTATATCCGCTGGCTGGGCGAGCGGACGAAGCTGCCGGAAGCGGGAGCCTTCGTGTTCCACGGCGAGGTCATCGGAACTCATGAGGGTATACACCGTTACACCGTGGGTCAGCGCAGAGCGGGGCTTTTCAACGGGCGAAAGCTCTATATCTCCCGCATCGACGCCGAAAAGAATGAGATAGAGCTTGCCCTGTGGGAGGAGCTTTTCAGAACTGAGGTTCTGGCAGGGGACTTTAACTGGCTCTGCGACGAGCCGCCGGAGGCGATTAGAGCAACTGTCCGTGTACGGCACACAAAATGGGAGAATCCGCCCTGCACGGCTGTTGTCTGCGGCGACCTTGTGAAAATAAGCTGCGACGAGCCCGTTCGTGCTCCCGCAAGAGGACAGTCGGCTGTGCTTTACGGCGGAGACCGTGTCCTCGGCGGAGGATTTATAAAATAACAGAGCAATGCACCCTGCC
>JABUSQ010000003.1 GCA_021442665.1 Oscillospiraceae bacterium
GTTGACCTCCTTCATTCTTCTGTCGATGCCGGTGTTTATATCAAGGATAACGCTGCCGTTTTCGCCTCTGATATCGAAGCTCACGGGGCTGATTAAGCCCAGCACCACCAGCTTGGCGTTGGGATTGAGCTCTCTGATTCTCTCGATGATCGCCACCATATTCTCCTTGTAGGAGGCTGTGGTCTCGGTCAGATATGACATGAAGTCGGAGATGACCTCTGCCAGAACGCCTGCCTTGTCGGCGGCGGCGAGGATATCCTCCAGCAGCTCCGAGATATCGGCAGGAGTCTCTCCAAGGCCGGAAAGCAGATAGGAAAGCTCCTCGCCGTGCTCGACAATGAGCTTATATACGGAGTAGGAGTAGATGTCGTTGGCGCCGTACTCGATGGTGATGAGGTCGGAGGCGCTGACATTGGCTATTATGGCCTCGCTCTTGCCGATGAGGGTATCGGCGGGCACAAAGCCCAGCGCACGCAGGAAGAAATCACTGTAGCTGACCTCGGTATCGGGGTCCATCATATAAAGGAGCTCATTGGTGCGCCAGCCGCTGTGGGAATGGACGAACACATTCTCGCAGCCCAGAGCGTCGGCGAGGATGGCGGGATAGCTGCCCTCTATAAGTGCTCCCTCCTTGACGAAGGCACCGTCGGCGTTCTCAACATAGGCGTCCAGACCGTAGCCGGAGGAGTTGCTGTCACCGAGTATGGTGTAGTTCTTATACTGAGGAAGCCTTTCGTTTCTTTCCGCAAGGGCGGACACTCCGAAAACGCTTATCAGCATCAGCAGGGCAAGCGCCGCTGCAAGGGTTCTCTTAACTGATTTTTTCATGTTGTACCTCTTCTCATGTGTTGGTTTTTTGTGGTTTATACTTCAAGCCGCTTCTCCGTTAACGGCTTTATATACCTTTAATAACGTCCCCGAAGCAGACGCAGAATAAACAGTTTTGTAATTTTTTTGACAGTTTTAAGGGAAAATCTTACGCATATTTACATAATTTGCAACCTTGTTCCCTCAAAACTTCCATATGTAACAATTTATAACAAATATTGCTCCGTGTCAACACCATACGGCAAACTTTGCCGCTTCCTTCGCCTCATTACGGCCTTTGCGGTTGATTTAGTTATTAAAAATAAACATTCTCTCCGGCGGGGCAAAAAACAGCCGGGAGTGTCTGCTGAGCAGACTCTCCCGGCCTTACTGCCGATACGCTTATTTGGTGCCGAAGATACGGTCGCCGGCATCGCCCAGTCCGGGCACGATGTAGCCGTGATCGTTGAGGTGGGAGTCCAGTGCCGCAACGTAGATGTCCACGTCGGGGTGGTCCTCCTGAATGCGGGCTATGCCCTCGGGGGCGCCGATGATGCACATGAGCTTGATGGTCTTTACGCCGTCCTCCTTCAGGAAGCTGATGGCGGCGGAGGCGGAGCCGCCGGTGGCCAGCATGGGGTCCACCACGATGATCTCACGCTCACCGATGTCGGCGGGCATCTTGTAGTAGTACTTGACGGGCTCCAGAGTCTCGGGGTCACGGAACAGTCCGATGTGGCCCACCTTTGCGGCGGGTATCATGCTGACCATGCCGTCCACCATGCCCAGTCCCGCACGGAGGATGGGAACGATGGCCAGCTTCTTGCCTGCCAGACGCTTTACGGTGGCCTTTGCCACGGGGGTCTCCACCTCTACCTCTTCAACGGGCAGGTCACGGGTCGCCTCAAAGCACATCAGCATTGCGATCTCGGACACCAGCTCACGGAATTCCTTGACGGAGGTGCGCTTGTCTCTGAGTATGGACAGCTTGTGCTGAATAAGAGGATGGTCGAATACGCATACTTTGCTCATGATAATTCTCCAATCTATTAATATTTACTTACTCATTCTTTCCTGCCGCTCACGCTCCGCCTGAGACAGACGCAGGTACACCGGCAGCAGGTCGTCTGCGCTGCCGAAGCTCTTGTCACGGGCTGCCATGGCTACGCCGTAGGCGCTCTGATACAGCAGATTACCGGGAGCAAGCTCACACTCCATTCCCCTTTTGCGGAGAAAGTCCCCCGTAAGCTCCGCGCCGTCACCCACCAGAAGGGGCGCTCTGCCCAGACTCTTCAGCTCCTCCACCAGCTCCTCCAGAGCTATCGCCCTGTCGGGGGTCAGTCGGCGGGGTCTGCCGTCTTTTATTTCAAACAGCGCATTATACACCTGAGAGCGCCGGGCGTCCATGACGGGACAGATTAGTCCGCCCCGGAGAGTGCCGTGCCACGCCATGGCCTCCAGCGTGGAGACTCCCACGCAGGGCTTCTCCGATGCCCAGGCAAGACCCTTCACCGTGGACACGCCGATGCGTATGCCGGTAAAGGAGCCGGGACCGTGAGCCACGGCAAAAAGGTCAACGTCGCCGAGCTTCATGCCCGTGTTTTTCAGCATATCCTCCGCCATGGGAAGCAGGGTACAGCTGTGGGTAAGGCCGCAGCACTGGCTGTACTGGGCAACGAGTGTGTCATCCCTCAGCAGAGCAGCGGAGGCTGCCTTTGCCGAGGATTCAAGGGCAAGGATAAGCATTATTCTCTTCCCCCCTCGATGGTAATCTTACGCTCCGTGTCGGAGAGCTTTTCAATGCGGAGCCTTATCTCGTCACCGAAGAAGGCATCGTCAACGTTCTCGCTCCACTCCACGGCGCAGACGGCGCCTCTGGCGAGATAATCCTCCCAACCGATATCGAACAGCTCGTCGGAGCTGCTCAGGCGGTACATATCGAAGTGGATAAGCTCTCTGTCACCCAGATATTCGTTGACTATGGTGAAGGTGGGGCTGGACACACGGCAGTCAAGTCCCATTCCCCTTGCCATGCCCCGGACGAAGGCGGTCTTACCCGCACCCAGATCGCCGTACATGGCGATAACGCTGCCGTCGGCTGTTTCCCGGGCAAAGCTCTCGCCTATTGCCTCGGTCTCGGCCTCGCTCCGGCTGATAAAGGTCTGCACTGCCCTTCCCTCCCTGTTGTTCACGGATTGTTTACTCCGAAAAGTGATTATACCACATACTGTGCCATTGCGTAAAGATAAATTATGTGCTAAAATGTGCTTTATTCACACAGTGATTTCAGTAATTCCGAAAGGCGGTTTAGTATGCACAGGCGCACATCTCGCACTTCTGTAATATCCGGCTTTTTCAGGCGTGCCGACCTGTTTCTGCTGACGGTCTGCACTCTGCTCACCCTCTTCGGCATCGTCGCCATCGCCAGCGTAACCGACGGCAGCGCCAAGAACATTATCGTCCAGACCGTGTCCATGTTCATCGGCATCGCCGCCTTCGTGGTGTTCACGGTCATAGACCCCGACCTTATCGCCGACAAGTGGGTATATCTTGCGGCCTTCAGCGCGGTGTTCATAATCGGACTGCTTTTCTTCGGTCAGGGCGACAGTCTGGGCAACAAGGCGTGGTACCGCTTCATGGGCATCGGCGTTCAGCCCTCGGAGATCGTCAAGGTCATATTCATCGTGCTGCTGGCAAAGCAGCTCTCCTACTACAAGGAGCGCCGTGAGCTGGACAAGCCCAAGACCATCGCCCTGCTCATCGGCAACTGGCTGTTCTTCTTCGGACTCATCTTCGTGGTCACCAGCGATCTCGGCTCCGCTCTTATCTACATGGCGATCTTCATTGTGATAATGGTCGCCGGCGGCGTGGCGTGGTACTGGCTGGGAGCGGGCGCCGCTCTCGGTGCGGCAATGATCCCTCTGGCGTGGAAATTCGTGCTCCACGAGTATCAGCGCAACAGAATACTCGCCCCCTACGACATGAGCATCGACCCCAACAGCGAGACCATCCGCTGGCAGACCACCCGCACCATGAACGCCATGAAGAGCGGACGCTGGAGCGGTGTGGGACTGGGCAACGGCAGACTGAATATCGAGGCAAAGCACACGGACTGCATCTTCGCCTCCATCGGTGAGGAGATGGGCATGATCGCCTGCCTGCTGGTGCTGCTGGTGCTTATCATAATAATAGTACGCTGCTGCGTCATCGGGCTCCGCTCGGGCAGCACCTTCGGTATGCTCATCTGCTTCGGTGTTGCGGCGTCCATGACCTTCCAGACCTTCATCAACATCGGCATGTGCATGGGCATCTCCCCGGTCATCGGCATAACCCTGCCCTTTGTGAGCTACGGAGGTTCCTCCATAGTCGCCATGTTCGCCTCCGTGGGGCTTGTGTCGGGGGTGAAATACCGGCCGAAGCCGGTGCGGCACCAGATTGCTCTGTAGCAGGGCGGCAGCGGGACGCACCCGCCTGCAGAAAAAAAGAAAAATTTCATCAAAGGTGTTGACAAGCGGGTCAATTTCTGTTATATTAACTAAGCCGTGGCCGAGTGGTTCAGTCGGTTAGAACGCCGGCCTGTCACGCCGGAGGTCGAGGGTTCAAGTCCCTTCT
>JABUSQ010000191.1 GCA_021442665.1 Oscillospiraceae bacterium
TCTTTAACTACCTTAAAGATTACACTACGAGTTCAAACAACGATTTATCGTAGCCGCCCTTCGGGGCTCCACAGTGTGGAAAGATTCAGTCTGCCGACGGGCAGGCTGTTTTCTTTTTTGCAGTCTTTGTGTGTTTATCTTCAAATTATAACACAATATGTCAAATTACACAACGAAATAATACCCTGTGAGATATATTGGATATTCAACGGCTGTTGAAACGGTGACGGCAGCGAGGAGTGATAACAGGCATAAAAAAACGCGCGCGTGCGCGAGAGTGGCAACAGCTGTTCAGCAGAATGGCAACGGAGGCTCGGCTGAATGGCAACAGATGTACACTATATGTTGCTTTTACTGCCCCTTAAAACGGGCTTCACGCGCGTAGACACGGCTGTTTGGGGACGAGTACAGTCCAATGCCCGAAAACGGGCTTCATGCGCATGGAGACAGCGACGATGGCGCCTCGTGCAGGCCCGGGCTTCTCACGGCGCAGGGGCTTAAATCGGACAGCGCTGTCGAATTTCGCCTTCCTGCGGTGCGAAAAAGTGCCAACGAAAGTGCCAACATACACGCTGAAGGAGCGTATAAAACCCCACGATAGATTACAATTAGGAATATCAGGCGAATAGCATGAAACCATTGATATTACTGACTTTTCTGCGTTAAGCTACAGCAGGATAAACCAAAATAGATTACACTCCGTATTAATTGGTAAGGATGAGGTCGGCAGTTCGAATCTGCCCAGCAGCTCCAGAACAAAAGCACCACAAAAGTGGTGCTTTTTCTTTGTATTTATGGGTTTTATGAACAAATATAGTAAATAACAAGGATTAGTGATATTCAGATACCCTGCTTTGACCTCGCCGGTCTTCAGGTGTCCTGTGTAGTATTTCGCAACACGTTCCTTGGGTGTGAAGTAAAAGCCTCTTCCCGGATAACCGTAGTCCGAGGAATTGCCTATTTTGCTCTTATCGAAAACAGTAAATCCGCCGCCGGGTGTTCCGTGGTAAACAAGCATCAGATTGCCGTCAGCGTCTCTTACCTTGCTGTCACGGAAGTATTCCTGCTGACCCTTGGAGAGCTGATCGCCTGCGGAGTCACGGAGGGAGAATAATGCGCTTTCGCCAAGCTTTCCATCAGGGCGAGCATCATATCCAAATTCTTTAAGAACGCTTTCGGGTAAAATGTCCGGGAAGTATTTGTTGACATATTTGAGCAAATCTTCTATACTTATTTCAGAATCGGTAATGCGTAGCGGTTTATCCGTAATCGCAGGCTCGTTAAGAGCAGCCGGTTCTTTTTTTGCGTTTGCGGCATAGAGAACATCTACCGAAGAAAGCTCGTTAGTGTATTGATTTATAACAAAGCGCACTATATAAGGTGTTCCCGACTCGCTTCTTGCCATGCCGATTGTCACATAACTTCCCGATGCGTTAGCTTCTTTGGGGGTTAACTCGTTAATGCGAACAGAATTCTTCAATATTAATCCTGCGTTAATCGTTATCGGGGCAAGAATATTCAGCCTTCTATCGAGTCCATGTTGGAGACCGTGCTTGGACAAGATAACATCCGAGTCGGTGTCAGCAATATGAATAACCGCATTCCCGTTTTCGTTAGTGCCAATTTGCTTCGCGTTTATGATTGCCTGATTTACAATACTCTTTCTCGTTTCAGAGTTCACCTGATATGATTTACTGTCATCAATAACAGTAATTTTCATATTGGGTTTTTTTATTAAAGTGTTGTAATCATATTTGGTAGCCCTATCCGACATCTGGACTTTGCCGTTAATCGCCGCCTTGGTGCGCTCCTCCATCTCCTTCTTGGACGGAGTCTTGGAGTCATGATGCTCACGGACGTACTTCATGAGGTCGATTGCGCCCTCGTTATCGTCGTAGGTCTTGCCGTCCTTCCACTCAAGACAGTCTGCGTTATCAGCTTGCTTAAATCGTGTTCAATGCTCGATCATCACTGCTCGAAAATTCCGATGCTTTCGCCGCTCTTCAAGCCCCAGCAGCCGGTGTTGCCACGGGCGCACTCCATGCAGTTTCCGGGGCAGGTGCCGGTGAACTTTTTAACTTCGGACTCATCAAAGATTACGCCGAAGGTCGGGAAATTGTGATGATTGTCAATTTTTGCGTTCCACTCAGCATCCCACAGTCTGAAAATAATGTGCAGATTTCCCGGGATAACGCCGCCGGCATCCACGAAGCCGTTAACAAAGCTGTACTGCTTGGTGAACACCAGAACTACCGTCCCGGGGAACATTTCAGCCGTGCGGGCTAATTCAGTCATATATTCCGCGTCGGGAATGTCGCCGCTGACATGGAAGCGGAAAAACGGAACCGCGGACACGGCCTCCCTGACCTGCGCCCAGTAGGTCGCGGGGTCTGCTCTGAGTACTTTAAGGTTGTTCTCGTGACCGTCTGCCATTCTTTTGTGGCGGGCTGAGACGCGGCGAGCGTAGCAGAGCTGGAAGCAGGGCGCTTCGGGATTGCAGGTTATGCAGGCGGGGAGGCTCACGGAGGGAACGCCGCCCATGGGAATGCCGTCAACCTTAATATTACCGTTATTGATTCTGACCTTGAGATTATTTTCCATTTTATAATTATCCTTTTCTTCCAGTTGATATACCACCCCGACCGTTTTGTTCTTCCCGGCAGTTTTGGATTTTTTATTTATTATAACACAATGTGTCAGCTTGCACAACGGACAATCCCTCTGCGAGGACAACAAAAAACCACCCCTCGGGGGGTGGTTTTTTATGTCGGAACGACGAAGCCCGTACTGCTTTTGCCTTACTGCTGGCGGCTCTTCATTACTGCACGCATTCTCAGACTGTGGTCGAGGATGCTCTTTCTCAGGCGCAGATTCTTCGGCGTGACCTCAAGAAGCTCATCGTCGGCAAGAAACTCCAGGCACTGCTCCAGACTGAGCTGTCTTGGCGGTATCAGGCGCAGAGCCTCATCGGAGCCGGAGGCTCTGGTATTGGTGAGGTGCTTAGTGCGGCAGACGTTAACGGAGATGTCCTCATTCTTGGGACACACGCCCACCACCATTCCGCCGTAGACCTTTGTGCCGGGAGTGATGAACATGGCACCCCGCTCCTGCGCGTTCCATATGCCGTATGCCACCGCCTCACCGGTCTCAAAGGCGATGAGAGAGCCGGTCAGTCTGCGGCTTATCTCGCCCTTGAAGGGCTCGTACTTCTCAAACACGGAGGCCATGATGCCCTCGCCCTTGGTGTCGGTAAGGAACTCATTGCGGTAGCCGAAAAGGCCTCTGGAGGGCACAAGATAGGTGAGCTTCACCCGGCTGCCCACCGGGAGCATCTCCACGAACTCACCCTTGCGGGCGCCCAGCTTCTCCATGACGGAGCCCATGGCGTCCGAGGGAACGTCTATGACCACACGCTCCACGGGCTCGCAGCGCACGCCGTCTATCTCCTGATACAGCACCCGGGGCGGAGATACCTGAAACTCGTAGCCCTCACGGCGCATGGTCTCAATGAGAATGGAGAGGCTCATCTCGCCTCTGCCCGCCACATTGAAGCTGTCGGTGGCGCCCTCAACGTCGCTTACTCTGAGGGAGACGTCCTTCATGGTCTCACGGAGAAGGCGGTCACGAATCTGACGGGAGGTGACGTACTTGCCCTCACGACCCGCAAAGGGGCTGTCGTTGACGGAGAAGGTCATCTCCAGAGTGGGGGCGGATATCTTCACGAAGGGCAGGGGCTCCGCTGCACCTCTGGCGCAGACGGTGTCACCAATGGTTACATCGCCGATGCCGCTCATGGCTATGATGCTGCCGGCGGAGGCCTCGGTCACGGGCACCTTGTTCAGCCCGTCAAACTCGTATAGGGATACCGCCTTGGCTCTCATGGGGGTGTCATCGGGGTGGTGGAAGTTGCAGACCTCTATCTCCTGATTCTGTCTGATAATTCCCCGCTCGATGCGTCCGATGGCGATGCGCCCCACATATTCGTTGTAGTCCACGCTGGAGACCAGCATCTGGAAGGGCGCCTCCGTGTCCATGTCCGGCTCGGGAATGTACTCGATAATGGTGTCGAACAGGGGCTTCAGATCGGTGCCCGCTGCCTCGGGGGAATAGCTGGCGGTGCCCTGACGGCCGGAGCAGAAGAGCATGGGGGAATCAAGCTGCTCGTCCGTGGCGTCAAGGTCCATGAGCAGCTCCAGCACCTCGTCGATGACCTCGTGGATGCGCTGGTCGGGACGGTCTATCTTGTTTACCACAACGATGACTCTGTGGCCCAGCTCAAGGGCACGGGAGAGGACGAAGCGGGTCTGGGGCATGGGACCCTCGGCGGCGTCCACAAGGAGGATAACGCCGTTGACCATCTTCAGGATGCGCTCCACCTCACCGCCGA
>JABUSQ010000042.1 GCA_021442665.1 Oscillospiraceae bacterium
ACATCAACGGCCTCCTCAGCACCAACATGTTCTCCTATTGCGAGAATAACCCGGTGAATCGCAGTGATCCGAGCGGACAATGGTGGGTCAAGCACGCTGTTGCATTAACATCGGCAATAGTCGGATTTGTGGCTGGTGCAGCAACACAAATAGCAGACAATCTTGCTCGCAAGAAAATGGGGTATGATGTAAACTGGGGTGATGGAGCGCTTGCGGCAGGACTTGGAGCTGCTACATATAACGCAGTTTCTGTGTATACAAGAGGTAATAGCGTTGCTGCAGGATATGCATCTGCATTTGTAGAATCAACTGTGAGTGAAGTTGAATGCTATGTTAAAGGAACAAAGAGCTTATCTTCGCAGAGTTTTAAAGACTCAGCTAAAAGAATCGCAAAAGATACAGCGGTAAAAGGAACAGCATACGCGGCAGCTGGAAAAATTGCAGATAGACTTATACCACTAGATGTACCGGCTATGGTTAATCATGGCATGACAACAGGAGAATTCAAACAAACAATTTTCCAGTCTCTAGGTCAGTCTGCAGCTTATTTGTTTGGCAAATATGGTATACTAGCTTCGCTATCATAAAGTGAGGAAAACAAATGTCAGAGCAATGCCTAAAGATAATAGAGTTTAGGAGTATGTTTCATCGGATATTTTCCGTATGTAGCATTGTGACCATAGTCGCAACACCCTTTTTTATTTACTCCGCTATAAGCTGTTACAAAAATGGCTTCATGATTGGATCCTCAGCTTTTGCGTTCCTCACTATTTTGATTGTTATCTGTTTTTCGATGACGTGCGTATTTGCCAAAAAGCATGATTATGGAAAATCTCCTATTAATCCGCTTGCGATGCAGTTTCCTGTTTGTGCGTATGATGCGATTTGCAAAGTATTTGCAGAAAACGGTGTTGCAGAAATTGGTAACGGTGAATATTCAAAATGTATAAAAGGACGAAACATAGTATTCTTTATTTCAAAATACTACAGCAAAAATGAAGTCAATGACTTATTATCAGCCAAACTGAGAGATAGCTTGAGTTCATTGCTGAATAAAGCAATTTCGGTGAGAGTAATACCGCAGAAAATCACGCAACGCAATAAGGCGGGCATATTCTGTTTGTTCTTATTTGACAGAATTGACACTGACATACTTGAATTGTTAACAGAGAATTCGTGCCAATATTGCAACACGGTCACGGCTTTTTTTGAGCTCAAAACCGGAAAAATGTACATACAGTCGCTGTGGGGCGGTGACCTCAGCTCGGATAGAAACTACAGATTCATAACAAAAACTATTTTAGGGTATTCAAGCTTTAAGAATAAATAGTCAATTATGATTGCAAATCCCATAAAAAGTAAATGAGTTGTTATTCTTTGATACAGTGTCGCTACATTAAGAAACAACTAATATGTCTTAAAGGCAGCTAGGCGCATTGCGCCTAGCTGATCTTAAAAAGTCACAATATCAAAAAACAGCTAATCTCCCTCGTAAGAGTTGGCTTATCACACATATTATGTTGGGGATTCATCTATTTGCTGCTAATCAATTAGCAGACGCTACATAAGTTTGAACTGCGAACAACAAATTTTGTCCACGGCTTCTTGGTAAAATATAATTCTCTATACAAATAGAAAGGAGAATTATATGAGCGAATATATTGTGGGCATATACTGCCGCCTGTCAAAGGATGATGACCGTCAAGGTGAAAGTCAAAGCATCGGTACGCAGAAATCGATACTGAAGGACTTTTGCGAAAACAACGGACATGATATTTACGATTATTATATTGATGACGGATTTTCCGGAACAAATTTCAACCGCCCGGATTTTCAAAGGCTGCTGGACGACATAGAACAAGGTCGTATTAACATGGTTGTCACCAAAGATTTATCAAGACTTGGGCGCAATTACATAATGACAGGGTATTATTCGGAAATATATTTCCCTGAGCACGGAACACGTTGCATTGCGTTAAATGACAATTTTGATTCAAGCAATGTTGAAAATGACTTAGCCCCATTTAAGAATATCCTTAACGACATGTACGCTCGGGATATTTCCCGTAAGATAAAGACAGCTAAACACCAGATAGCCAAATCAGGTTTATTTATCGGATCTCAAGCGCCATACGGTTATAAGCGAAGCAACGATAACAAAAAACAACTTGTAATAGATGACAACGTGGCGGATGTTGTGCAACTCATTTTTGCCCTTGCCTTGCAGGAAAACGGTACGGTTTCTATTGCAAAAACACTAAATCAAAACCACATAATCTCGCCTTCTGCTTACAAATCTCATCAAGGCGACTCTCAATTCACAAGCAATTCGGGGGAGATATTCAGCAAGGCTCACGAATGGAATCCCATCACCATCCGTCTAATACTTAAAAATCCTGTTTATATCGGTAATTTGACCAGTCTGAAAACAGAGTCCGCACACCATAAAACAAAGCATAGACGTTCCGTTCCACAAGAAGGGCAAATAGTTACTTGTAATGCACATGAGACTCTGGTAAGTCGGGAAGATTTTGAGAAAGTCCAGGAAATACTTTCGAGTCACCAATGTCCGGCAAAAATGTACAGGGATAATATCTTTAGAGGTGTATTGTACTGCAGTGAGTGCGGTCATCCTTTATCAATAGCTCATCGCAAACTTAAATATACCGAGGATGATTGCTATCGCTGTACATATCATTTCAAGCACCCGGAGATTTGCAAGCATACTCATAGCATATATCATCAGGTATTATGCGACCATGTGCTGAGTGAGCTACATGCCTTAGCCAGGGTGATGAAGCAAAGGAAAGTACAGACTGAACTCTCAAAATATGAAGATCTGAAGGAACTTACGGCGGAAGTTCTTAATTCAGCGATTAAGCGCATAGAAGTCGGGCATATTTCAAGAAAGACTAAAATTAAAAATTCAGTAATAATACACTGGAAGCTGTAGCAGAGTACCAATAAATACTCTTTTGCGCATGAAAATCATTATATGAAGTATCTGCTAACAGTGTAATTCCAATAATACTGCCCGGAGATCGCCATCGGTCGGGTCATTGCGGTGAAGCGGCGGAGGGCACCGGGTACACGCATAGTGTCCGAGGATGTCTCTGCCGCACGGAACCTCTTCGGCGCAGGACTCATAAGCGTGGAGGCTCAGATCTACGCCCGGGGTCTTTACGAGAAGTCGGGCATCTTTCAGTGCTCGGAGGAATTCCTTGAGGACGGCATCCCGCACATAAAGATGCAGCTTAAATGAAAACAAGGTGTCGAAAGGCACCTTGTTTTTTGCTGTATTTTATACCGACTCTATTTCTGAGCGTCCATTATGATGTCAAAGAGTTCATTTTCGCCGTCTGCGGCGACTCCCTCGCCCCTGAGAACATAGACGGGATACAGATAGGTCTTGCCGTCGTGAGCCGCCCCGTCTGCGTACAGAACGCAGTCGCAGGAGCTTATCTCCGTGCTTACGAGGTTCTGAGAGAAGCTTGCGGAATAATCCTTATTCTCCAGTCTGCTCTGTATTCCCTGCCGGTCCATAAGCTCTGCGGGAGTCTTTCCGGCTATGGGTCTTACCATGCAATACAACGAAATGATATTCCCCTCAAGATCCATATCAATGCTTATCCTGAAGGTTCCGAGTACCTCAACGCCTCCAATCTTCGGGTACAGAAATACGCTTTTCATGAAGATGCCGTTCTCGCCGTTCCCCTTCATTCCGTACTGGTCAACAACTCTGTACGAAAAGTCTCCCATCCACAGCTCATACTCGTCAATGAAGCGCTCTACTTTCTCCATAGCCTCGCTGTCGCTTATGGGATTCTCTACGTTACTCAAAAGGGCGCTCATCAATCCTTCTTTGACGTCGTAAGACCAGTAGCCCGTTTCATTATACACCCAAACCGAATACTCATCCGTTGAATACGTCGTAATGCTCTCCGCATCCGTGCGCTCAGCATCGGAGAGCCTCAGACCGAGGCAGTTCTCTATCTGTTCGGTTATCTCCTCCTCCGTAAATCCGGAAAGTTCGTAGATATAGGTGCAGTCCTCCGCCGTGCTTATCTCAACCCCGTCCGGCAGAGATACCTCGGCGTCCGCATCGGATCCCGGCTCTGCGATATTCGGTCTCACCGAATCGCCGCCGCAGCCGCACAGCATACAAAGGCACAGCACAAACACCATGCTTATGATAAGATGCTTTTTCATTCCATTTCCTCCTTATATTATAATGCTTACATTATATTGTTTCACCTGTGTGAGGTATTCTATAGGAAATAAGAACACCAAAATAGGATAAATTTGATGTCGCCGACGGAGCTAAGGGATAATATACATCTATTCTGTCATAAACAGCCGACGAATAGC
>JABUSQ010000146.1 GCA_021442665.1 Oscillospiraceae bacterium
TTTTCCCGACGTACACGCCGCCGTGAAAAACGGATTAAACTCTATTCGCGCCTGACGGCTCGAACTCTGCGAGGCTTCTTTGCTTTTATTTTACACTGAAGAGGATATCACCGTAGCAGGGATACGGCCAGCAGCTCTTTGCGGTGAGGGTCTCGAGAGTATCGACGGTCTCACGCAGTGCCTCCATGGCGGGCAGCACCTCGTTTTTATACGCCATAGCTCTGGTATAGCACTCGGTAATGGTCTCCACCTCATCCACGGCATTCTCGAGAGACTCAGCCTCAAGTGCGGTCTCACGGATAAGTGAACTGAGTCTGCGGGCGGTCTCCTGCTCGAACTCCGCGTCCACGCCGATGGCTTTTTTGGAGATGACCGTGTCGGCAAGGAGCTTGCTGTAGGAGCTGACAGCGGGGAGTATATCCTGATGAACCATCTCCCGCATGGTGAGCGCCTCTATGTGGAGCACCTTTGAGTAGGTATCCAGCTTCATCTTATAGCGGGCTGCCAGCTCCATTTCCGTATACACTCTGTGGCGCTCGAACAGCTCAACATTCTTCTCGTGGAGGTAGTAGGGGCTGCAGTCGGGGGTTGTGGCGAGGTTCAGCAGACCTCTGCTCTCCGCCTCCTTGACCCACTCTTCACCGTAACCGTTGCCGTTGAAGATAATGCGCTTATGATCACGGATGACACGGCTGAGAAGGCTGTGGAGATCCCGCTCGAAATCGTCCGAGCCCTCCAGCTCATCGGCAAACTGCCGCAGAGACTCGGCGACAGCGGTGTTTATGACCACATTGCAGCTTGAGATGGATGCGCTGGAGCCTGTCATTCGGAACTCGAACTTGTTGCCGGTAAAGGCAAAGGGCGAGGTTCGGTTGCGGTCGGTGGTGTCCTTGGGGAACTTGGGCAAGACGTGAACGCCCACCTTTATCTGCTCCTTTTCCTTGCCGACGTAGGCGGCGCCCTTCTCCACGGCGTCCAGTATTTCGGATATCTCATCTCCCACATATATAGATACTATGGCGGGAGGAGCCTCAGCCGCACCCAGACGGTGGTCGTTGGCCGCGCTGGCAACGGAGACACGCAGCATATCCTGATAGTCGTCCACCGCCTTGATAACGGCGCAGAGCATCGTCAGGAACTGAGCGTTCTCATAGGGCGTCTCCCCCGGCTCGAAAAGATTCACGCCGGTGTTGGTTGTAAGGGACCAGTTGTTGTGCTTGCCGCTGCCGTTAACTCCCTCAAAGGGCTTCTCGTGGAGCAGACACACCATGTCGTACTTACGGGCGAGCTTCTGCATAAGCTCCATGGTTATCTGGTTGTGGTCGGCGGCAATATTGTTGGTGGTGTATATGGGAGCCAGCTCGTGCTGTGCGGGAGCCGCCTCGTTGTGCTCGGTCTTTGCCAGCACGCCCAGCTTCCACAGCTCCTCGTCAAGCTCGCCCATGAATGCCGCTACACGGGGCTTGATGGTTCCGAAGTAATGATCCTCCAGCTCCTGGCCCTTGGGCGGTCTTGCTCCGAAGAGCGTGCGTCCCGTGTACATTATATCCTTGCGCTTTGCGTACATCTCCTTGTCTATGAGGAAATACTCCTGCTCGGGTCCCACGGTGGGACGCACGGAGACCACATTCTCATTGCCGAAAAGCTTCAGCACTCTCAGACACTGGCGGTTTATCGCCTCCATGGAGCGGAGCAGAGGCGTTTTCTTGTCCAGAGCCTCGCCGCTGTAGGAGCAGAAGGCGGTGGGTATGCAGAGCACGCCGTCCTTGATAAAGGCATAGGAGGTGGGGTCCCATGCGGTATAGCCCCGGGCCTCGAAGGTGGCGCGCAGTCCGCCGTTGGGGAAGCTGGAGGCATCGGGCTCGCCCTGAATCAGCTCCTTGCCTGAAAACTCCATAATCACTCTGCCGCCCTCGATAGGCGTGATAAAGCTGTCATGCTTTTCTGCGGTGATCCCCGTCATGGGCTGGAACCAGTGGGTAAAATGGGTAACGCCCTTTTCTATCGCCCAGTCCTTCATGGCGTTTGCCACCACGTTTGCTGTCTCACTGTTGAGACGCTTGCCCTCTTTTATGGAAAGCTGGACCTGCTTATATATCTCCTTCGGCAGTCTCGCCTGCATTGCGGAATCGTTGAACACCATGGTTCCGAACAATTCTGTCATATTTTTCATTGCAGATCCTCCTTTATTTAAATAAATGACACCAAAAAATTATATTCCGTAAAGCCTTGAGTGTCAAGGCTTTTTATAGCCGGTCGTGCCTTCGGTTAAGCGCGGTCAGCCCCCGTCAAAAAACGGAAGGGCTTTCGTCGGGACTGTCTCTGCAAATCACAGGTTTTATCCGGCTTGACAAAAAGCAGTCAAAACTGTATACTGCGTACAGTAATTATACTGGGTTTCAATGCGAAATTATCCGGTTTCCGTTCCGAAGGGTCTCTTATGCGTAAATCTGTAAAAAATCTTATATGGCTTATTCTCCTTGTGGCGCTGAGTCTGCTGACCTTCAGAGTGGTCATCGGCAGCAGTTCGGATTTCACGTTCTCCGAGTTTTCGGATATGGTGAAGGGTATGAATCAGATATGGCTCGTGCTGGCCCTGCTCGCCTCCTTCGGCTTTCTGTATTTTGAGGGTCTGGGGCTCAAATGCACCTGCCGCTTCTTCGGTCATCCGATAAAGACCACCGACGCTGTCCTCTACTCCTCCACGGACTTCTATTTCTCCGCCATCACTCCCACAGCAGCAGGCGGTCAGCCCGCAGCCCTGCTCATCATGTCCGGCAGGGACGTGCCTGCGGCAATCTCTGCCATGGCTTTGCTGCTCAATCTGATAATGTACACCACCTCCCTGCTCTTCATAGGCATAGTGTTCTTTATCCTCAACCCCTCCCTGTTTCTCGGCCTTGATACCTTCTGCAGGATCTGTATCGTCGTGGGTGCGATATTTCAGAGCTTTCTTATCTGGCTGTTCTACATGAGCATGTTTAAGGACAAGGCCGTGCTTCGGGTATGTACATGGCTGCTGAATCTGCTGTGCAGGCTGCATATCCTAAGAAACCGCAGCGAAAAGCAGGAAAAGCTCTATTCCTCCGTTGCGCAGTATAAGCACTGCGGCGAGCAGCTCCGCAGCGAGAAAAAACTGCCCAGAAGAGTGTTCGCCTGCAATCTCGCCCAGAGAATGTGCGTTATTCTCATACCTGTCTTTATCTTTCTGGGCATGGGCGGAAGCCCCTCAAATATTATTCAGGCAATGTCGGCTCAGTCTCTTGCCCTTGTTGGCTCCAACGCCATGCCCATCCCCGGTGCCGTGGGCATCTCCGACTTTCTCTTCCTCAACGGCTTTGAAACGCTCATCGACGATCCCGTTTCCCTTGACATCCTCAGCCGGGGCTTCTCCTTCTTTCTGCCCCTGATATTCAGCGGAATAATTGTATTTATTGAGATAATTACAAGAAATATGAGACAGAACAACAAACCACCCCGTATAGGGAATTTTGTATTCAACAAAAAAGCCGGCAAGCCTTTCAAATGGATGGTCACGAACCCCTATGCCTCACTGCTCATGGGCAAGTTCATGGATACCGGGGCCTCCAAGGTCTTGATAAAAAGGTTCATTGCCAGCAACAACATTGACCTCGATGACTATATTGCGGAGAGATATCACTGCTTCAACGACTTCTTCACCCGCAGGATAAAGCCCGAGCTCCGTCCCGTGGACACCGACGAAAACAGCCTTATTTCTCCCTGCGACGGAATGCTGTCGGCGTACAGACTAAGTCCCGAGTGCAAATTCTCCGTGAAGAACACCCTGTACACGGTGCGGGAGCTTATCCGTGACCCGGAGCTTGCCCGCCGCTATGAAAACGGTCTGTGTCTGGTGCTGAGGCTGGGCGTACACAACTACCACCGCTACTGCTATCTCGACAACGGCACCAAGACCGAAAACCGCTTCATCAAGGGCCGGTACAACCCCGTCATGCCACTGGTGTCTCTGAACAACCCCGTCTACCGCCAGAACAGCCGTGAATTCTGCACCCTGCACACGGAAAACTTCGGCGACATCGTTCAGATAGAGGTGGGTGCCTGCATGGTGGGACGCATAGTTAACCATCATGACGCAGGGCCCATACGCAGAGGACAGGAGAAGGGGCTGTTCCAGTACGGCGGCTCCACCATAGTGCTTCTGCTGGAAAAGGACGCCGTGAAGCTTGCCGAGGAGGTCTTTGAAAGGACTAAGCAGTTTATTGAGACCCCCATCCTGTACGGTGCAAAAATCGCCGAAAAGCTGAATAAGGTCAATTAAAAAGCTCCCCTGCCGGGGAGCTTTTTTCAGTTCGTCAAAGAAGTCATTTTGGCTTCTTT
>JABUSQ010000107.1 GCA_021442665.1 Oscillospiraceae bacterium
AGCCCCTGACCCTGACCTTCTTCATAATCTATACCCTGTGCGGAATCACAGACGCCCTTGACGGGCCCATTGCCAGACGCATGAACACAGAGAGTGAGTTCGGCGCAAAGCTTGACAGCGTGTCCGACCTGCTCTTCTACGCCGTGCTTGTCATAAAGCTAATCCCCGTGCTGTGGAAGCTTGTGCCCAAATGGATATGGCTCTGGGTGGCGGGCATTGTCCTGCTCCGGCTGATATGCTACGCTGCGGCGGCACTGAAATTTCACCGCTTTGCGGCTGTCCATACGCTGCTTAACAAGGCCACGGGCTTCGGAGTATTCGCCCTTGCGTATTTCATGCTGACTCCCGCCGCCACCGTCTACGCCTATGTCCTGTGCGCCGTGGCAAGCATCGGCTCCGCAGAGGAGCTTGTTATCCATCTTGTGAGCGACAGCTACCCTTCAAACTGCAGATCTGTGCTCTGCCTTATAGGCAAAACCGAATAAAACAAAGACAGCCCGTGTCAATTCTCCGGGCTGTCTTTTCTTGTTGCCGTGTAGATGAATACGATGAGCAGCGCCGCCAGCATGGCAAGCCCTCCCCAGCGGGGATGGACGATGTAGCGGCGGCTGAAATAGGCAAGGTAGCAGTGCAGGGACGCAAGCTCCGCCAGCAGCGGCGCAGGGAAAAATCTCAGATCGGAGCAGGCGAGAACGATGAGCACTGCGCCCGCCGCATAGAAATATCTGTCGTGCATGTGGGGGAGAAAATAGGGGATGCCCAGTACCAGCAGAGCCGTGAAGCCGATTATCAGGGCGGCATCCGCGCCCTCTCTTCGGACAAAGGCGCAGGCCAGCACCAGCAGCATGAACACGAAGGCGGCGGCGATGAGAAGCCTTGAGAATGCCGCAGGGTCGGAGACATAGGACAGGGCGGAGGCAAAGGAGGGGGAGTTATAGCACAGAGCGTCTCCCACGGTGCCCGCCTGAGAGAAATACAGGGTCATGACCTCGGCGAAGGGTCTGCCGGCAATGACCGCCGGGAGCATATATATAATGTATGCCGCGGGAAAGGCGAGGAAATGCCGGAGCTTCAGCTTTTTCGCAAACAGCAGCACGGCGAACACGGGCATGATGAACACAGCCTGAAGCTTGAAGGCGAGGGAGGCCGCCATGCTCGCCATGGAAAGCCAGGGTCTGTCCGTGAGGGCGAGGTATACGGCAAAGATACCGAAGAAGCTGTATATGCTGTCGCACTGAGCCCATTTTCCGCTGTTTATAATGAAGGTGGGGAAGAGGAGAACCGCAAAAAAGCACAGCAGAAGCTTCCACCGGCTTTCGGTGCAGAGACTCAGCAGCTTCATGCACGCCCATGCAAGGAGAATGTCGAACAGCACGGAGCAGAGCTTGATAAGATAAAGCTCGCTGACGCCGATCAGGGAAAACAGCCAGAGCAGGTACATATAGGGCGGGTTGTAATTCCCAAGCTCCATGCCCAGCCCCGCAAAGCCGTGCTCACGGAAAAACTCCGTCCACGGCGCTAAAAACGAGGTATAGTCTCCGCTTTCAAAGTCAAACATCGAAGCTCTGAGGAGCATTGCAAGCAGGAGAAGCAGAAGGGAAATAATTAAATTTTTCGGTGAATTCAGCAATTTCTCCCGCCACAGCAGGAAAAAAGCCGCAGCAAGCTCAACAACAAGTGCGGCGACAACAAAGGGCTCCATGCAACAACCTCGTCAAAAGCTACAAAAAAGCGGCGGAAGCCTGTACTATCCGCCGAAATTGATAATAAAATTCAACCTTTGCTTGACAAATCAAAACAGAATTGGTATAATGACTTGCTATGTTCTGTGCAGATGCGGGGGACACTGCCCCATCATCTACACTCACAATATAGCATTTATGAAACGTAAATACAACACCCAAAGCAACAATTGTGACAACTGCGGCGGGTGTTCCTGATTACGATTAAGGAGTGTGTGCGAATGCCAAAAGATGTTCTGTACGGCAAAACTCTGAGAAAGAGCTTCGCCAGAATGGAAGAAATTCAGGACATGCCCAATCTGCTGGAGATCCAGAAGAAATCCTACAAGTGGTTTCTGGAGACCGGACTCCGTGAGGTGTTCCGTGATACGGCGGCTGTGACCGACTATTCCGGAAATCTTGAGCTGAGCTTTGTGGACTATTCCATGGACGAGAAGCCCAAGTACACCGAGGAGGAGTGCAAGGCCAGAGACGCAACCTACGCAGCACCTTTGAAGGTAAGCGTGCGTCTGCGCAATCTGGAGACCGAGGAGATCAAGGAGCAGGAGATTTTCATGGGCGATTTCCCCCTCATGACCGAGGGCGGCACCTTTATCATCAACGGCGCCGAGCGTGTTATCGTCTCCCAGATCGTCCGTTCCCCCGGCGTCTACTACGATAAGACCACCGACCGCAGCATGACCAGCCTGTATGCTGCCACGGTAATTCCTTATCACGGCGCATGGCTCGAGTACGAGACGGACGCAAACGACGTATTCTATGTCCGTATTGACAAGAACCGCAAGCTCCCTATCACATGGTTCCTCAAGGCCATGGGCGCATACAACGAGGCTAAGCCCGAGACCTGGCTGTCCTGCGTGGACGATCCCTTTGTGGGCGCAGTGACCAATGAGCGCATGAAGGAGATATTCGGCGATGACGAGCGCATAAACGCAACTCTCGACAAGGACACTCTGAACCGTGACGAATGCCTTGTTGAGATCTACCGCAAGCTGCGCCCCGGCGATCCCCCCACCGTGGAGAGTGCCGAGACCCTGCTGGACGGTCTGTTCTTTGACCGCCGCCGCTATGATATCTCCAACGTGGGACGTTATATGTTCAATAAGAAGCTGGCGCTTCGCCGCCGTGTTATGGGCTTCCGTCTGGCAGACCCCGTGGCAGACCCCCGCACCGGTGAGATAATCGCCGATGCAGGCGAGACCGTCTCCCGTGAGAAGGCAGAGCTGATGGAGGAGGCAGGCGTTGTCAGCGTGACGCTGGACATTGAGGGCAAGCGCGTGCGTGTGTTCTCCAACGGCATGGTCAATCTCGGCTCCTATGTGGATTTCGACCCCGCTGAGCTGGGAATTACCGAGAAGGTGAGAGGCATCGTCCTGAGACAGCTCATGGAGCAGTACGAGGGCGAGGCACTCAAGGACGCCATCAGAGAGAACATCGACATCCTTATTCCCAAGCACATCGTCATCGACGATATGTTTGCCTCCGTCAACTACCTCAACGGCCTTGCCAACGGCATCGGCGTCAGAGACGACATCGACCATCTGGGCAACCGCCGTGTACGCTGCGTGGGCGAGCTGCTGCAGAATCAGTTCCGCATCGGCTTCTCCCGCATGGAGCGTGTTATCCGTGAGCGCATGACCCTGCAGGATCTGGACATCGTTACTCCTCAGAGCCTTATAAACATCCGCCCCGTAACCGCCTCTATCAAGGAGTTCTTCGGCTCCTCTCCGCTTTCCCAGTTCATGGACCAGACCAATCCTCTGTCCGAGCTGACTCATAAGCGCCGTATGTCCGCTCTGGGCCCCGGCGGTCTGAGCCGTGACCGCGCATCCTTCGATGTCCGTGACGTTCACTACAGCCACTACGGCCGTCTGTGCCCCATTGAGACTCCCGAAGGTCCCAACATCGGACTTATTTCCTATCTGGCATCCTATGCCCGCACCAATGAGCACGGCTTCCTTGTGGCTCCCTTCCAGAAGGTGGAGAAGGACACCTGCCGTGTCACCGAGCAGGTGGATTATCTCACAGCGGACATGGAGGACGCCTTCATCGTGGCCCCCGCCACCGAGCCCCGTGACGAAAACGGCTGCCTTGTGAACAGGCGTATCACCTGCCGCCACCGTGACGAGATTGTGGAGGTCGACCGCGAACGTGTCGATTATATAGACATCAGCCCCAGAATGATGGTATCCATCGCCACCGCAATGATACCCTTCCTTGAAAACGACGACGCAAACCGTGCTCTGATGGGTGCAAACATGCAGCGTCAGGCGGTTCCCCTTATGGTAACTCAGGCTCCCATCGTCGCCACCGGCATCGAGCACAAGTGCGCCGTTGACTCCGGAGTCGTGGTAGTGGCAGAGGGCGACGGCGAGGTCATCCGTGCGGACGCCGATACCATCACCATCAAATATGACTGCGGCGAGATAAAGAGCTACAAGCTCATCAAGTTCTCCCGCTCCAACCAGGGTACCTGTGTAAATCAAAGACCCATAGTCTCCCTCGGCGACCGTGTTAATGCCGGCGACGTCATTGCCGACGG
>JABUSQ010000176.1 GCA_021442665.1 Oscillospiraceae bacterium
TCGATCATGTACTTGGTCCAGCCGTAGGGGTTGGTGCAGTGACCTGTTTTTGATGTCTCATAGAGGGGCATCTCGTTGTCGCTGTCATAAACCGTGGCGGAGGATGAGAAGATGATGTTTTTTACACCGTGGTCACGCATTGCCTCGCAGAGAGTGATGGTGGAGCCCAGATTGTTATCGTAGTATTCCAGCGGCATCTCCACGGATTCTCCCACGGCCTTCAGACCTGCAAAGTGTATGACGCAGTCGATGCTGTGCTTTTCGAATATTTCGTCCAGCTTCTCACGGCAGCGCACGTCAGCCTCATAGAAGGTTACGGAGCGGCCTGTTATCTGCTGAATGCGGTTTCCGGCTTCGGCGCTGGAATTGACCAGATTGTCGATAATGACAACATCCATTCCCTGCTTTAAAAGCTCAACGCAGGTGTGGCTGCCGATATAACCCATACCGCCTGTAACAAGAACTGTCATGATGTTTCTCCTTATATTTCAGGGTGACTTATATTCTATTACAAATCGGTAATTTTTACAAGCACAAATATGCGGCATTGTTAATATAAAAATCATGGTGTACATTGTCGATTCCATGCGCTATAATGTGGAAAAAGGGAAAGGGAGAGATAAAAGTGAAATATGCCATCGTAAATGCAAAAATACTCAGCGGACACAAAGATATGGTACCGGAGGAAAAGGCTCTGCTCATCGAAAACGGAAGGATCGCCGCCATTTCAGAGGACGCAGGCAGCTTTGGTAATGTCAAAACCGTGGATATGGGAGGAAAATATCTCATGCCCGGTCTTGTGAACCTCCATGTGCATCTGCCGGGTTCCGGCATGCCAAAGCATACCAAGCGTCAGAACGCAAAGAGTGTGCGTCTCCTTATGAGCAATCCTATTACCCGCGGGGTGATATTCCTGCTGTGCTATAAATACGCCCGAACCCAGCTCATGAGCGGCGTCACCACCATCCGCACCGTGGGAGGTCTCGGTCATGTGGATACGGACATCCGCAACAGCATAAACTCCGGCAGACTCACGGGCCCCAGAATACTCGCTTCCAACATGGCAGTGTCGGTGCCCGGCGGTCATATGGCAGGCGTGCTGGCTTATGAGGCGGTCACCGCCGAGGACTGCGTGAAATTCGTTGACAGAATAGCCGAGGATAAGCCCGACCTCATCAAGCTCATGGTCACCGGCGGTGTTCTGGACGCCAAGGCAATGGGCGAACCCGGTGAACTTAAAATGCAGCCCGAGCTTATCCGTGCCTGCTGCGATGAGGCACACCGACTGGGCTTTCAGGTCGCCGCCCACGTGGAAAGCCCCGAGGGTCTTAAAGCGGCTCTTGAAAACGGTGTTGACACCATTGAGCACGGAGCCTTCACCGACGAGGACATGGTGCGTTTGTTCAAGGAGCGCAAAGCCGCCGCTGTATGCACCGTGTCTCCCACCGTGCCTCTTTCAATGTTTGATCCCGAGGTAAGCCACTCCACCGAGATGACCCGTTTTAACGGCAATGTAGTGTTTGAGGGTGTGCTGGACTGCGCACGAAAGGGTCTTGAGCACGGCTATGCCGTGGGTATCGGTACGGACACTGCCTGCCCCTTCATCACCCACTATGACACATGGAGAGAGCTCTGCTATTTCAAAAAATATCTCGGCGTCAGCAACGCCTTCGCTCTGCACACCGCCACGGAGGTCAATGCTAATATTGTGGGGCTGGGCAATGAGACCGGAACGGTGGAGCCCGGAAAGAGTGCGGATTTTCTCGTGACGGAGAAAAACCCACTGGACGACCTTCAGGCGCTTCGCAAGCCCGCCGCAGTGATTATGCGCGGCAGGCTGATAAAAAATCCCAGAGTCAAAAAATTTGATTACGTTGAGAACGAACTGGACAAGTATCTGTGATATGGAAAGCAACGCGAAAAAAGCATACATAAAAATCATACTGTCGGGGCTTATCTTCGGAAGTAACGGCATCGTGGCAAGCTATATAGACCTGAGCAGCTATGAGATAGTGCTCACCCGCACCGTGGTGGGCGGACTTTCTCTGCTTGCCATCTGCCTTATCACGGGAAAGAGGCTGCCCGTAAGGGAGCATCCGGGGCAGGCGCTGTATGTCGTGCTGTCGGGCTTTGCCATGGGTGCCGGCTGGATGTGCCTCTACGAGGCTTTTGACGAGATCGGCGTAGGTGTGGGCGCCCTGCTGGGAAACTGCGGTCCTGTGATCGTCATGATGCTGTCGCCTCTGTTTTTTGGGGAAAAGCTTACCGCCCCCAAGCTCACGGGCTTTTTTACCGTGTTAGCGGGCGTGTTTCTTCTGAACGGCGCTCTGGACGGAACTCTTAATCCGAGAGGCGTATTCTTCGGAATTATGAGCTCCGTGTTCTACGCCGTGATGCTCATTTCAAACAAGAAGGCCACCGAAATAAGAGGTCTTGAAAACACCACTTTGCAGATAATCTCCGCCTTCGTGGCAGTGGCGGCGTTCGTAGTGTACCGTCAGGGCTTCAGTTTTTCCGTGCAGCCCTCGGACGTGCTCCCCATCCTTGTACTGGGTATTGTAAACACAGGCTTCGCCTGCTACTGCTACTTCTCCTCCGTGGCATGGCTGCCTGTGCAGACCGTGGCGGTGGTGGGCTATCTGGAGCCCCTGTCCGCCGTGATTCTGGGCGCGGTTATTCTCCGGGAGCCCATGGGCGTGCTGAAAATCATCGGTGCTGTCCTCGTTCTCGGGGGTGCCTTTTTCGCCGAGACCTGTAAGCCGAAAAAGCACGAAAAAGCGTAAGCTGCCGCAGACGTCTCTACGCCGCACAATTTTTCTCCTCATGCCACCGGGGTCTTGATTCTATGGACAAATTGTGATAATATATCCGCACGGTAAATACATTTGCTTTTGTGGGAGGGATTCACCGTGTCGGTTTCAAAGTCAAAATACTACCTTGTGGCAGCGGACGCTCTGCCCGAGGTATTTGTCAAGGTTATCGAGGCGAAGTCTCTTCTGGAGACGGGCGAGGCTCGCACCGTGGCAGAGGCAGTGGAGCGGGTGGATCTCAGCCGCAGTGCCTTTTACAAGTATAAGGACGCCATCTCTCCCTTCCGTGATATGCGGCGTGACACCGTCATGACCTTTCACATGCTCCTCCACGACAAGCCCGGTACTCTCGCCGCCGTCCTGTCTATATTCACCGAGAGCGGAGCAAATATACTCACCATAAACCAGAGCATACCCTCCAACGGCACCGCCCTCGTCACGATTTCCGTGGTGACCGACGCCATGACCCGCACCTCGGAGGAGCTGGTAACCAATCTCTCCTGTGCGCAGGGTGTAATGAAGGTGGAGATAATGGCAGGCTGAACCGTGCCTGAACACAATGAGCTCTATGTCAACAGATGTGGTATATTCATAAAAAGCATTGAGGGCAGCCGACAGGCTGCCCTCAATGCTTTTTATGCGCCCCGATTTCCGGGGTTATTTATTCAGTATATCATGTGGACAAGCGACAGTGCATTATCTATGAGCTGCTGAGAAACATAAGCTCCGTTTGCCCTGTACAGCCACGTCTCATAGCTGACCTCGGTACCTTTGTAATCCAGAATTATCACAGCGGTGTATGCCTCCGTCACCTGAGCCCCATTGCACTTTTCCGCCATGGCGGCGTAGAGCTCCACAACTCTCTCCGCGGTGGCCGTATCACAGCCCAGCCCCTCCGCAAAATACGCCCATGATACCTCGCTCCAGCCTGCCGCCTCGTTTAAGAGGACGCTTATACGCTCATACAAATCCTGCAGCTCTGCGGCAAAATCCTCCTTTGCTCTCTCCTCAAGAGGCTCGGTCTCACAACGCAGATATTCAAAGCGCCAGTCCTCTCCGTACTTTACGTCATATTCTGCCCGCTTGTCCGCAATTTGTTTGCCCGTTTCTTCAAGGGAAAAGTCCACGTTTTCACAGCGGGAGAGTATGCCCACAAGCTCCGCGAGCTCCGGCGCAAAGTATCCGTCGCATATCACGTTCCAGTATTCCGCAAAATCCGCATAATCCATGTTGTAGCGTTTTTCGGTGTTCAGCGCCCAGAGGTCAAGCTCTGAGAAGACCCGCTCTGAGGGCGGTTGAGTTTCCGGAGGCGCCTCGTTCCCCCCGCAGGCACAGAGAGATATTATCATCAGCATCGCAAGCGCCGTACACAGAAGCTTTTTCATCATTTCACCTTTTTCTCGGCTTTTTCACGCTTTTTTGCTGCTTTTTTTCGCTTTTTCTCGGTGTCCTCAAGCTC
>JABUSQ010000093.1 GCA_021442665.1 Oscillospiraceae bacterium
GTCGTGCTCTGCGAGGCTTCCGACCACTTCGGCGGCAAGTTCCGTCTGGCATCCATTCCTCCCTGCAAGCACGAGATAGCCGCAGGTCTCAAGTACTACATCCACATGTGCGAGAAGCGCGGTGTTGATATGCGCCTCAACTGCGAGGTCGACGAGGCCTTCCTCAAGGAAATGGCTCCCGATGCCATCATCCTTGCCACCGGCTCCTCCGTGGCAATGCCTCCCATCCCCGGCATCGACAACGAGAAGTTCCTCACCATCGCCGACGTCCTCGGCGGCAAGGTCCTCCCCGGCAGAAGAGTTCTCATCGCCGGCGGCGGCATGACCGGCTGCGAGACCGCAGACTTCCTCTGCGAGCACAACCGTGTTGTTGACGTTGTTGAAATGGCACCCATGGTAGCCGTTGACGCAGAGCCCACTCCCAGACGCTTCCTGATGCAGCGCCTGAACAAGTGGAGCCATGCTCTTGACTTCTACGGCCCCGCTCTCGGCATCTACACCAACGCAAAGATCAAGGAGTTCTTTGACGACGGTGTTTCCGTTGAGATGTTCGGTCAGGTCAAGGAGATGCGCGGCTACGACAGCGTCATCCTGTCCCTGGGCGTGAAGTCCTACAATCCTCTGGAGGAGGCCGCAAAGGCAGTCTGCAGCGAGGTCTATGTTATCGGCGACGCAGAAGCCACCGGCAATGCAAACCACGCCACCGAGACCGGCCTTGCAGCCGCTCTGGCACTCTGATACTCATACGTCATACGCATATGCGCCCGGTTGGCAAGCCCGATCCCGGGCGCATATTTTAAGGAGATAAGTCATGCTTAATTACACATTTGTACAGAATATAAAGGTTCTTGCGTTCCCCGGCGCAGTGGGCTGCTTCGGTGAAATGGTGGGAACCGCCGGCTACAAGAAGGCAATGTTCATCCACGGCGGAAGCCTTCGCCGCTCCGGTGTTGCCGACAAGGTTGCCGCCTCTCTGGCAGAGTACGGCGTTGAGTGCGTCAGCTTCGAAAAGGTAAAGTCCGATCCCCCCGCAGAGCTTATTGACGAGGGCGCGGCATTCGCAAAGGAAAACGGCTGTGACTGCGTCATCGCCATCGGCGGCGGCAGTGCCATCGACATGGCAAAGGCCATCAATATGCTCCGCTTCAACGAGGGCTCCGTTATGGAATACTTCGCAAAGCCCCACGTTGCATCTCCCGGACTGTTCGTGGCTCCCACCACCGCAGGCACCGGCGCAGAGCTCTCCACCGGCTCCGTCATCACCGACACCGTTCACAACATGAAGCTGCCTCTCCCCGTGAACAATTCCATGCCCGAGGCAGTCGTGCTGGATCCCGAGCTTACGGTCTCCATGCCTGCGGCAATGACCATGCAGACGGGTCTTGACGCCTTCTCCCATGCTGTTGAAGGCTACTGCAACCTCATGAGCAACATCATGATGGATCAGATCTGCGAGAAGATAATGGAGATAGTCGCGGAGAATCTGCCCGTTGTCGTCAAGGACGGCAGCGATATCGCAGCCCGTGCAAAGATGCAGGCAGCGGCCTGCATGGGAGGCTGGAGCCTCACCAATGTCTACGCCAACGTAGGTCACAGCCTCGCTCATGTGGTTGGCGCAAACTATCACCTCGTACACGGCAGCGCCTGCTCCTACGGTCTGCCCCCTGTGCTCAAGCACATAGCTCCCGCAGTTCCCCAGAAGGTTCGCCGCATCGGCGAGATACTCGGCGCAAGCTTCACCGGCTCCGAGACCCCCGAGGAGATCGGCGTAAAGGCAGCCGATGCATACATCAGCTTCCGTGACGGCCTGGGTATGCCCTCCGTGAAGGAGGCAAACATTGTTGTGGAGGATCTTGATACTCTGGCAACGCTGGTAGTGAACGAGCCCTTTGCTCAGCTCACTCCCATGCCCGTGGACAAGGACGCCGCCGCAAAGATGCTCAGGGAGATGCTCGCACTTTAATTCCGATTCCATTGCTCATCCTATACAAACAGGGTCGGCACAGTGAAGGCTGTGTCGGCCCTGCATTAAAACAGGAGGTTATTATGAACGATAAAGTCGTAAATGTCCTTAAAAACAACACATGGAGCGTGGCTACCTTCGACAAGGAGCCCAATGTTGTTCCCATCCACTTCAGAGAAGTGCTTCCCGACGGCAGACTTGCCATGGGCGACGTATTCATGGAGACCACTCTGAATAACATCGCCGCCAACGGTCTTGTCGCCATCTCCGCCTTTGACGGAACCACCGCCGAGGGCTATCAGGTCAAGGGCACTGCGGAGTATGTCACCGAGGGCGAGATAGTTGACGCCTTCAAGAAGGCTGCCGAGGCTATGTTCGGCGGCGCTCTCACCGCAAAGGGAGCTGTCATAGTGACCCCCACCAAGGTCATTGTGACCGGACCCGGACCCGAGAATAAAAAGGAAATCTGAGCGCAAAAAACAAGGGCTGCAGCGAAATTGCATTCGCCGCAGCCTTTTTTGTGTTTGTTATATTATATTGTAACCGCAGAGCCGCGCATAAAAGAAAAATCCGGCCGCTTGCACGGTCGGATTTTCTGGTGGAGAATAGCGGACTCGAACCGTTGACCTCTCGCGTGTGAGGCGAGCGCTCTAACCAGCTGAGCTAATTCTCCGTTGCTGACTTTGCTATTATAGCACTATCTTCACGGCATTTCAAGTCTTTTTATTAATTAGTTGTAAGAACGGTGATTTTAAGAGCTGATTTGCAAATTATAGAAATAATTTTTTCATAATGCACAAAAACTAAAAAATCACAATACGATACATCAACAAACAAAAAACCGTGAAAGTGCATCTGTATAAATACATAATTTCGCATATTTACGCCATATAGACAAATACACAAAAAAAGAGTGGAAATTTTGTGTATTTTTAAATTGCAAGTTAATAATTTGACGGTTTAGCACTATTGACGAAAAATGCCGAGGGTGCTACAATGAAGGTGGCTAAGATTGGATGTATCGGCCGGGAGGAAGCTTGAAATATGGCAAAATTTAAAGTTCTTATTGGAAACTACGGCAGCGGAAAAAGTGAGCTCGCCCTGAACTTCGCTATGCAGGCCGCCGCAAGAGGGGAGAGGACGGAGCTTATAGACCTGGATATGGTCAACACCTATTTCCGCCTCACCGAGCGTGGCAAGATGGTGGAGCAGAAGGAGATACGCCTTGTTTCACCCAATTATGCCTGCTCCGGCATTGAGACGCTCTCCGTGCCTGCTGAGGTGCAGTCCGCCTTCGTTCTGGACTGGGATACCGTCATCTTCGACGTGGGCGGTGACGACGTGGGTTCAACGGCACTGGGCAGATACCATCAGGACTTCATGGAGCTGGAGCCCGGTGAGCTTGAGGTACTGAACGTGGTCAATGTCCGCAGACCTCTCTCCGGCACCGTGGAAAAGCTTATCCGCCTGCAGGAGGGTATGCAGAGTCATTCCCGCCTGAAGATCACGGGAATGGTTAACAATACGAACCTCTCCATCGAAACAACCGAGGAGGAGCTTCGTGACGGCTACGAGATGCTCAAAAAGGTCTCCGACATAACCGGCATCCCCGTGGCATATACCACCGGCAAGAAGGTGTTTCTGGATAAATTCCTTGCCGAGGGTCACGACCCCAAATACATCGGAACCCCCATCGCCATCGATGTCTATATGCACCGTGACTGGGATTCCTACATAAAATACGGACTCAACACCGTTGATCCCCGCAGAAACTTCAAGCTGTGATATGTCCCGCAGCAGCGGTTCATATATAAATCTGTTTGTTATTTTAAATAGCAAAAATAAAGAAAAGAGGTAGCAAAATGGCAAAAGGAAAAGTTACAATCAATGAAGACCTTTGCAAGGGCTGCGGACTCTGCGCAAGAGCCTGCCAGAAGGGCTGCATTGAGCTTTCCAAGGCAAAAATCAACGCAAAAGGCTATCACCCCGCACAGGTTGTGAAACCTGAGGACTGCATCGGCTGTGCAATGTGCGCACGCACCTGCCCCGACGTGGTGATCCGTGTCGAGAAAGAATAAGGAGGTAAAGAAAATGGCCAAAACTCTTATGAAGGGTAGCGAAGCTATTGCTGAGGCCGCCATCAGAGCCGGCGCACGTTATTTCTTCGGCTATCCTATCACCCCGCAGACTGAGATTCCCGAGTACATGTCTTCCCGTATGTTTGATCCCGACGTCAACGGATGCTTCCTTCAGGCAGAGTCCGAAGTCGCCGCTATCAACATGGTCTACGGTGCTTC
>JABUSQ010000090.1 GCA_021442665.1 Oscillospiraceae bacterium
CTTACGGAAGAAGGGGGCGTTCAGTAATGGATAAAGCAAATTTCGAGCAGCTTGTGTCCTTCCCTTCGGCATTGCCAATGACTGTCTGGTGGATGTGTATGATGTGGGCGATTACCGCAAGATCATTCTGCCCATGATGGTGATCCGCCGCTTTGACGCCGTGCTGGAGCCCACCAAGAAGGCCGTTCTGGAGATGAAAAAGCAACTCGACACCGCCGGGATCACCGAGCAGGACGAGGCGCTCTGCAATGTTGCGGGAGAGTCCTTCTGCAACAGCTCTCCCTATACGCTTTCCGACCTGAGATCCCGCACCAATCAGCAGCAGCTTCGCGCCGACTTCATTCTCTATCTGGACGGCTTTTCCAAGAATGTGCAGGACATCATCAAGAAATTCGAGTTCCGCAATCAGATTGACAAGCTCTCCGACCATGACATTCTCGGCCTGCTCATCAGCAAGTTTACAGATCAGTCCATCAACCTCTCCTCCCGGCCTGTCACGACATCCTCCGGTACGGTGCTGCCCGCACTGGACAACCACACCATGGGCACCGTCTTTGAAGAGGTCATCCGCAAATTCAACGAGGAAACGAACATCACCGACGCCGGACGCCACTTCACGCCCCGGGATATCGTGGAGCTGATTGCCGACCTTGCCTTTGTGCCGGTCAAGGACAAGATTCAGAACACCACCTACCGCATCTACGACGGGGCCTGCGGCACCGGCGGTATGCTCACGGTTGCCGACCAGCGCATTCGGGAGCTGGCAGACGAATACGGCAAGAGGGTGTCCATTCACCTCTACGGGCAGGAGCTGGCGGACGAGACCTACGCCATTGCCAAGAGCGATATGCTCGTCAAGGGCGAAGGCGAGCAGTCCAACAATATCTTCTTCGGCTCTACCATTTCCAATGACGGCTTCAGCGGTCAGACCTTTGACTTCATGCTGTCCAATCCGCCCTTCGGTACGCCGTGGAAGACGGATCTGAAGGCATGGGGCGATATCAAGAAGGAGGATATTGCCGACAGCCGCTTTGTGGTGAGCTACAACGGGGAGAATCTTTCTCTCATTCCCGATATCGGCGACCCGCAGATGCTGTTTCTTGCCAACAACATCAGCAAAATGAAGCAGGACACCGTCCTCGGCAGCCGTATTGTCGAGGTACATAACGGCTCGTCTCTGTTCACCGGAAAAGCCGGGCAGGGGCCTTCCAATCTGCGCCGCTATATTCTGGAGAACGATCTGCTGGAGGCCATTGTGGCACTGCCGGAGAAGATGTTCTATAACACCGGCATCGGCACCTATCTGTGGGTGCTGGCAAACAGGAAGGAAGACCGCCGCAGGGGAAAGGTTCAGCTCATCGACGCCACCTCCTTCAAGAAGCCCCTGCGCAAGAATCTGGGCGAGAAGAACTGCGAGGTGGATGCGGACATCCGCCGGAGGATTCTGGAGCTGTATATGGCCTTTGAGGATGCCGACCCGGATTACAGCAAGGTCTTTCCGAACAGCGAATTCGGCTACTGGGAGCTGCCGGTCTACACCCCCCGCTATGATGAAAAGGGCGAGATCATCCGGGACAAAAAGGGCAGGATCGCCAAGCCCGACAGCGACAAAGAAACCGTGCCCTTCTCCTATGAAGGCGGGATGCAGGCTTTCTTTGAAAACGAGGTGAAGCCCTATGCGCCCGACGCCTTCCTCGTTCCCGATGATTACAGGATCGGCTATGAGCTGTCCTTCACCAAATATTTCTACAAGCCCGTGCAGCTGCGCTCTCTGGAGGAGATCACCGCCGACATCCGTGCCATCGAAGCCGAGACCGACGGCCTGCTGGATGAGATTCTGGAGGGCTGAGGATGCGGTACGAGGAATATAAGGATATAGGATTACCGTGGTATCCTAACGGAATCCCAAGCCATTGGAAAGTTTTGCGGCACAAAAATGTGCTGACAGAGCACAAAGAATACGTTGGGGATAAAAGCGCTAATTATACGCTTCTTTCGCTTACGTTAAACGGAGTAATCATCCGTGATTTATCGGAAGGCAAGGGTAAATTCTCGAAAGATTATGATAAATATGTTGTTGTGAATGAAGGCGATTTTGTGTTCTGCCTGTTTGATGTTGATGAAACACCAAGAACAGTTGGCTTATCCTCACATCACGGAATGATAACAGGGGCATATGATGTATTCACACCACACGGAATAAACAGCGATTATTTCTTTTACTATTATCTTACGTTGGATAATGCAAAGGCGCTAAAGCCGTTGTATTCGGGCTTACGGAAGGTTATTCCTTTTCCGTCATTCATGGCAAACAAGTTCCCCGTCCCGCCGCGGGAGGAGCAGGATCAGATCGTGCGGTATCTGGACTGGAAGGTGTCCCGGATCAACAAACTCATCCACGGCTATCAGCGGCAGATCAAGCTGCTGGAGGAGCGTCGGGTAACGGAAATTGACCAAGTGTTGACACACGGTATCCGGCCCGATAGAGAATTGATTATTACAACAGCGGCTTGGATGGGAAAAGTACCAGTAGAATGGATGCCATATAGAATGAAGCACCTGTTCTGTGAAGTTAATGTGCGGTCACTTGATGGGTCGGAGCCCCATTTAACAATGAGTCAAAAATGGGGGCTTATTACCGATGATATGGTGACCGAAAAAAGACTTGTGTCTGAGAACTACATTGGTGCCAAAGTGTGTGAAAAAGATGATTTGGTACTGAACCGATTAAAAGCCCACCTTGGAGTTTTCGCCTTAGCTCCATGCACTGGTGTTGTAAGTCCGGATTATACAGTGCTCAGGTTGAACACCAAGCGTATTATTCCAAAGTTTGCGGAGTATTTACTTAAGAGCAACGCCTGCCGCGGAGAATTACGTACGAGAGTCAGAGGCATTGTGGAAGGCTTCTGGCGACTGTATACCGAGGATTTAGGTGCAATCCCTGTTTGTTTGCCTTCATTAGATGAGCAACATGAAATTCTTCAGAGTATTATTTCTTTGGAAAATAGATATAAACTGCTCATTTCTAATGTTGAGATGCAGATTTCACTGCTCCGTGAATACCGAACCCGGCTGATCTCCGATGTGGTGACCGGGCAGATGGATGTGCGGAATATCGTGATTCCGGAATATACGCCGGAAAATGGTACAATCAGTGATGAAATCGAAGATATTGAAGGCGAGGAGGTGAGCGAGAATGCCGACTAATATAAAAGAAAACGGCTTTGAGACCCTGATCGTCGAAAGCCTGATAGCGGCCGCCGGATACGAGCAGGGCGTCGATGCCGACTATAACAGGGACTATGCCGTGGACGAGACACGCCTGTTCCGCTTCCTTTCGGACACGCAGCCGGACAAGCTGGCCGAGCTTCGCATCACAGAGAGTGCCCTTGAAAAGGACCGTTTCTTCAAGCAGCTGGACAAAAAGCTGAAAAGCGACGGTGTGATCGCGCTGCTCCGCAAGGGCATGAAGTACAAGCATCTGACGCTGGACCTTTTCTATGTGCGCCCCTCGGAGAATAACCCGGACGCGGCGGCGCTGTATGAGAGGAACATTTTCAGCGTCACCCGGCAGCTCCGGTATTCCAAGTTCAATCCGCTTCTGGCACTGGACGTCTGCATCTTTCTCAACGGTCTGCCCATCATCACCATGGAGCTGAAAAATCAGCTGACCAAGCAGAACTATAAGGACGCCATCAAGCAGTACAGAACCGACCGCAGCCCCGCAGAGCTTCTGTTCGGCTTTAAGTGCTGCATGGTGCATTTTGCCGTGGATGACAGCGAGGTGTGGATGTGCACGGAGCTGAAGGGCGACAAGTCCTGGTTCCTGCCCTTCAACAAGGGACACAACGACGGCGCGGGAAATCCGCCTAACCCGGATGGCATCCGCACGGATTATCTGTGGAAGCAGATCCTTACAAAGGACGAGCTTTCGGGCATCATTGAAAACTACGCGCAGGTCATTGAAGAGGTGGACGAGGATACCGGTGTAAAGAGCTATAAGCAGGTATTCCCCCGCTATCATCAGCTTCACGTTGTGAAATCGCTGCTTTCCGATGCACGGAAGGACGGCGTCGGCGGCAGGTATCTGATTCAGCACTCCGCAGGCTCCGGCAAGTCCAATTC
>JABUSQ010000135.1 GCA_021442665.1 Oscillospiraceae bacterium
CTCGCAAACCGTGCCGTGGGCGGCTGCAGCGGGCCCGTGGGCAAGGAGATATTCAGGATAGTCAACGAGCTGGAGCAGCGTGCCAACGCCGTGGGCGAGGATATGCGGGGCGGTCAGCCCACTCCGGGCAACATTGCCGGCGGCCTCTCCTCCATTGAGGAAAAGAGCCTCGGCGCAATAATGAAGTCCGGTCACCGTCCCATTCAGGGCGTTATGGAATATATGGACTTTGTGGACGACCGCAAGGGTCTGTGGATAAAGAATACCCCGGGACGTGAGCCCGAGATACTCACGGGTATGGCAGCCTCCGGTGCGCAGCTCATGATGTTCTCCACGGGCCGGGGAGCGCCTCAGGGCTTCCCCTCCATGCCCGTCATAAAGATCTGCGGCAACCCCAACACCTATGCCCGCATGAGTCACGACATGGATCTCAATGCCGGACGCATCATTGAGGGCACCGCCTCCATCGAGCAGGTGGGCGAGGAGGCCTTTGAGCTCATGCTTCAGGTTTTGAACGGCAAGATGACCAAGAACGAGGCCCTCAATTACTTTGCCACCATGGACATCTGGTGCATGGGGCCTGTGATTTAAATCAAAAAAGTTAACGGTAATTAACCAAAAAGAAAGCTTCCGATTTTTCGGAAGCTTTTCTTACTTCTATTCGTTTTTCAGCTCCTCCAGCAGAGCCTCGGCGCATTTCATGCCGTCCACCGCGGCGCTGGTGATGCCTCCGGCGTAGCCCGCTCCCTCTCCGCAGGGATACAGTCCCCGAAGCTCGCTCATGTGGCGCTCATTTCGCAGTATACGCACGGGGGAGGAGGATCTTGTCTCCGGGGCCGTCATCACAGCCTCGGGAGAATCAAAGCCCCTAAGCTTTTTCCCCAGCTCCGGCAGGGCTTTTTCCATGACCGAGGTTATGCATTCCGGCAAAACCTCATGCAGGTCGCAGTAGTGTACCCCCGGTCGGTAGCCGGGCTTCACACCGCCGGGAGCCTTCGACGGCACGCCCCGGAGGAAATCCCCCACCGTCTGGGCGGGGGCTCTGTAAGCTCCCCCCACTTCAAAGGCTCTGCGCTCTATCTCCCTCTGCCAGTACATTCCGCCGAGAACCCCGTCGTAGGGGAAAGACTCCGTGCGGAGGGTCACCAGCAGAGCGGCGTTTGCATTCTCACCGTCACGGCGGGACAGGCTCATGCCGTTCGTCACCACGCCCCCCTCCTCGGAGGCGGCTGCGATGACCTCGCCGCCGGGGCACATACAGAAGGTGTAGGCACTGCTGCCGTCGGGCAGATGCACATTCAGGGCGTAGTCCGCCGCAGGAAGTCCGGGGATGTCGGCGCCGTACTGAGCCTCGTTGACCGCGCTCTGCTTATGCTCGATGCGCACGCCCATGGAAAAATCCTTTGCCTCCATAGGCACGCCCAGAGAATTCAGCAGCTCAAAGGTGTCTCTCGCAGAATGTCCGATGGCAAGGATGAGGCTGTCGCATTCAAGGGCATAGCTCTCTCCGCCGCACTCCACCTCGATACCGCAGACACGGTTTTCATGCAGCTTCAGCCCGGTCATGCGGCTGTCGAAGCGAACCTCGCCCCCCAGCTCCGTTATTCTCCGCCGGATGCTCTGCACCACATTTATCAGCACGTCCGTGCCGATATGCGGCTTTGCGTCCCAGAGAATGTGCTCCGGTGCGCCATGCTCCGTGAAGGTCTTCAGCATCCAGCTTATGCGCTTGTCCTTAATGCCGGTGTTGAGCTTTCCGTCGGAGAAGGTCCCGGCTCCGCCCTCGCCGAACTGCACGTTGCACTCCGGGTCAAGCCTGCCTCCCGAGCGAAACCGTTCCACCTTTTCGGCTCTGGTCACGGCATCGCTGCCCCGCTCTATGACTATGGGTCTTGCTCCCGCCATGGACAGCACCAGTGCGGCGAACATCCCGCCGGGGCCGAAGCCCACGATAACGGGGCGTTTCCCGCATTTCACCCGGGGAATATCGTAAACGAACTCCTCATAGGCGGAGACGTTTCTGCTCTTTGAACGGGCCATGATCTTCGCCTCGTCCCCGCGAACCGTCACCGCCGCGGTGCAGATATAGTGCAGATCGTTTTTCTTCCTTGCATCCAGAGATTTTTTCGTAAGCCTCAGGCTCTTTATCTCAGCCTCGAAAATTCGCAGCTCCTTTGCCGCCTTTTTACGAAGAACGTCCTCGCTTTCGCCTAACTCAAGGCGAAGATTTCTCACCGCTATCATTTACCGAGCCTCCCTGCGATTGCGCCGCTTGCCCATGCCCACTGCAGATTAAAGCCTCCGCAGTCCGCATCCACGTCCAGAAGCTCGCCGCATATGAAAAGGTGCGGCACGAAGCGGCTTTCCATAGTCTCCGGGTCCACGCCCGCAGTTCTGATGCCGCCTGCTGTGACCTGGGCGGAGTCGAAGCCCTCCACACCCTTTGCCGCAATGACAAAATCACGGCAGGCCTTCAGCAGCGCTGAAAAATCCCTCTCGCCCAGCTCCCGGAGCCTTCTGCCGCCGCCGATGCCGGAGTACTTCACCAGCATCTTGCCGAGACGGTTATGCACGACCCCCGTGAGCACGTCCTCGGCGCCCAGCTCCGGCAGCTCGGAGCAGCGTCTGCGGATAAGCTCCTTAAATCCTTCGTCGGTCAGCTCGCCGAGGAAGTCTATATGCACTCTGCCGTCGGGCTCCAATGACACCGCCCGGGAGATATCGAAGGCCGCAGGCCCCGAAAGCCCCGTCTCCGTGAACTGAAGCTCTCCCCGGCTTTCCGCCGACAGCTCTCCGCCGCAGATATAGCGAAGCCTTGCCTGCGCACGAACTCCCTTCAGCGCCCGGGGATATGTGTTGTCGGTGACAAGCTGGACAAGGGCGGGATGCAGCGCCGTGCGCTTATGTCCCAGAGTCTTGAGAAGCTCGTAGCCGTCCGTGACACCGCCCAGCTTCGCTCCCGCCGCACCGCCGCAGGCTGCGATGACGTAGTCCGCCGGGGTATCTCCCCCGTCTGTGCGTATCAGGAAGCCCTCGCCCCGTCTCAGAAGCTCCCTCACGGGCTCAGCTGTGCGAAGCTCCACGCCGGAGCCCTCCAGAGCAAAGCGCAGCACGTCCACCACGCTGTTGGCGGAATTCGACAGCGGATACACCCTGCCGCCGTACTCCGTAACCGTCACAAGGCCCAGCTTGAGAAAGCGTTCCAGCACCTTATCGGGAGGAAAGGCGTTCAGGGCAGGCAGGACAAAATCTCTCTGCTCGCCGTGATAGTTTTCCGCGGACGCATTTACATTTGTTAGATTGCATCGGCCGTTGCCCGTGCTGAGGAGCTTGCGCCCCACACGCTGCTGACGCTCGAACAGAAGCACTCTGTTGTTTTTATCCTCGGCGGCTGTCAGTGCCGCCATCATGCCGGAGGCTCCGCCTCCGATAACCGCAACCGTTTTCATTTCTGCTTATTCACAAAATCCCCGCTCTTTCCGCCGCTCTTCTTCAGAAGGCGGATATCGCTTATCTCCATATCCTTCTGCACCGCCTTGCACATATCGTACACCGTCAGTGCCGCCACGGAAACCGCCGTCAGCGCCTCCATCTCCACGCCGGTGACGCCGGTACATTTTGCCGTGGCGCAGATCTCCACGCACAGCTCCTCCTCGTTGAGGGCAAAATCTATGTTGACCCCGGAGAGCATTATGGGATGGCACATGGGGATGATATCGGGAGTGCGCTTTGCGCCCATTATGCCCGCTATCTGAGCCGTGCCCAGAACATCGCCCTTCTTCATGCCGCCGCTCTTTATGAGAGCGAAGGTCTCGGCGTTAACCTTTACTCTGCCTGCGGCAACGGCTGTTCGGGCAGTCTCGCTCTTTTCCGAAACGTCCACCATCCACGCCCTGCCGCTGTCGTTAAAATGTGAAAACTCAGCCATGACAAGCCACCTCTTGATATCGTTTGCCTTATTTTACGATTTATTCCCCGCTCTGTCAATTCGGGCATGAAAAAATGCCTCCTGAGAGGCATTTTTACAGGTTCATCTGTACCAGTCTTTCAATCAGCCCGCCGTACAGCTCCTCCCCTGCTTTCAGATGGGAAACACC
>JABUSQ010000015.1 GCA_021442665.1 Oscillospiraceae bacterium
TCTCAGATAAGTGAGAAAACCGAAGCGGCTGCAGCTCTTGACCGGCAGACGGAAGAAAAGCAGGCCGAGCTCTCTGCCATTGAAACGGCAATCTCCTCCGCAGAGCAGAGCCAGGTGAAGCTATCTGAAATTGATGCTGTCCAGCCAAAGAAGTCCGCCATCACCGGCAAGGTATCCATGACAGAGGATGAATTTGAGACCCTTTCTACTGCGGCGAAGAAATATGTGACGTACAAACGCAAGGATATTTCACTACAGAAAAAGGTGGATGAGCTTACAAAGCAGGTCGAGAAGAAAGATTCCTTGATAGAAAAGCTGCGGGGCGTCATTACAGAGCTTAAGAATACAATTTCTGAATTGACCCGCAAGCTGTCTGCCAAAGAGAGCACCAAAGAACTGTTGGAACGGAGCAGGCTGCTCGTCGACAACGACAACCTGAAAGCCGAAAACAAGCGGCTACGGGATGTGCTGGAGGCACATGGGATTTCATTGGTAAAACGGAATAAAAACCGAGACAGCAGATAATCAGATTCAATTCAGGCGGTATCCGGAGGAAACTCCGGGTGCTGCCGCTTTTTTGCAGCAAAGCAGAAGGTAATTTCATGCTTTGCAAACTATTAAATAGAAAACAGACGGAGCCCGACAATAAAGGATGAGAATTGCCGGTTGTCAGAATACAAAGGTTTTACAGAACCGAATTTATTCTTTACAGGAATATCGTTTCAGATTTTACGTTGACGGAATATCCTTTTATCAGACTCAAACGTCTGAGAATTAAAAAAGGAGTATTCAATCAATGAAAAAAACGATGTCAATTTTGCTTGTTCTGGCTGTTCTTACAAGCATGCTTACCGGCTGTGGTTCAACAAATGCGGGTAATTCGCAGAAAAACGACAGCCAGCCCACCGCAGCAACCCAGCCAACATCTGCGTCTGCAGCAGAGAAGGAAGATGCTGTAACTGAGGTCACGACGCCCAAGTACGTGTTCATGTTCATAGGTGACGGTATGGGCAACCCTCAGGTTGCTGCAACCCAGTACTATGTCGGCTCTCAAGAGAATCCGGACGCTGCCATGCCCACCCCGGCACAGCTCTCCTTTACAGGTTTTGAATCGCTGGGAATGGTAACTACGTACGACGCTTCTTCCTTCTGTCCTGATTCCGCATCTACTGCTACATCCATGGCTTCCGGTGAAAAGACGCTGTCCGGAGTAATCAATTACAGCGTAGACAAGACCGAGGCCTTCAAACTCATCACCGAATATGCCCATGAGGCCGGCATGAAGGTTGGAGTTATTTCCAGTGTGTCTCTGGATCATGCAACCCCGGCGGCTTATTACTCCAAGGCAGAGAGCCGCAAGCTCTATTATGAAATCGCAACTCAGGGTATTTCCGGGGAAACTCTTGATTTTCTGGGTGGCGGCGGCTTCCTGAATCCTGACGGAACAGAAACTAACAAAGAAACCGGCGAAACTACCACTAGAGAGAATCTGTTTGAAATGGCAGAGTCCAACGGCTGGACACTAGCAAACACGAATGAAGCCATTCGTGCCCTTAATTCGAACTCCGGCAGAACCCTCGCAATTAACCCCGTACTTCAGGATTCCCAGTCCATGACTTATGAAATTGATCGTGTGCGCATGGAAGAAGAGGGACAGGATGTACTCGCTCTGGCAGATTTTGTGGACGCAGGTATCCGTGTCCTCGACAATGATGAAGGCTTCTTCCTGATGTGTGAGGGCGGCAAGGTGGACTGGTCCGGTCATGCAAATGACGCTGCAACCAGCATTTATGAAACAATCGGTTTCTCAAATGCTGTGCAGGTGGCTATCGACTTTGCGAATGAGCATCCCGATGAGACACTGATTATTGTAACTGCTGACCATGAGACCGGCGGTATGACCATCGGCTTTGCCACCACCGCATATGATACGCATTTCGGATATCTTGCCAATCAGACAACCTCTTTCACAGATTTTGACGCTGTAATTGCAGGGCTTCGTGAAAATGGTGCAGGCTTTGAGGATGCACTTGCGGCTATCCGGGAGAATTACGGACTTACCACGGAACAGGACCAGGATATGAGCCTGACCGAGGCAGAGGTCGAAAAACTGAAAGCAGCATTTGAACTCAGCATGCAGGGCGCAGGCGAGCGTGTCATTGGTGAAAATGAGGAATATCTCTACGGCGGATATGAGCCTCTCTCTATGGCGGTATCCCACATCATCAATAACAAGGCGGGGCTGTCCTACACCTCCTATGCCCACACCGGCCTGCAGATTCCCGTATACGCCTGCGGAGTAGGAGCTGAGAACTTTGCCGGACTTTACGATAACACCGGAATCTTCACCAGAACGATGGAGGTTCTCGGTCTGAGCAAATAAGCCTGATATAAATCAGCTATAGGATGGGGCTGCAGTGAATCGTCAGTTCGCTGCGGCCCTTTTTGGAGGGTTATATGAATAAACAGAAGCGGAAAAGCAATTGGGTATTCTGCGTCATTATGCTGATTATATGCAGTCTTATGTGTCTGTTGCCTGAGGCCAAGGTGACGGACGCCTCGAGGATCCCAAGGGAAAAAGTGCGGATCGAATCTGTGGATAACAGTATGCTGTTTCCTGTCGGACTTGTATACTCCGGAACACAAAGCTGTACTGTCACGATTCTGACGGGAGAGTTCTCCGGGCAGACGGCACAGGCCTTTAACTATATGAATTCCGCACTGGATAAGGATAAGCTGTATCGTGAGGGAGATATTGTCCGGGCGATGGTTCAAAAAAGCGGGACAGGACTTACTGTCACACTGATCGATCATCAGCGTACTGAATTGGAGATAGGAGTTGTAGGCGTTCTTGGGCTGAGCCTCATCCTTTTCGGTGGAATGATCGGATGCGGAGCCCTGATATCCCTTGCGGGCACGGCCATTATTGTATGGAAAATTCTCATACCGCTGCTTCTGCAGGGCATCAACCCCATGGGTGCAGCTTTTGTTACAGTAGTGCTCCTGACCGTGCTCATTGACATGCTGGTTGCAGGCTGGAGCCGTCGGTGCGCAGTTGCAATCCTGGGCTCCTTGTCCGGAACAGTCATCACCTGTCTGGCTGCTATCCTGCTGACAGACCTTTTTAAGCTGGATGGCGGAGACGTCCCGTATCTGGTGCCCCTTTTGTCCCAGTCATCTCTTACAATGAACGCAAAGAGCCTGTATATCGGCATGATTTTTCTTGCTAACTCGGGAGCTCTTATGGATCTCAGTATGGATATTGCCGTATCCTGTGAAGAGATATGCTTCCATAAGCCGGATATATCCCGTAAAGCTCTTTTGAAAAGCGGGTTGATGATTGGCCGCGGTGTTCTTGGAACTATGACAACTACACTGATGCTGGCTTACTCGGGAAATTACCTTTCAATGCTTATGTATTTTGCAGGGCAGGGCACGCCGGTTCTGGATGTGGTAAATCTGAAATACGTGGCAGGCCCGATGATAAACACAGTAGTCGGCAGCTTTGGACTTGTCGCGGCAGCACCATTGACTGCATTAATCGCAGCAGGAATGTACTGCAGGACCTCGGACACTGCGTGTATCCCGGCTGCAGCGGAGACCTTAGCAGAAAACAAGTAAAAGTTAAGACCGGCAGATTCAGGTTAATCAGCCGGTCTTGTTCTATATGATAATCCTGGCCATTACAGCAGACAAACGTAAAAACCATAATCAAAGGACAGTAAAAATCACGTAAATATGTGCTGCTAAAAAATGAATTGCTTTTGTGCGCACATTCGTGTATAATAATATCGAGCAAAGCTTGATACCGAATTCAGGAGGATTTGTTATGGCTAAGACAGCAAATCTCTATGCACGAATCGAACCGGATGTAAAGGAACAGGCGGAGAGTATCCTGGCCGCACTGGGGATTCCTGCGTCCAATGCGATCAACATGTTTTATAAACAGATCATCCTGCAGAGGGGACTTCCCTTTGATGTGAAAATGCCCAGCGCAAG
>JABUSQ010000185.1 GCA_021442665.1 Oscillospiraceae bacterium
TAATGCGGGCATTAAAAATCCACGGCTCGGCACCGTGGATTTTTAATATCAGACGTAATAGTTGGGCGTTCTGCTGTTGTATACCTTCTGGAGAATCGGGTCAACGCAGTATGCCATGAATTTCATATCGAGGTTGAAGAAGTAAACCGTAAACAGCACCGCAAAGGTTCCGCCGGCTCCGCCCAGCACCATAAGAGGAATTTTAGCAAACTTATTCATTTTCACAGCTCCTTTCTTAAAATGCGTGCTCGTCGGGCAGGAACTCAAGAGTGGGATCCAGAGGCTCCTCACGCATGACGGTGCGCATATACTGGCTGAACTGGTCACGGATGGCCTGTCTGGTGTAGACACGGGGGTCGCAGAGGTCGTGGGAGACCCAGACGAGGTGGATGCCTCTCTCTCTTGCCTGATCCTCAAACTGACCGTGCATGCCGTTGAGCGCCTTGCAGGACATATGCTCCCACATCATGACCATGTCGGCGTTCATCTTCTCAACATAGTGCCACAGTGAATCAACGAGAACCTCATAACCGCCGTGGGTATGGTTGCGCATGATCATGTTCATGTTCAGATACGCCATATCCTTCCATGCCTGCTCGCGGTTTTCGGGGGTATCCTCCTCCACGAACTCCCTCTCAATGACCATGGAGAGCATATCGGTGAGGGGCACAACACCCCAGCAGTTGACCATCCAGTAGAGCTGGTCGATGACATACTGAGGCTGAACGCCCCAGACGATGCAGCGGTGACGGTACTCAGAGGCCTGCATGGTCTTGTTCTTGTAGCCCTGACGGACGTACTTCATGATCTTCTCTTCAATCTTGGGGAATACCTCGCTTCTGCCGCAGTTGCCCATGTAGTCGGTATCGTTGAACAGGGAGAAGACTGCGCCGTAGAACTGAGGATAGGGAGTGCTGTTGATGTCGAGGCATTCCAGGCGCATTCTGGTGGTGGCATTCACGCGCTTGATGGCCTTGAAGTATGCGTCCCAATCCCACTTGACGCCCATGGTGTCCTCAATGAACTTGACGCACTGCTTCATATCCTCTGCGGCGTACTCCAGAACGTCCTCCTGGGTATGACGCATGGGAGCAGCAAGCTGGAAGGTCTTTATGCCGTACTGACGCTCAAGACGCTTTGCGATAAGTCCGTTGCCCATGAGGGAGCCGTCGCAGGTGGTATTGACCTGCACCGCCGCCTTGCCCATGACAACAAAATCGTCGGAGATGGAGGCGCCCGCCTCTGCCTCGGGCATGGGGCAAACGTCACCGGGGATGCCGAACTGCTGGGCAACGTCAAGGTAGTACATTGCGCAGAACTGGTTGAAGAGGTTTGCGGAGAACATGACGGGTATCTCACGCAGAACGGCCTTCACCGTGGGGAAGCCCATAAAGGGCACGGTCATGGCGTTCTCATCTGAAAGGATGCACTGGTTGGAGAACTCCACATCGTTGCCGCAGCGGCGGTCGCCTCTCAGACAGTCCTTGATGAGGCTGGCAACGTCCTTGATGACGAAGTCCATTGCGGTGTGAGTGATACGGAGGGTCTCGTCACGCATACCGATGGTGAACTTATCCATAAGGTGAGGAACTACGATATAGTTCGCCATCCAGCGGTACCTGAACAGGCCCTTTACGGCACCCTTGCTCAGGGTAACGTCAATTACTATGTACCACAGGTAGAGCCATCTGGAGAAATCGTACAGAGTGTCCTTTATGCCTCTCCATTCACGGCGTTTTCTCACAAGGCCGTCATTGAACAGCACACCGTACTGAGTTTCGCCCTTTTTCTTCTTGGTATTGTATACGACATTAACGCTCTTCATCAGTTGGCACCTCCCTGAATCTTCTTGATCTCAATGCTTTCCACAAATGCCTGAACACGGGTACGCATCTGTCCCACGGAGGACGCTACGTTGTAGGGTCTGTCAACGCTGAGCACGGGATAGCCGTAGTCCTCATGGAGGATGGTGCTGCCCAGCAGTCTCTCATATGCCCACGGGTCACAGAATTTTATCTGCTGATAGATTATGCCGTCTGCGCCGTACTCCTTGGCGAGCTCAGCCACATATTCCTTGCGTCCGTAGACCTTTTCCATGTTCATCTGACGGGGGCAGTGGGTCATGTATACATAGTGACGGCAGACCTGCGTGAAGGCGTCCTCCCCGTCATTGAGCTCTATGGGAACTCTTCCGGGCAGGGAGCCGAAGCAGAAACGGTCGGCGCAGACATACGCACCGCACTCCTCGATGAGCTTGATGAAGCCCACATCGTCCACCTCGGAGCCTACAACGACAACTCTCGCACGGTAGGGCTTATTGTCCGGCTCTCTGTTTTTCACTTCCTCAAGCGTCTCCTGCAGCTTTTCCTTTATGAGATACTTGGGGCATACATAGGTCGCAAGGGTGAATACGGCAAACTCATAGGCTGTGATTCTGGGCTTATTCTCCTTGCGGAACTGACCCAGAGCCATGATAAGCTCGCAAATCTCGTTATGCTCTTTTACTGCGGCTCTGATGGCGGCGTCGGAAACGTCGATGCCGTAGTTTTTCTCCAGTGGGGTAAGGATGTGGTTCAGGCACTGGAGCTTCATAAGCTTTACGCCGTTCTCATCCGCTTTAAGAGGCACCTCCATATTCTCGTAGAAGAACCTCTCGTCTCCTCCGTCCATGGTGTGCAGCAGCTCCATATTCTCTGCGGCGCGGTTTATCATGGTGCAGCCGTCCGGAGCAACAAGGCAGTCTGCAAAATTGTAGCCGCCCTCGATCGAACGCTCCAGCAGAGCACGGCTGCTCTCGCAGAGAAAGCTGGTCATGTAATAGGTTGCAATGTCCATTGAACCGGTGTTCGGCGCAAACAGACGCACGCCGAAGGCATTGCCCAGGTTCATCAGCGGTTCGGGTGTGTTCTCACACAGAAATGCAGCGCAGATTTTTCCCTCGCTTTTAGCCTTGACAATGAGTTCGTTGTTGGCCTCCTGCAGGAGGTCTTCAAAGTATTTCAGATGCTTTAAGTCTCTCATTGTAGGTCCCCCCCAATCAAATTTGCTAATTATTACAATTTTATTATAATTATAGCTTGTTAATATTTTAGCTCTTATTACATTTAAAGTCAATTTATTTATACTTTTTCAGTAAAATGTTCATTTATAACATCGGTTTTTGTGCATATTAACAACATACGTCAAATACTTTGTTTAGTTATTAATATATTCAATCAGCTTTGCATTTTTTACAGAAAAAGGACACGGAAAAAATCCGTGTCCTTTTGGCTTATTTTATTCAAAGGCCTTGTTCTCACCTATGGCCCGGTACATGAACATGACTACCTGCCAGCGGTTGCAGACGGTGTTGGGCTGGAAGTGGGTATCGTCGTAACCCATGGTGATGCCCTGTCCGTATGCCCAGAGTATTGCAGTGCGGAAGGGGCTGCTCTCAGCCACGTCCACGAAGGGATTGAGGTTCGTGGCGGGCATGGGCTTGCCGTAGTAGCGCCAGAGGAAGGTAACGAACTCCGCTCTGCTGACGGTGGCTCCGGGACGGAAGCTGCCGTCAGAGTAGCCGCTGGCAATGCCGTTCTCGGAGGCCCAGAGTATAGCCTTGTAGAAGGGCTTGCAGGAGCCGTAGTTAAAGACGTCGCTGAAGGGATTTACCTCGGTCTCGGGCTCGGGATAGCCTGCGGCGCGCCACAGGAAGGTCACGACCTGACCTCTGGTGCAGGGTGCGGTGGGGCTGAAGTGATTCTCGTCCGTGCCTGCGGTTATCTGGGGATTGAAGGTGTATGCCCACATTACTGCGGTGTAGTACACGTCCTTATTGCTTACGTCAAAGAAGGGATTCGTCACTCTGGCGTTGCAGCCCTCTCTGGTGCACTGACCCTTGACGAACTGGTGACCTCTTGCGGGGTAGTGCTCCTCTCTTGCGGTATCCTCTGTCTTGCAGACGGTGCAGATGTACTTGACTAC
>JABUSQ010000196.1 GCA_021442665.1 Oscillospiraceae bacterium
AAAAATACCGATGCGAATGAACGCATCGGTATTTTGTCTGTTATCAGTACTTGCCGAGACCCTTCATCTTCACGATGAAATCGTCCAGCTTTTTCTTCTCCATGTTCCAGTAGATGGTGCGCGCAGGGGGGAAGACGGTCATAATGACCTTGGACAGACCGAACAGGAAGCTGGGGGATACCTTCTCCTTGCCCTTTTCCATGCCCTTGTACATCTTCTTTGCCACGATAACGGGATTCTGCACGGGGAAGGGCTTCTTGAACTTCACGCCGTCGGCGGCAGTCTTGAAGAAGTTGGTATCGGTGGCGACGGGGTACAGGCAGGTGAGCTTCATGTTCTTGGGCATCTCCAGACGGATACCCTCCTGGAAGCCCTGAAGGCCGAACTTGGAGGCGGAGTACAGGGCGTAGCCGGGCATTGCCATGGTGCCGATGGCGGATACGGTGTATGCCAGATGGCCTTCACGTCCGTTCAGGTGGTGCTTATACTTCACATAGGCGTAGCAGGGACCGATGGTGTTGGCCTCGAAGATGCGGCTGAGTCTGCCCCAATCCTCATAGTCGTATATCTCGTAGTAGGGGTAGCCTGCGTTGTTGTAGTAGATGTCGATCTTGCCGAAGAGCTCCTCAGCCTTGGCAAAGATGGAGTCAACGCCCTCCTTGGTGGAGGTGTCTGCGTCAAATACGGTCACGTCTGACTTGAACTCGTCTGCGGAAATCTTCTTGGTGGCGTTTCTGGAGACCGCAAGGATTCTGTTGCCCTTGCCCTCATCAAGAAGCTTCAGGAACTCAAGGCCGATACCGCTGGAGGCTCCGGTGAGAACGATGGTTTTATTCTCTATCATTTCAGTTTTCTCCTTCTATATTTTTTTATTTGATTTTCATAACAGTGTCGTATGCGCTGTGGCAGGCGTCTGCGATAGTGCCGCTCTTCTTGGCGTCACCCACTGCGACAACCTTCTTAACGCCCTTGGCGACCAGCTCGGTAATGAGGTCGCCCACGGCGGGACGGACGCCCAGAGACAGGACTACCTCGTCCGCCTCGACCTTGCTCTTTACGCCGCTTGCCACGTCCTCGATGAGAACGCCGCCGTCCTCCACGCCCAGAAGCTTGGTGGCGAGCATTATCTTGGTATCGTACTTGGAGATACGCTCCATCTCATCGTCAACGAGCTGGAACCAGGTTCCGGGGGCAAGCTCGGGAGCCATCTCGATGATGGTGACGGAGTTGCCGTCCTCGTTGAGTATCTCGGTGGTCTCAAGGCCCGTCATACCGGAGCCGACCACCACGACCTTCTTGTCCTTGATGACCTTCTCCTTCATGATGATCTCGGGAGCGACACACACATTCTCTCTGTCCAGACCGGGGATGGAGCGGGGACGGAGGGGAACGCCGCCTACTGCGACCACGACCGCATAGGGCTTCATCTCCGCAACGCTCTCGGCTGTGGCTGTGACACCCAGTCTGACCTCGGCTCCCGCCTTCTGTGCGTTGACCATGAGGTCCTCGATGGACCAGTACAGCTTATCCTTGAGATTGCAGGTGGAGGCGGTTATCACCTGACCGCCGGCCTTCTCTGCCTTCTCCAGCACGGTGACGTCAAAGCCTCTCATTGCCATGGTCTGGGCTGCGGTAAGACCCGCAGGACCTGCGCCGATGACCACGATCTTGCGGCCTGCGCCGTCCTTGGGCATGTTGTTGTACTCTCTCTCGTTGCCCATTCCCACGTTCAGGGCGCATTCGCATGCCTTGCCGACCCATGCGTTGGACATGAAGGAGCGGATGCAGTTAAGACAGCCGATGCAGCGGCGAATCTCCTCGGGACGGCCCTCCTCCGCCTTCTTGACCCAGTGAGGATCACAGAGGAAGGTACGGGCAGAGCCGACAAAGTCCTGAGTGCCCTCCTGGAGCTGCTGCTCAGCCTGCTCGGGGGTACGGATAACGCTTGCGCCGCCCACGGGGATGCTGACAACGCTCTTGATTTCCTTGCAGAGATACTTTCTCCAGCCGGGCTCAAAGGAGGTGGGCTCCAGCCAGTAGTTGTAGACGTCGTAGCAGGCGCTGGTGACGTTAATAGCGTCAACGCCCAGCTCCTCAAGCCGCTTTGCCACCAGCTTGCCGTACTCCACGTCGTAGCCCTTGCCGGGCTTGCCGATACGGGCGTACATCTCATCGGCGGTGAGGCGTACCATGAGGGGATAATCCTTGCCGCAGCGGTCACGGATGCCGTCGATAATCTCGGTGATGAAGCGCATGCGGTTCTCGAAGCTGCCGCCGTATTCATCGGTACGCTGATTGGTATTGGGAGAGATGAACTGCTGGATGATGTAGCCGTGACCGCCGTGGAGCTCCACAACGTCAACGCCTGCCTTCTGGCAGCGGACTGCGGCCTCGATAAAGTCGTTTACCAGATTCTTTACCTCGCGGCGGCTCATGCTCTTGACCTTCATTGCGCCGTGGTTTGCCAGCTCCAGCTTGGTGGGAGTCTGTACGGGCCAGAGCTTTGCGTTCTTCTCCAGCTTGTTGAGCACGGGAGTGCATTTGTAAATGGAGTTAATCAGGCCCGGGAACACCTTCACCATGGGGATGACCATGGGCAGGGAGTGAATGGAGCTGGAATAGCCCTGTCTGCCGGGGTGATGGAGCTGGATGCCCAGCTTGGAGCCGTGGCGGTGTATTCTTTCGGCAAATTCACGCATGGGCTCGATATGGTAATCGTGGCTCATGGCGAGCTGAGTGTAGGTGGACGCCGCCCAGTTGTCGTTTACACGGGTAACGCCGGGGATGATAAGAGCGACACCGCCCTTGGCACGCTCCTCATAGTAGTCCATGAGCTTCTCGGTGGGGCAGCCGTTGGTCTGTCCGAGGCTGACCTCGGCAGCGGTCATGACGGTGCGGTTTTTAAGCTCCATGGTGCCGATTTTCAGGGGGGATAACAGCATTTCGTAGGCCATAGTTTTCATCCTTTCGAATATGTCGGTCATAAATTAATACTACAATATACAGATAATAAATTATCAATGTTTTTTCGTCAAGAAAGCGTTTAAAAATCTATGTTTTCTATAATTTCCCTACCATTTTTCTGACAACTGTTTTAAATATGTGTTTGACTATCTGAGCAAAATATGCTACTCTGTACATATAGCTTGTACAATTGTCCAAGGAGTGATTTTATGTCCGCTGCCAGCTCAAAAAACACCACCGCCATTGTTGACGCCGCCCTGGAGCTGTTCAAAACCGCAGGCTACAGTAATGTTTCCGTCAGCGACATATGCCGTGCGGCGGATGTTCCCCGCTCCTCCTTTTACAGCATATTCGCGGGCAAGGACGAAATCGTCCTCTACATGATGCGAAATCTCAAGGAGGATTATCAATCCGTATTTGCCCAGCTTCTGGAGGCAAAAAACGATCTTGACAGGATATGGATGCTCTACGACAGGTATCTGACCCTTGCCGTTGATTTCGGGCCGGAGCTGACGGGGACGCTGTTTGCTCTGGAGCTTCAGAAGCCTGCGGGGCTGTTCGACCTGTTCTATGCCTTCAACGACTGGTTCGTGAAGCTCATACGCAACTGTCAGGAGCAGGGTCTTATCCGGAATGGGAACCGCCCGGAGGATATCGTGGTGCTGGGCGTGCGCATCGCCATCGGAGCCGCCTATGAATGGTGCCGCTCAGGCGGGGGCTTCGATCTCCGTGAGGCTGCCCTCAGCGAGCACGAGAGACTCTACGACGTGCCTCCCGAGTACCGCAGACATAACAG
>JABUSQ010000079.1 GCA_021442665.1 Oscillospiraceae bacterium
TCCCGAAGCGCTTCGGGACTTCCTTTGCCGCATGACAGGGAAATCAGAGCAGCACACCCTGTGGGGAAATCTACTGAACGGGAGAGAAAAGTTGGAGAATAAAACCGCCGCAGTAAAAATGCGTGACATTTCAAAGAGGTTCGGCAGCATCCTTGCCAACGACAAGGTGTGGCTGGATATATATAAGGGTGAGATACTTGCCCTGCTGGGAGAGAACGGCAGCGGCAAGACCACGCTTATGAATATGCTCTCGGGCATATACTTCCCCGACGAGGGGCATATTTACATCAACGGCGAAGAGGCGGTCATAAGGTCGCCCAGAGACGCCTTTGAGCACGGCATCGGCATGATCCATCAGCACTTCAAGCTGGTGGACGTTCTCACCGCCGCAGAGAATATCACTCTCGGTCTGGATGAGAAGCTCGACCTGAAGGAGGTCGGCCGCCGTATAAAGGATATCTGCGACAGCTACGGCTTTGACGTGGACCCGGAGCAGAAGATTTACGACATGTCCGTTTCACAGAAGCAGACGGTGGAGATAGTTAAGGTGCTCTACCGCGGTGCGGACATCCTCATCCTTGACGAGCCCACGGCGGTGCTGACTCCGCAGGAGACGGACAAGCTCTTTGCGGTGCTGCGCAACATGCGCAATGACGGCAAGGCTGTGGTAATAATCACCCACAAGATGCACGAGGTGGAGGCTCTCTCCGACCGTGTTGCCGTGCTGCGACACGGACAGTTCGTGGGCGATATGATTACCGCCGAAACCAATGCGCAGGAGATGACCAACATGATGGTTGGCCGCCCTGTGATTCTGAATATAGACCGTCCGGAGCCCGAGAACGCCAGACCCCGCATCGAGGTGAAGAATCTCACGGTACGGAGCATGGACGGAGTATTAAAGCTGGACGATGTATCCTTTACCGCAAACAGCGGAGAGATACTGGGCATCGCCGGTATCTCCGGCTGCGGTCAGAAGGAGCTTCTGGAGGCGATAGCGGGTCTGCAGCCCACGGAAAAGGGCAGCGTCCGCTATATCAACGACGACGGCAGCTCCGAGGAGCTGCTGGGCAAGGATCCGCTGGCAATTGCGGGTAAGGGCGTGGTGCTGTCCTTCGTACCCGAGGACAGACTCGGCATGGGCCTTGTGGGCAATATGGACCTTGCCGACAATATGATGCTTCGATCCTTCCGCAGAGGAAAGGGTGTATTCACCGACAGAAAGAATCCCAGACGCCTTGCCGAAAACGTGGTAAGGGAGCTGGAGGTCAACACCCCCGGCGTAAGCACTCCCGTGCGCAGACTATCCGGCGGCAATGTGCAGAAGGTGCTGGTGGGACGTGAGATATCCAACTCCCCCACGGTGCTGCTCACTGCCTATGCCGTACGCGGACTGGACATTAACTCCTCCTACATGATTTACGACCTTATAAACCGCCAGAAGAAGAGCGGAGCGGCAGTTATCTACGTAGGTGAGGACCTGGACGTGCTTCTGGAGCTCGCCGACCGCATTCTTGTTCTCTGCGGAGGTAAGGTCAGCGGCATAGTACCGGGCAGAGGTGCTTTAAAGCGTGACGTGGGTATGATGATGACAAAGCTGGGAGGTGCCGCCGATGAAAAAGCATAACAGGGAACCCCTCTTCCACATCATAAAGCGCGGAGCAATGCCCGCCTACAAGGCGTGGCTCATCCGGGGCGCGGCAATTCTGGCAGCCCTCGTCCTCTGTGCGGTGATAACCACCGTCTGCACCGGGCTTAATCCCATCAAGGTCTACGAAACCATGATAACCGGCAACTTCGGCACCCAGCGTAAGATCTGGATACTGCTGCAGAACATTGCCATTCTGCTGTGCGTATCTCTTGCCGTTACTCCGGCGTTCAAAATGAAATTCTGGAACATCGGTGCCGAGGGTCAGGTTCTGGCGGGAGGCCTTGCGGCAGCAGCCTGCATGATCTGCCTCGCAGACAAGCTTCCCAACGGTGCCCTGATCGCCGTGACTGTGCTGGCGGGTATCGCCGCAGGTGCCGTATGGGGCTTTATCCCCGCGTTCTTCAAGGCAAAATGGAACACCAACGAGACCCTGTTCACCTTGATGATGAACTATGTCGCCATTCAGATAGTGGCATACTTCACTATCATCTGGGAGGTGCCCAAGGGCTCGGGTAAGATAGGCATCATTAACCAGTCCACGCAGCTTGGCTGGCTGCCTCAGATAGGCGAGTACAAGTATCTGCTGAACGTGCTGGTGGTGGCGATGCTTACGGTATTCGTCTACATATACATGAACTATACCAAGCATGGCTACGAGCTCTCCGTGGTGGGTGAGTCCGAACGCACCGCACGCTATGTGGGTATCAAGGTAGACAGAGTAATAATGCGCACCATGCTCCTGTCGGGAGCCATCTGCGGCATCGCAGGCGTGCTCCTGGTGGCGGGCACCGACCATACCGTCTCCACCAGCATCTCCGGCGGCCGGGGCTTCACAGCCATCGTGGTCTCATGGATGGCAAAATTCAACCCCATCGCCATGATATTCACCAGCTTCCTGCTGGTGTTCATGGACAGAGGTGCCGGCGAGATATCCACCGTCTACGGTCTGAACCATGCGTTTGCGGACATCCTCTGCGGAGTGATAATATTCTTTATCATCGGCTGCGAGTTCTTCATAAACTACAAGCTCTGCTTCCGCAAATCCGAGAAAAAGGAGGTAAAGGAAAATGTTTGATATCGTATCCTTTATCCCCAGAGCCGTCATGCAGGGCATTCCTCTGCTCTTCGGCAGCACCGGCGAGACCATCACCGAAAAAAGCGGCAACCTGAATCTCGGCATCCCCGGCATCATGTATGTGGGCGGCATCTGCGGCGTCATCGGAGCCTTTCTGTACGAGCAGTCGCTGGCTTCACCCTCGGATATAAACGGCTTTCTTGCCGTGTTCATTCCTCTGATGAGCTGTATTCTGGGCTCCCTGCTCATGGGTCTGCTCTACTGCTTCCTCACCGTTACGCTCAGAGCCAATCAGAACGTCACGGGTCTTGCCATGACCACCTTCGGAGTGGGCTTCGGCAACTTTTTCGGCGGCTCTCTGATAAAGCTTTCGGGCGCAAATGTACCCTCCATAGCCCTGTCTGCCACAAACAGGTATTTCTCCGCAAAGCTCCCCATCGCCGACAGCCTGGGCTGGTTCGGCGAAATATTCCTGTCCTACGGCTTTCTGGCATATGCTGCGGTGATCCTCGCCCTGACTGCCTCTTATGTGCTGAAGAAGACCAGAGTGGGTCTTCACCTGCGTGCGGTTGGCGAGAATCCCAAGACCGCAGATGCCGCGGGCATCAACGTAAACAGGTACAAGTACGTTGCGACCTGCGTGGGAGCCGTTATAGCGGGTCTGGGCGGACTTTACTACGTCATGGACTACGCCTGCGGCGTGTGGTCGAACGATGCCTTCGGCGACCGTGGCTGGCTTGCCATCGCACTGGTCATATTTACCCTGTGGAAGCCCAATATCGGTGTGCTTGCATCCTTCCTCTTCGGCGGACTTTATATTCTGTACATCTTCCTTCCCACGGGCGAGAATGTTGCGGTGAAGGAGCTCTATAAGATGATACCCTATATTGTGACCATCATCGTACTCATCGTCACCAGTATGCGCAATCGCCGGGAGGATCAGCCCCCCGCAAGCCTCGGCCTTGCCTATTTCCGTGAGGAGCGGTAAACGCAAACGATAAATTAAAAGCAGAG
>JABUSQ010000066.1 GCA_021442665.1 Oscillospiraceae bacterium
GTGATTTGGCGTTAAAATTGACACCGAGGGCGTGCGAGGATATAATTCTTTTATAAAATATTAATAAACTATAAACAATTTCGGCATTAAAGGATAAAAAATAAAAAGCCGATAAGTTAATAGCGGTTAGTGTTGTTGTCCGGTCGGTGAGGAATTGTTTAATATTCCGAGTTGCGCCGGACTTTTGTGTTTACAAATTAACAAGCTTGCAGGTGCTGAAAAAAACCTGTAAAAATAGAGAAAAATTTTTTAATAAAGGAGAAAAAATATGAAAAAGACCTTAAACAAAAACTATTTAGGGTTCATGCTCACCACAGCCGCAGTATTTCTGGTGGGACTCATTCTCACGCTCTGCGGTGTAACCGCTGCCAAGAACGGCGGCGGCTTCATCAACGTCATAACCTTCCTGCTGGCCTTCATGCCCATACTTATAGTGCTTATCGGCATGCTCGGCTTTGACCTCTCCGCACTGAAGGTAGCACCCTTTGCCTTCCTGCTGGCGGTTCTGCTCACCATAACCTATTTTGCGGACGTGACCCTTACCGCAGGTCAGGCAGCCTCCGCAATCTGGGCACAGACCTGGGCAGGCATCGTAAGCGCCCTCTACATAGTAGGCCTCATATTCTTCTCCTTCCTTATACTTGAGATGATGAAGGTCTCCGGTGCAATGGACATAGTCAAGAACAAGATAGCAACCATTTCCGGTGACCGCCGCGTTCAGCTTATACTTGTCGGTCTGTTCGTCCCCATCTTCATGGAAGGTGCAGCCGGCGCAGGTACTCCTGCAGCTATCGCAGCTCCCTTCATGGTAGGTCTGGGCTTCGACCCCATCCTCGCCGTTGTCATTGCACTTATGTCTGACGGTGTCTGCACCTCCTTCGGCGGCGCCGGCCTTACCACCATGTCCGGCAGCGCACAGCTCGTTGCCGACGGCATCACTACCACAGTTGACACCAACTTCGCAGCAGCCGGTATGTTCCACATGGTGGGCATTCTGGTCATGCCCTTCCTTATCCTCGCCATGGCATACGGCAAGAAGGGCTTCAAGGGCAAGGGCATCGTAGGCTACGCTCTCTACTGCGGCGTTGTCGGCGCTCTGCTTATGCTCCTGTTCTCCAACTACGTCGGCGGCTTCATCACCGATATGGGCACCGGCCTCGGCGGCATCATCCTCGCCGTGCTCGGCCTCAAGATCTTCAAGATTGAGACTCCCGAGGAGCTCTTCTACAAGGTTCCCGAAAGCAAGGAAAAGCCCAAGTTCGGCTTTGTCCGCGCTCTGTCCCCCTACCTCTTCATCCTCGTGATCTTCCCCGTTGTCCTCACCGGCTCCAAGTACATCACCGTCGGCTCCGGCGAGACCGCAATGCCTCTGTGGAACTTCGTTGTCAGCAAGGTAACCTACAACGGCTGGATTGATATCCTCCTGTTCATCGTCTCCCTGCTCAGCATCCTGTCCCTGAGCTACGGCTTCAACCAGTACTGCAAGTCCTTCTGGGCATCTCTGAAGAAGGTCATCGGCGTTCTGGTCATCATGGCATCCCTGCTGGCAGTTGCAAACATCATGAAGATCGTCTACACCACCGACGCAGAAGGCCGCAGCATCTCCATGATCACCCGTCTGGCATACGACCTTGCCAACATCGCAGGTCCTCTGTACCCCGCAGTTGCCGTTCTTATCGGCGGTATCGGCTCCTTCATCACCGGCACCAACCTGGGCGCAAACCAGCTCTTCGCCAAGATGCACATTGCCGCTGCACAGGAGCTTAACTGCAACGCCATCATGACCTTCGCAGCCGGCAACGGCGGCGGCTCCCTGGGCAACATGATCTGCCCCAACAACGTAACCGCAGCCTGCGCAACCGTCGGCATGACCGGCCGTGAGAACGAGGTTATGAAGCGTGTCGCTCTGATGTTCCTCGTAACCTGCGTGCTGTACATGATCCTCGGTATGCTCTACACCTTCGTGATCTTCCCCAACGTCGGACCCGATACCCTGCACATGCTGGCTTGCATCGGCTGATAATAGTTGTAATTTTTAAAGAATAGTGCTATCATATATCCGTGCCCTCTGACCGGGGGCACGGATATTGAGATATGGACACAATATTTGTTAAATAATGGAGGCATAATAATGCAGTTTCCCAAGCTTGACAAGAAATCCCTGACCGACGGCGTTGAAGTGCCCCAGATGGTCAAGGTACGTCAGAGTTTCCCTGACGTGGATATTCCCGACCCCCCTGCGTACCTGAAGGAGCAGCTCGGTACTCTCGATGCAGAGACCGTGGCAAACCTCAAGGGCAAGCGCATAGGCATCACCGCCGGCAGCCGCGGTCTGCCCTTCTATAAGGAGCTCATGAAGACCATGTGCGACCAGCTCAAGGAGTGGGGCGCAGAGCCCTTTGTATTCCCCTCCATGGGCAGCCATGCAGGCGCAAGCGCCGAGGGTCAGAAGAAGCACCTCGAGCAGTTCGGCATCTGTGAGGAGTATCTGGGAGCACCGGTGCTCTCCACCATGGAGGTCGTCACCGTGGCAACGCTTGACGACGGCTTCCCCGTATACTGCGACAAGTTCGCCTACGAGGCCGACGGTATCATCGTCTTCAACAAGATCAAGCCCCACACCCACTTCAAGTACAAGCACGAGTCCGGTCTGCTGAAGATGCTCTGCATCGGCGCAGGCAAGCACATGGGCGCCGCAACCTTCCACGCCTGGGGCTACGACGAGTTCGGACCCAACATGGAGCGCGTGTCCAAGGCCTTCATGGAGCACGTCAATATCGTGTTCTCCGTGGGCATGGTACAGAGCCCCTCCGACAACATCAGCCATCTTGAGGTCATCCCCACCGACAAGTTCTTTGAGCGTGACGCTGCCCTGCAGGCCATCGCCAAGGAGGAGATGCCCCGCCTGAAGCTGCCCAAGATCGACGTTCTGATTATCGACGAGGTGGGCAAGGAGATATCCGGCGCAGGCATGGACCCCAACGTCACCGGCAGAACCGAGCGTATCAATCAGTACGCCGGCTTCCGTGAGATAGCCCCCGATATCGAGAAGATAGTGCTGCTGGACATCACCGAGAAGGCACACGGCAATGCCACCGGCTGCGGAGTTGCGGACATCATCAGCTACCGCTTCGCAAACAAGATGGACTTTGCCTCCACCTACACCAACATCATCACCGCCAAGAGCTTCCTCATGGGCGCAATGCCTCTGTACAGCAACAGCGACAAGGACGCCATCCTCATGGCAGTGGCTCACTCCTTCCTGCGTGACACCAAGGACGCCAAGATAGTGAGAATCAAGAACACCCTCATGCTGGAGGAGATAGAGTGCTCCGTGGGCTGCCTCGAGGAGATAGCCAAGCACGACGACATGGAAGTCATCTCCGAGCCCTACAGCTGGGAGTTCAACGAAGAGGACAACCTCTGGTAATTTAACAGCGACTAAGGGACAGCCTTCACGGGCTGTCCTTTTTTTGTCTCTCCGGAGAAGAAGGCGCACCCGAAACGGAACACGACCCGGCGGAAACCCTTGCCAGCACCGACCTCAGGTACTCAAGCCGGGCTTCGGAGGACTCTGAGGACTCTGAGGACTCGTTGGACTCGGTTGGCTCGCAACGGGGCGATGTCGGCTCAGGCTCGTCCTCCCAGCGGGCATCATTCAGCCACG
>JABUSQ010000150.1 GCA_021442665.1 Oscillospiraceae bacterium
GTTTCTCTGGGTCAGGTGACCTATAAGCCCTGCTCTCTCATTTCTCTCGTCATGATGATAGTGGTCTTCGCCCGCTGTTACGGGGTGGAAATGAGCCTTACATGGATCGTAACCATTCTAATTGCGGCTTTTCTGCTGTCCATTGCCATGCCTCCCATTCCCGGAGCGGGGATAATCATATGCAGCATCTTTTTCACGCTCGGCGGCATACCCATGGAGGCTCTGGCAGTAATGAGCGTGCTGGATATGTTCACGGATTTCATCGTCACGGGCTCAAACCTCACCCTGCTGCAGCTTAAAATGATATCCCTTGCAGACGGCCTTGAGCAGCTTGACAGAAACATCCTGAGGGAGTGACGCTATGGAATATGAGATTATACGCAGTGGCAGGCGAACCCTTACGCTGCAGATAAAGGGCGGCAGAGTCATCGTTCGGGCGCCCTTTTCCGTCTCCGAAAAACAGATAGCCGACTTCGTGTCGAAAAACAGCGGATGGATAGAGAAGCACCTCGAAAAAGCCGTGCAGAGCAGCACGCAGAAGCTCACGGAGACGGAGCTTGCGGAGCTTTATGAGAAGGCGAGAACCTATATACCCCAGCGGGCAGCGTACTACGCTCCCCTTGTGGGCGTGAGCTGCGGCAGGATAAGCATCCGCTGTCAGCGTACGAAATGGGGAAGCTGCTCAGGTAAGGGCAACCTCAATTTCAACTGTCTGCTGATGCTGGCCCCTCCCGAGGTTATCGACAGCGTGGTGGTGCACGAGCTGTGTCATCTGAAGCACATGGATCATTCGGAGCGCTTCTATGCCGAGGTGCTTCGGGTGCTTCCCGATTACCGCAGCCGTTATAAATGGCTCAGGGACAACGGAGCGGAAATAATGAACAGGCTGTAGACTAAACAGCCTGTTTTTGTGTATATCAATTGACAAAAACACAGGATAAACATATAATTTATATAATTACAGCTAATACATTAAAGGCAGGACAGAGGTATGATTACTCAGAGAAACGAAAAGTACAATTTCTCTCCGCAGGCGGTGGACGAGCTTTCCGCTCTGTGCGTCGAGGCTCTCACAGAGGCCGAGGCAGACAGAAAGGATATACTCCGTGTTCGTCTGTCAATAGAGGAAATTTTAGAGAGCTGGCTTGACCGGCTGGAGGGTCGGGAGGTTACCTTTAAATCCTATTCCCGTCTCGGCAGGCAGCAGATAGAGATCTGCGTTTCGGGCGACTGCGTCAAGGACGACAGCAGCGATGAGAACCTGCTTTTCAGCTCCCGCCTTCTGGCTCAGTCCGGACTTGTACCCGTATATTCCTATAAAAACGGCGGCAACCGTCTGAGTCTGACGCTGACGAAAAAAATGCGTCTCAGCTCCACGGCGCAGCTTGTTATCAGCCTGCTTCTGGCCGCTGCTCTCGGCCTTATCTGTCAGGCGCTTCCCGAGAGAGTGTCCGAGGTTGCGCTGGCCGTAACCCAGCCTATGTTCGATGCGCTGGTAGGTCTGCTCAAGACCGTCGCATCTCCTCTGGTGCTGTTTTCGGTGTGTCTGGGCATAACGGGCATGGGCGATATACATACCTTCAGCACGGTGGGCAGCGCCATGGTAAAGCGGTTCCTTCTGCTGACCTTCGTAATCTCAGTGCTGAGCTCACTGGCGGCTCTGCCCTTCTTCGCCGTCTCATTCGGCGGCTCCGGTGTCGAGACCGCTCTTTTCGGAGAGCTGTACGATATGCTTCTTGACATCCTCCCCTCCGATATAATATCGCCCTTCCTGACCGGAAATGCCCTTCAGATAATCTTTGTCGCCATTTTCCTCGGTATTGCGCTGCTTGCTCTGGGCACGAGAGTTTCCTCCGTCCGTGACGTTCTGGAGCAGCTCAATGACCTTACGGACTATTTCATGAGCGGCATAAGCAAGCTTATGCCCCTGTTCATATTCCTCAGCGTTTTCGGACTGTTCTGCTCCGGCATAACCGACGAGCTGGCATCCGTAATAAAGTGTGTCATACTATACATATCCATCATGCTTGCCGTGACGGTGATATCTTTTCTGTGGGCTGCCGCAAAATACCGTGTATCTCCGGGGCTGCTGCTCAAAAAGATGCTTCCGGGCACCCTTATAGCCTTCAGCACGGCCTCCTTCACCTCAGCCATGTCCTCCGTTCTGGAGTCCTGTGAGAAGGATCTGGGCATCCCCAAGAATATTACCCGCTTTTCCGTCCCTCTGGGTCAGGTAATTTTCAAGCCCACCAGTCAGTTAAACTACTTCATTATAACCATCTGCGTGGCCGAGGCGTTGGGCGTCGTCATAACTCCCACATGGGTCATAGTGGCTATCCTCAGCACCACCCTCATAGCCTTTGCCGATCCTCCCATTCCCGGCGGCGGCGTCGGCATGTACACAATAATCTTTGCTCAGCTCGGCATTCCCGTTGCGGGTCTTGCCATTGCCGTATCTCTTGAGACCCTTTTCGATCCCTTCGCAACCGCCATGAAAACCCTCTCCCTGCAGTCCGAGCTTGTCCTCTCCACGGGACGGCTTAAGCTCCTCGACACGGAAATACTCAAAAGATCGAAGAAATAATTTATTTTATATTATTTCAGGTGTGCCATGTTAACGCAGAAATATAAACGCTATAAATTCTCTCCCCGCACCGTGGACGAGCTTTCTGTGGCCTGCGTGGAGGCTCTCACTGAGGCAAACGCCGACAAAAAGGATATTATCCGTGTTCGCCTTTCTCTCGAAGAGATACTGGAGAGCTGGCTCGCCGCTCTGGCGGGGCGAGATACCCATTTCCGTGTCTTCTACCGCTTCGGCAGAAAGCATATAGAGATATGCGTAGAGGGTCCCCATGCGCAGGACGAGGGCGCAGAGTATGCCAATCTGTTCAGCAGCCGTCTGCTGGCACAGTCCGGTATCGTTCCGGTATTTTCCTATAAAAACGACTGCAACTATATAACCATCTCCCTGCCCGGACCTAAGCTCAGCTCCGCTGCGGAGCTGGTGCTGTCCTTTACCCTGCCTCTGGTCCTGGGCTTTCTCACACGGCTGCTCCCCGGAGTGACGCAGGAGCAGCTCCTCTCCGTGACGGAATCCCTGCTGGAAGCCCTGCTGATGCTTATTAAGGCTGTGGCGATTCCGATGATATTGTTTGCCGTGTGCATATCCCTCATGGGAATGGGCGATCTGCGTACCATGTCGCAGGTGGGCGGACCCGTTATCCGCCGTTTCCTCGTCTCCACGCTTCTGATTGCCGTCATCGCTGCGACAGTGTTAATTTGGTGCTTCCCCGTCACGATCGGCTCTTCCGTTGATGCCGAGGGCTACTCCGGCGTTTACCGTCTCCTTCTGGAGATTCTTCCGCCGGATATAATCACTCCTTTTAAGGAGGGCAACGCCCTGCAGATAATCTTCATCGGCATAGTCACGGGCTCCGGTCTTCTTGCTCTGGGTCCGAGAGCCTCCGCTCTGCGGGATGTTGTGGAGCAGCTCGGCGATCTGGTAAACCATATCATGGGCGGCTTCGGTAAAATCATGCCCGTTTTCGTGTTTCTCAGCGTTTTCAATATCACGGTGCGGGGCTTCTCCGGCAACACCGACGGCATCGGAAAGCTTCTGGGTATCTATCTGGGCACCCTGATA
>JABUSQ010000208.1 GCA_021442665.1 Oscillospiraceae bacterium
ATGGAGACTATGCCGCATTTCACACGCTGACATCCTCGCTCCTCCGCAAGCCTACGCTGTATCTCCTCCTGAGCCTCAGTGGTCTTCATCCCCCAGAGGCTGCCGCATTCGTGGAAAAAGAAGCTGCCGTTTCTTATTTCAATCCAGGTAGGAACCTCGCACCTTCCCTTGATGATAAGCGCATCCAGCCCTGCCTTCTTCAGATAGTAGCCGAAATTGCCACCGCAATTGGAAGAGGTGGTAATACGCGTCTGAGGGGAGAGAGTAGAGATGTTAAAGCGGTTGGAGCTTGGAGCACCGGTACCCGTCAGCGGACCCGTGGTTATGACCAGCATATTCTCCTCGCCGAAGGGCTTTTCATCCCCGGTAAAATTATCAAACATTATTTTGGAAGCCATGGCTTTACTTCCGATGTACAGCCTGCGCTCCTTGTCAGTCCACGGATATTCCGTCACCGATTGGGTGCTCAGATCAAGCATCAGCACCTTGCCCATATATCCCCCATAGATGGACATATTCAAACCTCCTTGTACATAATTTGTAATTTGTATAGATATTATAATAATACACTTTATTAAATTATTAAAGAGAAATATTGCATTGAATATACATTTTGTATAAATTAGCGAAAATTAACCGTCAGAAGTCCGAAAATTGTGCAAAATAAAATTTTGACGTGACAATAGTAAAGTGCTATAATATAATTGGTAACGATTATTAGTTACAAATTAAAAAAAGGAGCAAAATACATGAAAAAGTACATCAGCCTTATTCTGGTTCTTATCATGGCGTTTTCTCTCTGCGCATGCACCAGCAATGCGCCCGAAGAGACCGCAACGCCTGAAGTCACCGAAGCCCCCGCAAGTGTGGATCTTGAGATCCTTGTTGAGCAGGACGACAGCATGATAAACACCTACAGCCTGCTTGCCGTTAACGACAAGGCAAGCTTCGTAGATGCCGACGGCAATGCTGTAAACGATGTTGAGCTTAACACCGCAGGTGCAGACGCACTCATCAACTGGCTGCTCTCCGACGAGGGCAAGAGACTGGCTGCTGATTACGGCTATGCCGAGTACGGCGAATTCCTGTTCTACATGCTGGAGAACGCACCCGCATCTGAGGGCGTTATCCCCAACGCCACCGAGGAGACCAAGACTGTTCGTCTCTCCACCACCACCTCCGTCAACGACTCCGGCCTTCTGGGCTACCTGCTTCCCATTTTCCAGAAGGAGTACGGTTATGAGGTAGAGGTATTCTCCGCAGGCACCGGCAAGGCTATCGCCAACGCAAAGATGGGCAATGCCGATGTCATTCTTGTCCATGCCAAGGCACAGGAGGAGGCTTTCGTAGAAGAGGGCTTTGCCCGTGTTATTGAGGGAATGGACGCCGAGCGTCTTTCCTACATGTACAACTTCTTCGTTCTCTGCGGTCCCGCTGCTGACCCCGCAGGTGTTAAGAGCGCAGAAGACGTTCTTGCAGCCTTCAAGCTCATCGCCGACGGCGGCTACACCTTTGTCTCCCGCGGCGACGGCTCCGGCACTCATACCAAAGAGCTGGCACTCTGGCCCGCAGAGCTTGGCATCACTGCAGAGCAGGAGTCCTTTGCGGATTACACCGAGTGGTATGTTTCCTCCAATGCAGGTATGGGCGTATGCCTGACCATGGCAAACGAGCAGGGTGCATACATCCTCTCTGACAAGGCAACCTTCCTGACCTTCTGCGCCAATGACGGCGTTCTGCCCGAGGCATAATCCCAAATGTCCACAGCTCTTCAAAAAGCAGTCGAGTTTATATTCTCCGGCAGTGCTCTGCTGAAGGATATAATCGGCGTAACTTTGCGAATGAGTCTTGCAAGCTCCCTTGCGGCACTCCTTATCGGAGTGCCGTTGGGGATAATCCTCGGCAGCGGCTCATTTCCGGGAAAAAGAATACTGATTGTTTTAAACCGCACACTCATGGGGCTTCCTCCCGTGGTCTGCGGTCTTTTGTGCTATCTGATGTTCTGCGGTGTCGGACCGCTGCGCCATCTAAAGCTGCTGTATACCGTGAAGGGTATGGTCATAGCGCAGATAATTCTCATAACGCCCATAGTAGTTGGAATGATGGAGCCCTTCATTTCCTCCGTGTACCCCTCCATGCGCGAAACCGCCCGGGGATTGGGGATCAGCAGGAGAAGGACGCTGGGGCTTGTGATTAACGAAAGCCGATATCAGATAATTTCAACCTACCTAATGGCTCTGAGCAGAGCACTTGCAGAGGTCGGAGCCGTCTCCATGGTGGGCGGAGCGATTGCCTATAAAACCAATGTAATGACCACGGCGATAATGAATTTCACCAACATGGGAAACTTTACAACAGCCCTTGCTCTGGGCATTATCCTTCTTGCCATCTCGCTGGCAGTGAATATTGTGGTGTCGCTGATGCAGGGGGGTGCGGATAGATGATATTCACAGGTCTTCACAAAACCTATAACGGACGCCGTGTCCTTGATGTGGATAGTCTGGAGCTGCAAAAAGGCAGAATTTACGCAGTAGTCGGAGCCAATGGCAGCGGGAAATCAACCCTTGCCAGGCTCTGCGCAGGTGTGATAAAAGCAGACGGCGGCTATGTAAAAAGCGATGTTCATATCGGATATCTGCCCCAGAAGAGCTACGCCTTCCGTATGAGCACAAGGCGAAACCTCCGCATAAACGGCAGCGACAGAGAAAGGGAGGAGCACCTTCTGCGTGAGCTGAAAATAAACGGGCTGGCATCAGCAAGAGCAAACAAACTCTCCGGCGGAGAGACGGCAAGAATGGCACTGGCGAGGCTGCTCATGAGGGAGTACGAACTGCTGATACTGGACGAGCCCGGCTCTGCCATGGATATCGAGGCTACGCTTCTGTCTGAGAAGCTCATCACGGACTACAGAGACAGAACCGGCTGCGCCGTGCTTATCGTGACCCACTCCCTTGCACAGGCACAGCGTATGTCTGACGAGGTGATATTCCTCAGCGGCGGAGTGATAGCAGAGCAGGGCAGTCCCGAAGCCATCATAGGCTCCCCGCAGAATGAAAAAACACGGGAATTTATTGAATTTTACAGTAAATGAGGAGACCTCGAAGACGGGGTTTCCTTTTCTTACAGAATTTGTTATTCTGATTTAACAAAAATTTAATTGAAATAGCTCTGCGTATTTAGTAAAATTAATCTATTAAGCATCGAGGTGATAGCCATGCCTGCCTATGTGGAATTTAAGAACGTTAAAAAAGTATATCAGACGGGTCAGCTTCAGATAGAGGCACTGAAGGATGCAAGCTTTCAGATAGAAAAGGGAGAGATATGCGTCATAGTGGGAGCGTCCGGAGCGGGAAAAACCACGCTTCTGAATATCCTCGGCGGCATGGACTGTCTCAGCTCCGGTGAGGTTTTTCTTGACGGTGAGGTCATATCCTCCTATAACGAAAGACAGCTCACCGCTTACAGGCGTCATGACGTGGGCTTCGTGTTTCAGTTTTATAATCTTGTGCAGAATCTCACGGCACTGGAGAATGTGGAGCTCGCTTCGCAGATATGCAGGGAACC
>JABUSQ010000071.1 GCA_021442665.1 Oscillospiraceae bacterium
TCCTGATATGCAAGACGTGCGGCGGTCTGGAATGCCATATCGTTGGAGTCAACGGGATGGTAGGAGCCGTCGTACAGGGTTGCCTTCAGACCGACCAGAGGATAGCCGGCAAGAACACCCTTGGTAACTGCATTGCGCAGACCCTTTTCAACGGAGGGGAAGAAGTTTTTGGGGACGGAGCCGCCGAATACTTCCTCGGCGAAAATCATGTCGTCGCTCTCATCCTGGGGCTCGAAGCGAACCCAAACGTCACCGAACTGACCGGAACCGCCGGACTGCTTCTTGTGACGGCCGTGAGCCTCGACGCGGCCCTTAATCTTTTCACGGTACGCGACACGGGCGGGCTTAAGCTCTGTGTCGACGGAGAAACGGCTCTTGAGCTTGGCACAGAGAACGTCAACCTGAATGTCACCGGCGGCGGAGATGACCATCTGATGGGTCTCGGCGTTGTTGACCAGAGTGAAGGAGATGTCCTCTTCGTTAAGTCTTGCAAGACCGGCGGCGACTTTGTCGTCCTGACCCTTGGTCTTGGGGGAGATGGCGATGTTGTAGCAGGGCTCGGGCATCTCGATGGCGGGGAGCTCTACCTCGTTCTTGGGATCGCAGACGGTGTCGCCGGTCTTCCAATCCATCTTGCCGATGGCGACGATGTCACCGCAGCAGGCTTCCTTGACCTCGGTGCTCTTCTTACCGCACATGGAGTACATTCTGCCCAGCTTGTCGGTGGAGGAGGCACGGACATTGCGGAGAGAGAGGTCAGCGGTGACCTTGCCGGATACGACCTTAATAAAGCTGTACTTGCCGAACTGGTCGGAAACGGTCTTGAATACGAAGCCGCAGACGGGCTCGGCGGACTTGTCCTCGGGAGAGGGAGCGTAATCGCACACTGCCTTCATGAACACCTCAGTGCCCAGATTGGTCATTGCGTCGCCGCAGAGCACGGGAACGACGCTGCGGTCCTTCATGCCCAGACGGATGCCCTTGACGATATCCTCTTCGCCCAGCTCCATATCCTCGAAATACTTCTCCATGAGCTCCTCATCGGCGCCTGCGGCTGTCTCCATGAGAGCCTCACGCAGCTCTGCCACTCTGTCGGCGTCGGCTGCGGGAACTGCGACCTTTGCGGTCTTGCCGCCCTTGGTCTGGTATGCGACATTGTGAACGAGGTCGATAACGCCGCTGCCGTCGGACATAGGAGCCGCAACGGGGCAGACGATGCTGCCGTACTTTGCCTGAAGTGCGGAGAGAACATTGTTGAAATCGCCGTGCTCCTCGGAAATCTTGGAGACATAGAACATGACGGGGACGTTTGCTGCCTTGAGGTATTTCCAGCTTCTCTCTGCACCGACGGAGATACCATCCTTTGCGGTGCAGAAGATAACACCGGCATCGGCGACACGGATTGCGGCGAGAACATCGCCTACGAAGTCGAAGTAGCCGGGGCAGTCGAGCACGTTGAGCTTGCAGCCACCGTAGCTTACGGGAGCGACGGAGGTGGCAATGGTAATCTGGCGCTTGGTTTCTTCAGCGTCGTAGTCGCAGACGGTGTTGCCGTCTGTGACCTTGCCCATACGGTCAATAGCGCCGGTGGTGAACAGCATGCTCTCGGCAAGGCTGGTTTTACCGCTGTTGCCGTGACCCATGAAGCAAATGTTGCGGATATTTTTGGTTTCGTAGCTCATTTGTTGCTTCCTCTCTGAATATGATGAATTTAAGATTAAACGCTGTCAGTGCAAAAAATTGCAACATTAACATTATACACTATTATTATTTTAATATCAACTGTTTTTTCAGTCTGCTCTGAAGGTAAAGGACAATACTGTCTCCGTCAGCAGGAAAACCAGCATATAAATGATGGCTGAGGTGACATTTGCGACGCCGTAGGAGCCGAGACAGAAGAACAGGAACATGAGAAGCATTCCCAGAACAGCTGAGGCAGCGGAAAGGGAAGTGCACAGCCTTACAAGCTCGTACAGCCTCATTCCGTGGTCGGAGAGCTCTGCGTAGGCATCCAGCCCCGGCTTGGAGAGTATCGCCGCAGGCTTGCTGTTTTCCGTGGGCTCAACAGAGGAAACGGCGTAGCGCTCAGGGAAGGAGGGGAAATCAAAGCCATCGGTGGGTGTGTCGAACTGATGGGCGAGCATGGTGGGGGTGAGATTGAAGTCACGGATGGCAAAGACGGGATGGCGGTTTGAGGCCAGCAGCCTCTGTAAAGCCCCTCTGACATTCTTGTCTGCGGTGTATTCCATCTCAAAAATACCGCAGAGTACCTCGTTTACCGCGAGATATACACAGTTTGAATACAGCACCTTGTCCACGAGACGGACATTCATTAGCTGCATGAAGCCGGAGGAACCACAGAGAACATCCTTGCCGTTTATGAGGGCCATCAGGCCACCGCTTTCGTGGAGCTTGAAATCGTCTACGAGAAGATAGGTACCGCCACCCTTCTGCAGGAGTCTGAAAAACGCACCGTTCATGGAACAGCCCGAGGCGCTTATAATGCTTGCAGCCATGGAGATTACCTCACCTGCGTCGGCACTTCCGAGGATACGGACACTTCGGATGTTCACATCCTCCTCAGAGAAGAGATCACGGTCTGTGATGACCATATCCTTGCTCTTGCCCATGTCATAGAGACCTGACCAGCCTGCAATGCCGGAGCCGTGGCGGGCGAGGCTGATGGCGGAGATGAAGAAGGGGAGAGCGAAAGAGAAGAGTATAGCGGAGGGAGCCGCAAATACAAAGATGCCGGAGACTATATGCGCAAGAAAGCTCCAGCCCTTTGTCACGGCAGCTGCAATTATACCCAGCACAAGTGCGGCTGGGACAAGCACGGGAGCCATGACGCCGAATATAAGCTCATCGGGCCCCGCCTCCTCCGCCCTGCGCACAAAACCGTCCGCTGTCCTTGCAGACTTCAGCAGGCTTATCCCTCCGCCGCTGACGGGGCTCTCAGCAGAGAGTGTGTAAAGTCTCTTGGAGGACGCCGCCATGCGGAAGGCGAGATTGTCGCTGCGGCAATTCAGCACACTGCCCAGCAGGGTAAAGCTCATGGTAAGAGCGGAAACCGCTGAAAATGGGAGACCGGGGGCCTCAAGCCCGCAGGCGATGAGAAAGCCGTCGATTACAGAGAAAAGACAGGACAGAGCCACAAGGGAGTTTGCGCTGAGGCGTTTCCTGCCTATGATAAGAAGACCGGAGGTGATAACGTCAAGTCCCAATATCATCACCGTCAGCAGAAGCACGGTGCATACTGCGGCACAGACCGCCCGAGAATTAAGAGAGCCGGGGACGGGAAACCCCGAGGATATGTACAGCAGCAGAAGGGTGACGGCAAATGCCGCCCGTGTTCTCAGCTTGATGCCGTGTATGCGGTTTTCGTAAAACCTTGCGGCCTTTGCGGGAGAAACCTCTGCGCCCAGATCATCCTCCTCCTCGGGAGGTGCCGCAGTAAAGAAGCTTCGGCTCTGACCAAGCTTCATGCCGATGAAGGCGAGGACGGAGACAGCCGTACCTCTGACGGTCTCACCGAGGGA
>JABUSQ010000047.1 GCA_021442665.1 Oscillospiraceae bacterium
CTTCATGCCGAACATCAGCACGGCAAAGCCCAGAAGAATTCCGCCCACGTGCTTTGTGGAGGTCTTCTTTGAAAAGCTGTAACAGAGGATACCAACCACGGCTACGAAGGAAGCGAGGTTGTCCGTGGAAAACAGGGACAGCACGCCGCCGGCGCCGCCGAGGTCGGAGAGGCAGATGATCCAGCCCGTGACGGAGGTACCGATGATGGCGCCCATGACGATGCCGATGGCCTGCCTGACCTTCATCATACCGGAGTTGACAAAGCCCACAACCATTACACTGGTGGCGGAAGAGGACTGAATGACGGCGGTGACGCCGGTGCCCAGAAGTATGCCCTTTACAGGCGTGCTGGACAGACGGAACAGCACAAGCTCCAGCTTGCTGCCGGCGACTTTTTTCAGACTGTCTCCCATGAGAGACATACCGAAGAGGAACAGCGCAACTCCCCCGAGAAGCGCCAAAACGTTGGCAACACCCATTATTTTTCTCCTTTTATGTGTATAGAAGAGGTTTTTCGCAAAAACTCCAACTTCTCACAAATACACATTATCACACGATGCTGTCAACTGTAAACACCCAAACAGAAGTTTGTTAACTCTCACAAAGTCCCCTGTCGTATTCGGCTGATTACCGTCTTTTTTGCGCCATTCTGCCCTATACACGGTTTTTAAAATAACAATGGTTGAATTACCACGGATTTCATGTATAATTATAGTGATCAATCACTCTACGGAGGCGGCTATGGACAGCAAGCATAACATAAACCTTACCATGCTCTGCGATTTCTACGAGCTCACCATGGGCAACGGCTACTATAATAAGGGCATGGCGGATAAAATAACTTATTTCGACGTATTCTTCCGCAAAAATCCCGACAACGGGGGCTTCGCCATTATGGCGGGACTCGAGCAGGTGGTGGACTATATAAACGGCCTGCACTTTGATGAGGAGGATATTGAATATCTTCGGGGCAGGAAGCTCTTCTCCGAGGGCTTTCTGGAGTATCTGAAGAGCTTTCGCTTCACCGGCGACATCTGGGCCGTCCCCGAGGGTACCCCGATTTTCCCCGGTGAGCCCATTATGACGGTGCGTGCTCCCGCAATTCAGGCGCAGCTTATCGAGACCTATGTGCTGCTGGAGCTGAATCATCAGAGCATGATCGCCACCAAGGCAAACCGTATCTGCCGTGCGGCGGAGGGAAGAGTGGTGTTGGAGTTCGGCTCCCGCCGTGCGCAGGGCATCGACGGCGCCGTCACAGGCGCAAGAGCTGCCTTTATAGGAGGCTGTGCAGGTACGGCCTGTACCGTTGCCGATGAGAAGTACGGCGTTCCCGCAGGCGGCACCATGGCTCATTCATGGGTACAGATGTTCGATACCGAGTATGAGGCCTTTAAGACCTACTGTGAGGCATATCCCACCAATGCGACCCTCCTTGTGGATACCTACAACAGCCTCAAGAGCGGCGTTCCCAACGCTATCCGTGCCTTCAACGAGGTACTGAAGCCCCTGGGCATCACCAAATGCGGGATACGCTTTGACTCCGGCGACATGGCCTATCTCACACGGAAGGCCAGAGTCATGCTGGACGAGGCCGGCTGGCCGGAGTGCAAAATCACCGTTTCCAACGCACTGGATGAGCGTCTTGTGACAGAGCTTCTGCTTCAGGGCGCAAAGATAGACTCCTTCGGCGTGGGCGAGAGACTTATCACCTCAAAGAGCGACCCCGTATTCGGCGGTGTGTATAAGCTCTGCGCCGTGGAAAACGAAGACGGCAGCATAGTGCCTAAAATAAAAATCAGCGAAAACGTGGGCAAAATTACAAATCCCGGCTTCAAGAAGGTTTACCGCTTCTTCGACAGGGAAACGGGCATGGCAGAGGCGGATTATATCTGCCTGCACGATGAGGTCGTGGACGACACCGGGACGCTGGAGATCCGCGATCCCGATGCCCGCTGGAAGAGCAAGGTCATGGAGAACTTCGAGGCGAAGGAGCTTCTTGTGCCTGTTTTCAAGAACGGAAAGCAGGTCTATCAGCTGCCAGAGCTTACGGAAATAAGACGAAACTGCGCATACCAGGTAAGCACGCTCTGGCCCGAGGTAAAGCGCTTCGATTTCCCCCACCAGTACTATGTTGACCTCTCTGAGAAGCTCATGGCCCTCAAGGACAGCATGCTCATGACAAAGCGAGGATAATATGGACGCTGCTCAACGCCGCAACAGAATACTGGAGGCGCTGCGCCTTTCCCGGATACCGCTCAGTGCTGCGGCGCTTGCCGCAGAGCTGGGGGTCAGCCGTCAGGTCATCGTGGGCGATGTGGCTCTGCTCCGAGCCGCAGGCGAGAGCATCGCCGCCACGCCCCGGGGCTATATTATGAACGGCGGTCGGGAAATTGTCCACACACTTGCCTGCGTTCACGGCGTGGAGGACACGGAAAAGGAGCTCCTTATCATGGTGGACAACGGCTGTACTGTGCTGGATGTGACGGTGGATCACCCGGTATACGGTGAGCTCACGGGGAATCTGATGCTGTCAAACCGCTACGAGGTGTCTCAGTTCATGGCAAAGCTGCTCAGCGGCGAGACCAGACCTCTGTCCGCACTTACCGACGGAGTTCATCTGCATAAGCTCCTTTGCCCCGACGAGGCCGCATTCTTACGAACCGAAGCCGCTCTGCGCGCCGAGGGTCTGCTCTATGAATGTCAATAATTAAATTATTGTTGACAAACGGAAAACTAAGCTGTAAAGTTAACTACACAGGTGTCAAGACACCTGTGTAGTTTGCTGTCCGGCAATCATAGCTCAGACAGAGCCTGTCGGGCAGGTTAAAAGGAGAACAGGAAATAAGATGAAAGCTTTTCTGAAGCGCAAGGATATTGAATTCAGCCTCAAGCGCTACGGCATAGACGCTCTGGGAGCCATGGCTCAGGGTCTGTTCTGCACTCTGCTGGTAGGTACCATACTCAAAACCATCGGCGAGCAGTTCGGTGTGGCGTTCCTTATTGCGCCCATCGGCGAGACCGGGGATTCCATCGCAACCTTCGCTACGAAAATGGTGGGGCCGGCCATGGCAGTCGCCATAGGCTATGCCATACACGCACCTGCCATGGTGCTGTTTTCGCTGATACCCGTGGGCTTTGCCACCAATGCCATCGGCGGCGCCGGCGGCCCTCTTGCGGTTTACTTCATCGCCGTTATCGCCTCGGAATTCGGCAAGGCGGTGTCCAAGGAGACCAAGGTGGACATCCTCGTAACACCTATTGTCACCATACTCGTGGGTGTGGGGCTAGCCTCTCTCATAGCCGCACCCATAGGCAGAGCTGCCATGGCAGTGGGAGATATAGTCATGTGGGCGACCGTCCAGCAGCCCTTCATCATGGGCATCGTGGTCAGCGTAATCATCGGCATCGCTCTGACTCTGCCCATATCCTCCGCAGCCATCTGTGCCTCCATCGGGCTTACGGGTCTGGCAGGCGGAGCGGCGCTTGCAGGCTGCTGCGCCAACATGGTGGGCTTTGC
>JABUSQ010000182.1 GCA_021442665.1 Oscillospiraceae bacterium
ATGTGTTCAGCTTTGACAGCAGCCTGCGCAGGGGGTCGATAAGCACCAGCACCACGACGAAATTTCCCGCGCAGTGCATGAGATCGAAGGGAATGCCGCTTATCCACCAGCTCAGAGCGCCCCTTGCCCCCAGAATGAATATCTGAGGCAGAGCGCACATTGCGCCGAAGCTCAGCCCGTGTATACCGGCTATGACAGCCCAGAACAGCGGTGAGGTATTTGCTCTGAAAAATACCGCAGCCACAGCTAATAGAGGCCATGCGTAGATGTAGCCTATCCACCAGGTTCCGAAGCCGTACATCAGACCCTCCAGCAGTACGAACACGCCCACGGAGTACAGTGATTTCATGCCGAAGCTGAGGGCGGTCAGTATGATGAGCAGAGCCACGATGTGGATGTTGGGCAGGGAAGCCATGACCACCTGAGACGCGAACATCAGCGCTCCCAGCAGAGCCAGCAGAGCCATGTCACGGACGGACAGCTCAGTATTCATCGTAGCCCGTCATCAGAACGATGCTGAATGCGTCACCGTCGTTTATGACCGTGGTATCCACGCCTGTCATCAGCATTTCGCCCTCGCCGTCGTTGATGCACCACCACTGTTCAAGCGAACTGTCGGCGGCTTCTCCGTCCACGGCGGTGATGAACAGCCCGTATTCGCTCTCACTGCCCTCAACGAGCTCAGCATCCTCGAGAGCGCCCCGGAGGAACTCCTGATTCGTAACTATGGCATATTCGTTGACGCCTCCGTCGCCGTGAACTACCGTGACGACAATGGCCTTGTCAGCGTCGTTTGCCCCGTTCTGCGGGCCGAAGAGACTCCACACCAGAAGCAGAGCCGCCGCAAGCACCGCAAGGATAAGCAATGCGATAAGTGTTTTTTTGGTTTTTGACATAAAAAATCTCTCCTTTTCTTGCTCGGTAAGCCGTGCAAGGAGGGGAGAGCTGCCGCATTCAGAGCCTGCGGCAAGGATGTCCACCGGGTGCCGCAGTGTTCCCTGCACGGCATCGGGCAGGTCTTCTGACTTATGATCGCTCAATCACAGTGACGGCCTCGCGGAGGATTCGCACCTCCATTTCCCTGTTAACCGCAGCATGGTGCGGAACCCGATCCGAATTAAATGCCCTAACATTATACAATATCACCCGGGCCCCGTCAATAAAATTGACAGGAGCGGGGAAAAATGTTAGACTCCTAAGCGGTGATGTTATGAAAATCAAGCTTGTTGCTCTCGACCTCGACGATACCACTCTGAGGTCGGATTCCACTCTTGCCGATGAGACCCTTGCCGCCCTGAAGGAGACTGCCTCCGCCGGTGTTGAAATAGTGGTCGCCTCCGGCAGAGCCTTTACCTCTCTGCCCCGGGTGATACTGGAGCTGGAGGGGGTCAACTACGCCATAAGCTCAAACGGCTCCGCCGTGAGTACGGTGAAGACAGGGGAGAGGATTTTTTCCGCAACCCTGCCGGGGAGCGTTGCAGAGGAGATAATCCGAAGCTATCCCGACGCCATGCAGGAGTGCTTCATGGAGGGTCAGCCCTACTGCGAGAGCAGCTACTATGCCGACCCGCTTTCCTTCGGCGCCAGACCCGCCTATGTTAACTATATTCGCACGACACGCATAGCCGTGCCGGATATCAGGGCGTTCATGCGTGAGAATATAGACCGCCTCGACAGCATAGACGTGATCTGCCCCTCACCGGAAAAGAAGGCGGAATATTATGAGCGAGGCAGAAGCATCAGGGGAGCCAATGTCACAAGCTCCGCACCGGGACTCGTGGAGTTCGTGGCTGAGGGCGTGGGTAAGGGCAGTGCTCTGCGCCGGCTGTGCAGCCGTCTGGGAGTGCCGGCGGACAGCGTTGCCGCCTTCGGAAACGGTGACAATGATGCGGATATGCTGGCTTTTGCGGGCTTCGGCGTGGCCGTGAAAAACGCTACGGAGTATTGCCGACAGAGCGCGGACTATATCTGTGAGTCCAATGACGAGCTGGGTGTTGCCAAAACTCTGAGAAAACTGATATCGGACTGAACGGGAGGAGCTTCCTCCCGTTTTTGCTGTCCGATAGGGGAATAAGCGCCGCATACGCTGCCGTGAAAGTGAAAAACTATTTGCAAAACCGTAAATACTGCTACGACGAGATGATAGTTGAGGATTAAAAAAAGCCCGCATCGCTTGCCGATGCGGGCTTTGCTGTATTTGATTAAGGTTGCTCAGTTCATGCCTCTTACAGTCATCCATACCATGCCTGCAAAGTAAGCTACGCCGAAAAGTCCGATTCCTGCTACTAACATTGAAATGAACTCCTTTCATAAGCTGTTTTGTGCGGTTTCCCGCCTGCGATTTCAGTATAGTCAAAACGCTGAAAAAATCAAGCATTTTTTACGAAGCGCGTCTGAATAAATTGTACAAATTGCACAATTTGATACTGAGAAAGCCCGAAAATTCAAAATGCAGGAGGAGACGCTGCAATGAATTTGCAGTTTGCATGACGCAAATATGCATTATTCGTTTTTTGAACGCTCACGGCTCGGAAAGCACGAAAATCTGCAAGTTTCGGGTCATCGCCATGCAGAGCTTCACCTCGGAATTCGCCGCTGCTTTGCGATTTGCAGTTTTTATAATGCAGATTATGCATTTTTGCAGGATTCTGAGCCTTTTCCGCACCGATTTTGCGGGCCTTCAAAGGATATGCATCGGAGGAGAAAACAAAAATTCGTGAAAAATTGCGGAAAAACGGTATTTTCGGATCAGGAGCCTGCCAAACTCACTATTTCGGCGTGCAGAGCCGGGGCGCAAAAAATGCAGGACAGGAAAAAGTGCGGGGTATCCCGCACTTTTTAAGCTCTGTTCAATTATTCGTCCAGCTTCAGTACGGCAAGGAAGGCCTCCGTGGGTATGGACACGGTGCCCAGCTGGCGCATCTTCTTCTTGCCCTCCTTCTGCTTCTCCAGCAGCTTCTTCTTGCGGGTTATATCACCGCCGTAGCACTTGGCAAGCACGTCCTTGCGCATGGCCTTCACCGTCTCACGGGCGATTATCTTGCCGCCGATGGCTGCCTGAATGGGTACCTCGAAAAGCTGACGGGGGATGTTCTCCTTGAGCTTTTCGCAGAGCTTTCTGGCTCTGCCGTAGGCCTTCTCCCGATGGGCGATGAAGCTCAGAGCGTCCACCTGATCGCCGTTTAACAGCATATCCACCTTCACCAGCTCCGAGGGCTTGTACTCCGACAGCTCATAGTCCAGAGAGGCATAGCCCTTGGTGCGTGCCTTGAGAGTGTCGAAGAAGTCGTAGATTATCTCGTTCAGCGGCATCTCGTAGCGCAGCTCCACCAGATGGGAGTCCAGATACTGCATATCACGGTACTCGCCACGTCTGTCCTGACACAGAGGCATGATATTGCCCACATAGTCGTTGGGGGTGATGATACTGACCTTGACGTAGGGCTCCTCGGCGTGCTCGATGGAGGCGGGGTCGGGATAGTTGTGGGGGTTGTCCACCATGA
>JABUSQ010000172.1 GCA_021442665.1 Oscillospiraceae bacterium
AAAAAAGCCGCTTCCGAAGAAACGGCTTTTGAGTTTGCTGCTGTTTTCGTTTACTTGGTGTCGAGCCTGTCGCCCTTGCGGCTTTTCTTTGCGCTGTTTACCACGATGCCGCTGAGTGCCAGCAGAGCGATGACGTTGGGGATGACCATGAGGTTATTGAACATATCGGTGAGCTCCCAGACAAGGTCGTTGGAGAGGATGGAGCCTAAGAAGATGAACACAATGGCGATGATGGAGTAGGGCAGTACGGCCTTCTTGCCGAAGAGATACTCCACGTTGATGCGTCCGAAGAAGTTCCAGCCCACGATGGTGGAGAAGGCGAAGAACACAAGGCACACGGCGACGAAGATGTTGCCGAGGCTGGTGCCGAAGACGCTGCCGAAGGCGAGCTGGGCAAGATTGGTCTTTGCGATGCCCTCGGGAACACCGTTTGCAACGCCGCCTGCAAGAGGTCCGTCACCCACATACATGGTGGAGATAACCACCAGTGCGGTCATGGTGAGCACCACGAAGGTGTCGATGAACACGCCTATCATGGCAACAACGCCCTGCTCGTGGGGATCCTTTACCTTGGCCTGTGCGTGGGCATGGGGAGTTGAGCCCATACCTGCTTCGTTGGAGAAGAGGCCTCGCTTTGCGCCCTGAGTGATGGCGGCGTACAGAGCCGCACCGATGCCTCCGCCCAGCACGGCGGTGGGGTTAAAGGCGCACTTGAAGATAATGCCGAAGGTGGCGGGGATGTACTTTATGCGGCAGATGATGATGACAAGACCGCCGATAAGGTAGAGCACTGCCATGATGGGGACAATCTTCTCGGTAACGGCCGCAATACGCTGAACGCCGCCGATGAAGATGACCGCCGCAATGACGCAGAGGATAACGCCGATGACCCAGCCGGGGATACCGAAGGCTGTGCTGCAGCTCTCACCGATGGAGTTGGACTGCACCATTGCGCCCATGAAGCCCAGAGCGAGGATGATAGCCACGGCGAAGAAGCCCGCAAGGAATTTTCCGAAGCCGCCCTTGAAGGCGTGCTTTATGTAGTACACGGGGCCGCCCGCAACGCTGCCGTCGGCGTTCACCTGACGGGTGGACTGGGCGAGCACTGCCTCGGCGTAGATGGTTGCCATGCCGAAGAAGGCGATGACCCACATCCAGAAGATGGCTCCGGGGCCGCCGATGAGAATTGCACCGCAGGCGCCGACGATGTTGCCGGTACCGACCTGAGCCGCAATGGCGGTGGTCAGAGCCTGGAAGGAGCTGATGCCGCCCTCCTGCTTTCCGCCTCTCATGGTGAAGTTGCCGAAAACGCCCCTCCAGCCCTCACGGAAGCATCTTATCTGCACGAAGCCCGTCTTGATGGTGAACCACAGACCGCAAGCCACAAGCAGAATGACCAGTGTGTAGTTTGAAAGATAGTTGTTTACGTCGCAGACTATGCCGTATACAGCCTGCTCCAATGCTGCGAAACTCATTTGTGTTTCCTCCGTTTTCCTGTTTCTGCACAAAAAAATGCTGCTGATGATTCAGCAGCTCCGAAGACGCAAAGAAAACATAACAAATTATGCCTTCTCTGTCCTTTTGCCTGAGAGATTCGGCCTTCGCCTTACACCTTCGGCACCCTTTCGGGATTCTCCAGAGCTTCCTCCGCCCCCAGTCTCCTGAGATTCTTGGGGTTTCATGGGAATTATGCTGTGAGTTTACCACTTTACTACGTCAATGTCAACACTCTAGACGTGTTAATTTTTTATCTATCCCGGAAAAATTAATATACCGTTCACCAAATCGGCGTATTCCTGTACTAAAATGTATAACCGAAATTTCCGAAAGGAGCATTTTACTATGAAAAAGGTAATTTCACTTGTGCTTGCCCTGCTTATGCTCTGCGGGCTTACCACGGCTCTTGCCGACTCCGACAGCAGCCGTGCGGTCATAGGCGCAGACCTTTCCGACTCCGAGATTCAGGAGGTCTACAGTATATTCGGCATCGCCCGGGGCGAGGTCAGAGAGCTCACCGTCACCAACGCCGACGAGCGTGAGTATCTGGAGGGGCTTGTCAGCGACAGCCTCATAGGCACCCGCTCCATCTCCTGCATCTTCATCAGGGTTCTCGAGGAGGGCAAGGGTATGGATGTCAGCGTGAAGAATATAAGCTGGTGCACCCCGGATATGTACATGAACGCAATGGTCACGGCGGGCATCAGCGATGCGGAGGTCATCGTAGCGGCCCCCTTCAGCGTCTCCGGCACCGCCGCTCTGACGGGAATCTTCAAGGCCTACGAGGATATAACCGGCGAGAAGCTGGACGACACCGCCAAGGCCGTGGGCACTCAGGAGCTCACCACCACGGCGGAGCTGGCGGATGAGATAGGCAGCGCCGATTCCGCCGCCATAGTCAACGAGCTGAAGCTCATCATCGACGAGATTGCAAAAATGAGCGACGAGGAGCTTCGTCAGCAGATAAAGGACATAGCAGACAAGTACAGGGTTGAGCTGACGGACAGCCAGATAGAAAAGCTCATAGACCTGTGCCGTGCCCTGGAAAAGCTTGACGCCGATCAGCTTCGGGAGCAGGTGGAGAAGGTTCAGCAGTACCTCAAAACCGCCGTGGAGGACGGCACAAAGGCGGTCAGCTTCCTGCGCAGCTTTGCAAACGGCGTTTCCGACCTTCTGGAATCCGTCGTAGCCTTCTTCCAGAAAATACTGGGCTTTTTCGACTGATAACACAGCCACGCTCCTTCGGGTCTCCCCGGGGGAGCTTTTTTTATCCCGGGCCGCTCCCCTGCCCGCAAAAAAATCCTCTGTCGGTCATTTTCTGTTGTACGTAAACGTACAACTTTTGCCCTGCCGGAGCCTATATATGAGGAAGGAGTGTGCCGCATAATGAAGTACGATTATTTTTACGCCGAGGGCTCCGAGCAGTTCACCTTTTACAGGCTTCCCAAGGCGCTGTTCACGGACGAGGCCTTCGCCTGCCTGTCCTGCGAGGCGAAGCTGCTCTACGGTATTCTGCTGGACCGCATGTGTCTCTCCGCGAAGAACGGCTGGACTGACGGCGAGGGCAGGGTCTATATCATCTACACCGTTGCGGAGATAAGGGAGGCCATGTCCTGCTCGGATAAGAAGGCGCTGAAAATGCTGGACGAGCTGGAGCACGGCTGCGGGCTGATACGGCGCAAAAGGCAGGGTCTCGGAAAGCCCAACCTCATCTATGTGGGAAACTTCAGCTCCGCAGAGGGAAAACTCATGAATCGTAATAATGACACCTCCGGAGCTGCGGAAAATACGATTCAGGAGCAGTCGGAAATTACGATTCAGGAGGTGTCGGAATTACGATGTAATAATACTTATATTAATAAAACAGATAATAATGACACCGACAATAATAATACTGATTCTG
>JABUSQ010000142.1 GCA_021442665.1 Oscillospiraceae bacterium
GCACGCCATGCCGTTTCTGACTGGATGGAGCTTGAAAAGCAGAGAGGTATATCCATAAGCTCCTCTGTCATGCAGTTTGAGTACGAGGGCTACTGCATAAATATCCTCGACACCCCGGGACATCAGGATTTCTCTGAGGATACCTACCGCACTCTCATGGCTGCGGATTCTGCCGTCATGGTAATCGACGCCGCTAAGGGTATAGAGCCCCAGACCCGCAAGCTGTTCAAAATTTGCGCCATGCGCAACATACCCATCTTTACCTTTATAAATAAACTCGACCGTGAGGCTCGCAGTCCCTACGACCTCATGGAGGAGCTGGAGACGGAGTTCGGCATCGGCACCTACCCAATGAACTGGCCAATCGGCTGCGGCGTGGATTTCAAGGGAGTGTACGACCGTGAAAAGCGTGAAATTCTGGCATTCAGCGAATTTCACCGGGGCCAGAACAGGATAAAAGCCATAGAGTGCTCACTTGAGGACACGGAAACTCTTGACGGGCTGATAGGCTCACGTCTGCGTCAGAGCCTTTGCGATGACGTGGAGCTCCTGGACGGCGCCGGCTATGAGTTTGACATCCGTCAGGTGCGTGCAGGCAAGCTCAGCCCCGTGTTCTTTGGTTCAGCCCTGAATAACTTCGGTATCGAGCCCTTCCTTGAGAGCTTCCTCAGCATGACCATGCCGCCTCTTGCAAGAATTGCAGGGGAGGAGATCGTAGACCCGCTGGAGGATAAATTCTCCGCCTTCGTGTTCAAGATTCAGGCAAACATGAACAAGGCACACCGTGACAGGATAGCCTTCATGCGCATCTGCTCGGGTAAATTCGAGCGTGACAGAGAATACTTCCACGTTCAGGGCGGAAAGCCCGTCCGCCTTGCCCAGCCCCAGCAGCTTATGGCTCAGGAGAGAGCGATAATTAACGAGGCATACGCCGGAGACATCATCGGTGTGTTCGACCCGGGTCTGTTCTCCATCGGCGATACTATCTGCGACAAGAGCAGAAAGCTGGAGTTTGAGGGTATACCAACCTTTGCACCTGAGCACTTTGCAGCAGTGGAGCGCACGGACACCATGAAGCGCAAGCAGTTTGAAAAGGGCATCATGCAGATAGCTCAGGAGGGTGCGATCCAGATATTCCACGAGCCCTTCACCGGCGTGGAGGAGGTCATCGTGGGCGTGGTGGGCGTTCTGCAGTTTGAGGTGCTGGAGTACCGCCTCAAGAGCGAATACGGCGTTGACGTTCGCCGCCGCAGCATGCCCTACGAGGTGGTGCGCTGGATAGACAACGAGAACCTCGACCCCCGTGATTTGAACCTCACCAGCGATACCAAGTGGGTACAGGATTTCCGGGGAAATAATCTTCTGCTGTTTACCTCCGACTGGTGCGTAAACTGGGCGCTTACAAAAAATCCCGACCTTCGCCTCAGAGAGTTTAACAGAGAATGAAGCCGTGGAGAAACGGAACTCTGTTGCCTTCACAAAAAACACTTTTATTTTATTTGTATATGTGTTAAAATGACTTCACCTAAGGGGAGGTGAGCCAATGCCTAAGCAGATCGGCACAAAGCAGATAGCCGCAAACAAAAAAGCCTTTCATGAATACTTTGTGTTGGAGCGTTATGAAGCAGGCATCGAGCTTGCCGGAACCGAGGTAAAGTCCCTACGAGCGGGCACGGTCAATATGAAGGACTGCTACTGCACCATTAAAAACGGTGAGCTTTTTGTGAGGGCACTGCATATCAGCCCCTACGAAAAGGGCAATATTTTCAATAAAGACCCGGTCAGACCCCGCAGACTGCTCATGCATAAGCGTGAGATAATAAAGCTCAATGCCCGTGTGATGCAGGACGGCGTTGCGCTCATTCCGCTGTCGCTTTATTTCAAGGACAGCAGGGTAAAGGTGGAGCTTGGCCTCTGCAAGGGCAAAAAGCTCTACGATAAGCGGGACGACGATGCAAAGCGTGCCGCACAGCGTGATATCGAAAGAACAATAAAGGAGAGATACTGATGAGCAATCCCATCGTAACCATCGAAATGGAAAACGGCGACGTGATGAAGGTCGAGCTTTATCCCGAGGTCGCACCCAACACTGTGAATAACTTCATTTCCCTCGTAAAGAAGGGCTTCTACAACGGAGTCTGCTTTCACAGAGTAATTTACGGCTTCATGATTCAGGGCGGAGACCCCAGCGGCAACGGTACAGGCGGACCCGGCTACTGCATCAAGGGCGAGTTCAACATGAACGGCTTTAAAAATGAACTCAAGCATGACAAGGGAGTAATCTCCATGGCACGCACCATGGCTCCAAATTCCGCAGGCAGCCAGTTCTTCATCATGCATGAGAATTCACCCCACCTTGACGGACAGTATGCCGCCTTCGGCAAGGTCACGGAGGGAATTGAGGTCGTGGATAAGATAGCAAGGTGCAAAACAAACCGCCGCAACGATATGCCCGTGGAGCGTCAGACCATGAAGAGCGTTACCGTTGAGACCTTCGGTGTGGAATATCCCGAACCCGTAAAGGCATAAATAAGATAATATGTGCGGGGGAGGAAAAGCTCCTTCCCCGCAGAAAACTGCACTCGCTTATTCTATATGGGGATGTACCGGTTTCGACGGGGGTGCGGAGGCAGGGATAGCGGGCAGATGCGCCTGACATCTGAAAAACGGGCACTTATAAATTAAAGAACAACAACGAAACTGTTCTTCTCGCTGCTTAATAAGCGAGCGGCCTGCCGGAGAGGACCACGGCTCCGGTTTGGGCGTCGACCAGTGGTGAACATGAGTGCGCAAAGCTTTGAGCGCACCATGCATAATGAAGCTACCGAATCTGTGAGCATGACGGCTTGCGCTCAGGTGAGGGAATGTAAATAACCGTCTGCGCCCGGAGAAGTTCCTGTTAAAACGCTTTCGGACGGGGGTTCGACTCCCCCCATCTCCACCAAAGAACAAAATCCCGCAATCATTAGATTGCGGGATTTTGTTCTTTGCCTGAAGAGCGCTTTTTCAGTTGCAAAAACGTGGCAAAATAACTCGCCTGTGATACAAGCGACCCGCTTATACTATGGGTGCAAGGGACACGATGAAGAAGGCTATCGTTGTTGTGTTGTGGCAAACCTGCAACAACCTCAAACTCTATAGCTACCTTTATTGACGAATCGCGATGGTTTATCCTTATAGTCCATGTCAGTCGGTATCTTGCTTACACAAATTTTACCTTTCCGTGATTTCAGAATTTACAGTCATGCAGTACGATAACTGTGATAAACCATGTATAAAGGAGAACTATGACTTTGATAGATTTCAACAGCAAAAAAGGCTTTA
>JABUSQ010000118.1 GCA_021442665.1 Oscillospiraceae bacterium
CATTGGGTGTGCGCGGGAAAGCGCTCGAAGAAGGGGCATCCCCATCATCCGCTGTATCTCAGAAAAGACGAAAAGACGGAAGACTTTGACATAGAAAGCTATCTTGAGGTGATAAAATGAAGCCGACATTTAAAATCGCAGTAATCCAGATACGCACAGAGCTTGAAAAAGCAGTCACAATGGAGAAGGCGGAGCACATGGTGAGGGAGGCGGCGCAGAACGGCGCAAAGGTCGTCGTCCTGCCGGAGATGTTCAACTGCCCCTACGCAAAGGGCTATTTCCGCAGATATGCCGACACCGCAGACAGCGGAAGCGTGCTTGAAATGTCACGCTGGGCGAAGGAAAACGGCATCATCCTCGTGGGCGGCTCGATTCCCGAGCTGGACGGCGAGCAGCTCTACAACACCTGCTTCGTGTTCAACGAGCAGGGCGAGGTCATTGCAAGGCACAGAAAGATGCACCTCTTCGACGTGGACATCGAGGGCGGAGTACGCTTCATGGAGTCGCACAATTTTGCCGCAGGAAATGAGATAACCGTGTTCGACACCGGCCTCGGCAGAATGGGCGTGCTCATATGCTTTGATATGCGGTTTCCGGAGCTTGTACGCACCATGGCAAAAAGGGGAGCGGAGCTTATTTTCTGCCCTGCGCAGTTTAACATGACCACGGGGCCGAAACATTGGGAGCTGACCATCCGTGCCAGAGCAATGGATAACGAGATATACTACGTCGGAGCCTCCGCCGCACGCTACGAGGGCTTCAGCTACGAGGCGTGGGGGCACTCCACGGTTGCCGGCCCCTTCGGTATGATAGAGGCGACCTGCGACGAGAAGGAGCAGATACTCTACTGCGACATTGACCTGAACGAGGTGGACTCCGTGCGCCGCCAGCTTCCGACGTTTTTGAAGCTGCGGGAAGATATGTACACTGTTCCGCAATAATTTCGGGGCAGTATACTACATATTGTATAAATATTAATAAATTGTGAAAAAGGGCTTGCCAAATTAACGGCAAGCCCTTATAATAACTAAGGATTTTTAAGACGGTACGGGATGCCGACAAGATCAGTGAAAATGGGATAACCACGCTCATGCTGTCTTGCCGTACCCGGCAGGGCTTTTTTGTTGAGGTTTTTATGGTTTTAAAGGCAAAGCTCATGGATGAGGCGGCAATGAGCCGTGCGCTCATGCGTATCGCCCATCAGATAACGGAAAAGAATAAGGGCGTTGAGAATGTCGTGCTTGTGGGCATCCGCAGAAGGGGAGAGCCTATTGCGGAGCTGATACGGGAGAATATAAGCAAAATCGAGGACGTTGACATTCCCTGCGGCAGCATTGATATAAGCCTTTACCGTGACGACCTCACGCTGAAAAGCGATATGCCCGTGATTGGCGGAAGGATGCTGCCATTTGACGTAAACGACAGGGATGTTGTGTTGGTGGACGATGTGATTTATACCGGCAGAACCGTCCGTGCGGCGATAGAGGCGGTCTTCGCCGGAGGCAGACCCCGCAGCATACAGCTTGCGGTGCTGGTGGACAGAGGCCACAGGGAGCTTCCCATCAGAGCCGATTATGTGGGCAAAAACGTACCGACCTCACACGCCGAGCTTATCGAGGTCAGACTGCCGGAGTTTGACAACGAGATCGGTGTGTATTTAATGGCGCAAAGTTAAATTTAAATAAAGATGAGGTAAAGAAAATGAAGCAGTTTGACGGTCCCGTGTATGACGCACGCACCCTGGGCAAGCCCAGAATGCTCGTACTCGGCTTCCAGCACATGTTCGCCATGTTCGGCGCAACGGTTCTCGTCCCCGCACTTACAGGTCTGTCCGTATCCGCAACTCTGCTCTTTGCAGGTCTGGGCACTCTTCTCTTCCACCTGCTGACCAAGGGTAAGGTTCCCGCATTTCTGGGCTCCTCCTTTGCCTTTATCGGAGGCTATGCGGCCATCGCTCCCATGCTTCCCAATGAAGCAGGCGACTGTGTGATACCCAACACCGAGCTTCTGCCCTACGCCTGCTTTGGCGTTGCCGTGGCAGGACTCATGTATGTGATTCTGTCCGCTCTGTTCAAGGTCTTCGGCGTGAAGAAGGTCATGCGTTACTTCCCGCCCATCGTAACCGGCCCCATCATCATTGCCATCGGTCTGACCCTGTCCTCCTCCGCCATCAACAACTGCAATGCAAGCTGGCCTGTGGCTCTGGTTGCCATCGCAGTGGTCATTTTCTGCAACATCTGGGGCAAGGGCATGATAAAGATCATCCCCATCCTCATCGGCGTTATCGTTTCCTACATCGTGGGCGCACTCTGCGGTCAGGTGGACTTCACCTCCGTCAGGGAAGCCGCATGGTTCGGACTGCCCTTCCAGTGGGATAACACCGTGTTCGGCCTTCTGGGCAGCGGTTCCGTTGACAGCGGACTTCTGCTTACCGCAGTCATCACCATCGTACCCATCTCTCTTGCCACCATGGTAGAGCACATCGGCGACATCTGCGCCATCTCCTCCACCTGCGAGAGAAACTTCATGGCAGAGCCCGGCTTCCACCGCACTCTCCTGGGCGACGGTCTTGCCACTACTCTGGCCTCCCTTTTCGGCGCACCCGCAAACACCACCTACGGCGAGAACACCGGCGTTCTGGCACTGTCCAAGGTCTATGACCCCCGTGTGATCCGCATCGCCGCAGTGCTTGCTGTAATTTTCTCCTGCAGCCCCAAGTTTGCCGCTGTCGTATCCGCAATGCCCGTAGCCACCATCGGCGGTGTATCCATGGTGCTGTACGGCATGATCTCCGCCGTCGGCGTCCGCAACGTTGTTGAGAACAAGGTTGACTTCACCAATACCCGCAACGTCATCATCGCCGCTCTCATTCTGGTGCTTGCCATCGGCATCAACTACTCTGCCGCAGGCGCACTGGTTCTGGGACCTGTTCAGCTCTCCGGACTTGCCACCGCAGCTCTGGTTGGCATCATCCTGAATGCTGTCCTTCCCGGCAAGGACTATGAGTTCGTTCAGGAGGACGAGGGTTCCACCTCCGTTAACTTCAAGGTGTGATGTATTAAAAAGGCGGCGGAAATTTCCGTTGCCTTTTTACAATAAAATTGATATTGGTTATTGACAAATCCGAAAAATGCGTTATAATATTCCTTGCGTTTAGCGGATTTGTGTAATGGTAGCACACCGGACTCTGACTCCGTTTGTGAGGGTTCGAATCCTTCATCCGCTGCCAAGGGCTTCGACCTAAGGGTCG
>JABUSQ010000124.1 GCA_021442665.1 Oscillospiraceae bacterium
AGTATGCCGAAGACCACTCCCTTAGCCATTACAAAGCCGATGTCAAAGCCCAGTCTGAGCCGCATGAAGCACAGCGCCGCAAACCCGAAGACCGTGGTGAGGGAGCTTCCCAGAAGGGCGGAAAAGGATTTGGATACCGCCTCGGCCATGGCCTCCTCGCGGGAGCCGAAGCGGGGCTTCTCCTCAGCGTAGCGGTCAATCAGGAAGATGGAGTAGTCCATGGTTACGCCCATCTGAAGAATTGCCGCAACACACTGGGTAACAAAGGATATCTCACCCATGAAGAAATTCGTGCCCATGTTGTAGATGACAGCTAAACCCAGCGTGCCGAGTATGACAAAGGGCTGCAACCAGCTTTTCATCATTATCAGCATCACCGCCATGGCAAGCACCACGGCGATGGATATATAAATCGGAGCCTGATTATCCGCAAGGTCGTGGGTATCGTCCACCATTACCGAGATGCCGCTGATGTAGGTCTTATCGTCCAGCAGCTTTTTGATCTCACCGATGGCGGCAAGGTCTGCGCCCTCCTCACCCTCGGACTGCTCATAGCGCACCAGCATCATGGTCTTGCTGTCATCCTCGGAATAGAACACGTCCCGCATTATATCCGGGAGTATCTCCGCAGGTATGCCAACATCCGCAATGGTATCAACCCATATCACGGAGTCCACGTGGTCTATCTCCAGTATTCTGTCCTTCAGAGCCGCCGTCTGCTTGGGAGACGCGTTCTCCGTGATAACTATGGAGATGCCTGCGGTGCCGAAGGTCTCATCCAGCACTGCTTCGCCCTGAACCGACTCAAGATCGTCCGGGAGATAGGACAGTATGTCGTAGTTGACTCCCGTGGAGAAGAAGCCTACAGCGGCGGGTATGACAAGCAGCAGAGCAATAAGCAGCACAAGCTTCGGATGCCGGGCTTCCCATAAGGCGATTTTTCTCAAAGTCCTCACCTCGTGAAATATTGTCTAAATAAACATTTTACTCCAAACTGACCGTTATTTCAAGCAAGCAATTGTAAATCTTCTCCTGTCGGGCAGATTGCACCTGAGAGTTAATAAAAATTAACCTCATTTTCCGTTGTTTTTATTCCGGGTTCGTTACTGTTCACAAAAATATGCTTTCTTTTTTCTTTACATTATTAATATATATTATTGCATAACAGACTGTTTAATGTTATAATAAATCAGATTACTGTCGCCCGATACGACCTGCAGAAACAGAGGTTTTTATATGACTGTCAACAATATGAATTCCCTAAACGATATCTGGTCTGCGGTGCTGGAGGTTCTCGGTGAAAGCCTTACCTCCACGGCCATGAACACCTGGTTTTCAGGCTGTGTTCCCGCAGAAATGAACGGAGGCGATTTCTTTGTTACCACGCCCTCGGAGTTTAAGCGTGATATCATCGTAAACCGCTTCACGGGAATAATAGAAAGCACGCTGTCCGATATTTTCTCCTGCAGCATGAAGCTCTTTGTGCTGACAGAGGAGGAATATGCGGACTATAAAGAGAGCCTGCCGGTAAACGATCCCCTGCCGGAGATGGCGGGCTATACCTTTGACCGCTTCATCGTGGGAAACTCAAACCGCTTTGCTCACGCCGCTGCCGTGGCTGTCGCAAATAATCCCGGCTCCGTGAATAATCCCCTTTTCATCTACGGAAACTCCGGGCTGGGCAAGACTCATCTGCTCCTGGCCATCGGTCAGGCGATAAGGGAGAAAAACCCGGACGCAAACATCGTTTATATCAAGGGTGACGACTTCACAAACCAGCTCATAAAGGCCATAAGAGAGGGCAGCGGTGAGGAATTCCGCCTGAAATACCGCAATGCGGACCTGTTCCTTGTGGACGATATCCAGTTCATTGCCGGAAAGCAGTCAACTCAGGAGGAATTCTTCCACACCTTCAATAATATCTACGAGGCGAATCATCAGATAGTTATTACCTCCGACCGTCCGCCTATAGATATGAGCCTTCTGGAGGACAGACTGCGTACCCGCTTTGAGGGTGGACTTCTGGCGGACATTCAGCCCCCGGATCTGGAGACGAGAATGGCGATAACACGAACCAAGGCCGCTCAGCTCGGACTTATCCTCGAGGACGACGCCGTAAACTATATTGCAGAGACGATAACCTCAAACGTCCGTCAGATAGAGGGTGTGGTTAAGCGGCTCACGGCATACCGAGAGATACTGGACAGCGTTATAGATACCGCCGCCGTAAAGCGTGCCATCAAGGACGTTATCCGCATCGGCACCTTTATCCCCTCTCCTCAGCATATAATAAGGGAGACCGCCCGGTACTATTCGCTCAGCGAAGAGGACATCAGAGGTCAGAACCGCAGCAAAAACACGGCTATGGCCCGTCAGATATCCATGTATCTCATACGGACGCTGACAAATCTCTCCCTCAAGGACATCGGCGTGGAATACGAGGGCAGAAATCATACCACGGTGCTGGCCTCCATCAAGAAGGTTGAGGAGCTTATACAGACAGACCCAAAGATGAGCGCAACCATCAGAGACATAACCAGCAACATAAACAGCCTGTCCTTTGTTTGAACATTTCTGCTGTTGAAACTCTGTTAAGTCCATGTTAATAAACGGTGCAGAAATTCTCAGCTCAAAAAGCCGTTCAAAACCGCCTTTTTTATCAACAAAGCTTTGAACACTGAAAACTCAGTATTTTCAATGCTTACAGCAGCTTTTCAACAGTTTTTCGTTCTACTGCTGCTTCTGCTGCCTTTATAGATTTATTTATATATACATCTTTTATTTTCGGAGGAAGGAAAATGAAATTTACCTGCGAGAAGCACCTGCTTCAGGGTGCCGTAAATATAAGCTCCAGAGCTGCCGCCGCAAAGAGCCCAATCAGTGAGCTGGAGGGCCTTCTGCTGGAGGCGGGAGAGAGCCTTCGTGTTACAGGCTATGACCTCAAAAAAGGAATATACTCAAACATAGAAGCCGAAGTGAAGGAACCGGGCAGCGTGGTGCTGAACGCCAAGCTCTTCGGAGAGATGGTGAGACGTCTCCCGGACGGAATGGTGACCGTCAGCTCCGACAGCAAGTGCATGACCACCGTACGCTGCGGAAAGACCGAGTTCTCCTTCATGGGCATGAACGCCGAAAGCTATCCCGAGCTGCCCTCCGTGGACGGACTCAAGAGCTATACAGTTTCTCAGCCCGTG
>JABUSQ010000168.1 GCA_021442665.1 Oscillospiraceae bacterium
AGACCGTTCATGCAGGTCTCCGTCAGCGTCAGCCCGTAATACTCCCTCAGCACCAGATCCATTTTATACTCCGGCAGACGGCACGACGGCAGCTGCTGCAGCTCCTCCGCCTCGATTCCCGTCTGCATGGAGAGATACAGCAGCTCGTCATAGCCGAGATTGTCGCACTCTCCGGAGAAGCCTCCGCAGAACAGGGCGTAAAGGTCTATATCCGCCGGGCTGTCCGTATTCCACAGCACCGGGATGCTCCTGAGATACCAGTTCTCGCCGTATCTGTTGCCGAAGAGCATCCTGTTCAGAGCCTTAAGCTCGTTCTCGTCCAGCTTAACGCCCTCCGTCTCCGGCTCAATTACCTCGAGGTGCTCCCTTTGGGGCTCCGGGGTAACGACAGCGGGGACAAAGGTGAAGTCGGGTATCACCTCCTGCTCCTCTCTGCCGCAGGCTGAGAGAGCAAGCACAGCCGCAAGGGCGATGACGGCAAATCTCTTCATCGCACTATAGCCTTTATGAAGGGGGGCTTTTCGCAGCTTTCCGGGCTTATGCTGTAGCAGGCAAGCAGCCGCTCCGCCGCCTCTCCGGCCTTTTCCTCACAGGAGGCGTGGACGGTGGCAAGGCTCTCCCCTGCTCTGACCTCGTCACCCACCTTCTTTTTCAGCACCACGCCCACGGAGAGGTCTATACTGCTCTCCTTGGTCACTCTTCCGCCGCCGAGCTGAAGCACCGTCAGGCCCACCTCGTCTGCGGATATTCGGTTTACATAACCATTATTATTGTAAATTACCTCATACGGCACGGGGGCCTTGGGGAGCTTTGACAGGTCGTATACCGCCGAGCTGTCGCCCTCCTGAGCCGATACGAACTCCGCCAGCTTCTTCAGAGCGGAGCCGTCGGCTATGCCTGCCATAAGCTTTTCTCTTGCCTCGCCGTCATCTGCGGCAAGCCCCGCCTCCGTCAGCATACAGGCGCCCAGCGTCAGGCACAGCTCCAGAAGCTCGCCCTGCTTTTCGCCTTTCAGCACCTCAATGGCCTCTCTGACCTCAAGGGCGTTGCCCACGGCATTGCCCAGAGGCTCATCCATATCGGTGATGACCGCCACGGTCTTCTTCCCCGCAAGCCTGCCCACCATCGTGAGAGCCTCCGCAAGCTCCTTCGCCTGCTCGAAGCTCTTCATAAACGTACCGCTGCCCTGCTTTACGTCAAGCACGATGACGTCCGCACCCGCTGCCAGCTTCTTGGACATGATGGAGCTGACGATAAGGGGGATGCTGGGCACGGTGCCGGTCACGTCACGCAGAGCGTAGAGCTTCTTGTCCGCAGGTACCAGATCCGCCGTCTGTCCGGCAATGGCGATACCCACCTCGTTTACGTTCTGAAGGAAGGTCTCCTCGCTGATGCCAGTGGTAAAGCCCGGGAAGCTCTCCAGCTTGTCTATGGTGCCGCCGGTGTGACCCAGACCTCTGCCGCTTATTTTCGCTATCTTCACGCCCTGCGCCGCAACCATGGGGCACAGCACCAGAGAGGTCTTGTCACCCACGCCTCCTGTGGAATGCTTATCCGCCTTGACTCCCGAAACGGAGGACAGGTCGATGGTCTCCCCGCTGTGCATCATCGCCATGGTGAGCTGCAGAGTCTCCTCGCTGTCCATGCCTCTGAGCAGTATCGCCATCAGCAGGGCCGAGGCCTGATAGTCGGGTATCTCACCCTTTGCATAGCCCTCAACAAAGAAGCTTATCTCCTCCCTGCTGAGCTTGTGCCCGTCACGTTTCCTTCCGATAATATCGGTCATCAGCATAGTCTTATCCCCCGGTAGTTTTTTCTTTTTCCTTATTTACTCAGCCGGAGCGAGGGCTGAGGTGCGGTTTCTGCTCACTCAATGTAAACTCTCGGCACACGCTTTGACACGGCGCACAGAAGCTCGTAGGGTATTGTTCCCGCTGCGGAGGCGAGTGTCTCCAGCTTCGCCGTTTCGCCGAACAGCTCGACCCGGCTGCCGACTGCAGCTTCGGGAATGTCGCTTAGATCGATCATGCACATATCCATGCAGATATTTCCGCACTGGGGAGCAAAGCTGTTCTCCACCGAGAAGGCGCATTTTCCCGCAGCAGCCCACGGCAGACCGTCGGCATAGCCTGCGGCTACTACGCCCATGCGTGTGCGCTTATCGGTGACATAGTTTCTGCCATAGCTCACGCAGGTATTCGGCTCATAGTATTTAATGGTGCTGACGGTGCTGACCATGCGCATGGCGGGTCTCAGCCCCAGCCTTCCCTCATCGCCGTAGCCGTACAGCAGAAAGCCCGGACGCACCATGTCCAGCGTCATCTCCGGATGATTCACAACCGCGCCGCTGTTGGCGCAGTGGCGAATTTTAAAGGAAGCTCCCCCGTCCTCCGCCGTGTGTATCACGTCGGTGAAAAGCTTAAACTGCTCTTTGGTATATGCGGCGCTGTCCGCGTCCTTAAAATCCGAAACGGAAAAGTGGGTGTAGATTCCCTCCACATCGAGGTTTGGCAGATTGAAGGTGCTGACAACGTTTTTAACGCCGTCTTCAAAATAGCTTTCCCTGCACAGATAGCCCAGACGTGACATTCCCGTATCCAGCTTGATGTGTATCTTCAGCGTTCCGCCCAGAGCCGCGGCCGCATCCGAAAACTCCTGAGCCTTTGCCTCGCAGCTCACGGTCTGGGTAAGCTCATTCTCCAGCAGGAGGTTTACATAATCAGGAGGGGTATGTCCGAGTATCAGTATGGGCACGGTAACGCCGTTCCTTCTCAGCTCAAGGGCCTCGTCAAGGCAGGCTATCGCCAGATAGTCGGCGCCGCACTTTTCAAGGCGTTTCGCCACCTGCACCGCCCCGTGTCCGTAGGCGTCGGCCTTGACTATGCCCAGAAATTTCGTGCCCTCCGGGATGGCGGCTTTTATTCGTCCGTAGTTGTGTTCAATATTGGCAAGGCTCACTTCAGCCCAGGTTCTCTTCTGAAGATCGTTCATTGGTTCTCTCCCGGTCCTGCGCCGCAATCGGCACGGCCGTCCTTTAATAAGCTGCGCTTGTCGGCATAACTGCCGCTCGGTTTCATCATTTTCATTATATTATATAATTTCCCATCTGATTAGTCAATTTTTCTCTTGACTTTTTTCCGGTTGTGGTCTATAAATTTTATTGTTATAGATAAAATTAT
>JABUSQ010000095.1 GCA_021442665.1 Oscillospiraceae bacterium
CACACTCACGGCGCTCCCGACGATACACGGGAGGCCACCTGCGTTCGCCTTGCCGACCGTATCGCCTACATAAATCACGATCTTGACGACGCCGTCCGTGCGGGTATTCTCACTAACGACCGTGTTCCCATGATTGTCCGCCGCAACTGCGGAAGCCGCAACAGCGAACGTATAAACGCTTTCATCACCGACCTTATCAATAACAGTGCCGACGGCGAGATAAAGTTTTCCCCAATGATGCAGGAAACCTTCGACACCTTCCACAGCTTCATGTACTCCGATGTGTACACGAACCCAGCCGCCAAAAGCGAGGAGAGCAAGGTTGAGGGTATTCTGGGAGGTATCTACGATTATTATAAGAAAAATCCGTGGAAGCTGCCCAATGAGATGCTGGAGACGGTGAGTCGTGAGGGTCTTGACCGTGCCGTCTGCGACTACGTCTCGGGCATGACCGACGGCTATGCCATGGAGAAGTACGGCAAAATATTCATTCCCGCCGCATGGACGGTCAAATAAACCCGCAATTTGTTTTCATCAATCTTTATTTCATATACTATTTCATATTTATAATGAAAGGAGCTGCATATGGCGTTTTCCGAAAGCTTCCTGCAGGAGCTTATTGAGCGCAGCGATATAGTGGACGTTGTAGGAAGCTATGTGCGCTTCACAAAAAAGTCGGGAGCCAACCAATTCGGGCTCTGTCCCTTCCACAGTGAAAAAACGCCCTCCTTCTCCGTTACTGCGGACAAGCAGATATATCACTGCTTCGGCTGCGGAAAGGGCGGCGGAGTCATAAACTTTATAATGGACGCCGAGGGTCTTTCCTTCCGGGACGCCGTGGAGTTCCTTGCAAAGCGTGCGGGAATGCCCATGCCCGAGGAGGAAAACAGCGGTGACGCTCAGAGGCGCCGCAGGCTGCTGGAGGCAAACCGAGATGCGGCAAAATTCTTCCGTTCCTGTCTCACCTCTCCGCAGGGTCTGCCTGCCGCAGAATATATGGCTGAGCGGCAGATAAGTCCCTCCACGGCAACACGCTTCGGTCTGGGCTACGCTCCGGACACATGGGACGGTCTACGTGAGCATCTGAAGAGCAAGGGCTATTCCGAGTCCGAGCTTTTCGATGCGGGACTTCTCAGCCGGGGCAGGAAGGGCAATTTCTTTGACACCTACCGAAACCGCCTCATGTTCCCCGTTATAGATGTAAGGGGCGATGTCATAGGCTTTTCCGGTCGTGCTCTTGGTGACGGTGAACCTAAATACTTAAACAGCCGTGAAACGCTTGTTTTCAACAAGAGCCGTAACCTTTTTGCCATGAATCTGGCTAAAAAGTCGAAGAGCGGGTATATAATTCTTGCAGAAGGCAATATAGACGTAGTCATGATGCATCAGGCGGGCTTTGACTCCGCCGTTGCTTCCCTAGGCACTTCTCTGACTCCGGAGCAGGCACGGCTGATTTCCCGCTACACAGGCGAGGTGGTCATCGCCTACGATGCCGACTCCGCAGGGCAGAAGGCGTCTCAGCGTGCCATCGGCATACTGGAAAAGCTGGACGTAAAGGTCAGAGTGCTCAGCATGAGCGGAGCCAAGGACCCCGACGAATATATCAAAAAACGGGGAGCCGACGCCTTCCGCAATCTTGTGGAGGGCTCCAAAAACCACATTGACTTCCGATTGCAGAGCATAGAGGACAAATACGACCTGAGCGTTGACGAGCAGAAGGTTCAGTATCTGAAGGATGCCACGGATATGCTGGCTCAACTTTCGGGTGCCATGGAAAGGCAGGTCTACGCCATGCGTGTCGCCTCAAAGGCGGGTCTTTCTGCCGAGCTCGTACAGCAGGAGGTCGAGCGTAGCCGAAAGCGTATCCTGCGTTCGGCTCAGCGCCGTCAGGACAGAGAGCTCTCACAGCCGATAAAACAGCTCCAGCCTGCAGATAAGGAATACCGTTACGACGACCCGGAGTCTGCCGCCGCCGAGGAGGGCATCATCCGTCTGCTGTTTTTGGACCAAGGTCTTTTCCGGGGAAGAGAGCTTCCCGAGCCCGGGGAATTCACCTCTCCGGTGCTGGCAAAAATCTACGGAGTCCTGAAAGAAAAGGCCGAGCACGGCGGCATTATCAGTACCGCCACCGTAAGTGCAGTGCTTGAGCCGGGAGAATCGGCTCTGCTGGCGTCAATATTGCAGAAGCCGGAGCTTTTGCGCAACGGCCAGCAGGCGCTCGGCGACTACATCTCGCGAATAAGAAAACAAAAGGAGCTTGCCGCAGAAGAGACGGATCTGATTGCGCTGGCAAACAAATTTAAGGAAACTAAAGGATACGGGGGATAAAAAATGGATAAAGAAAAAGTACTTACCGAGGAAGAACTCGAAGCCGCTGCCAATGCACTTTTAGAGCAGGACGAGGCGGAGAAGAAGCCCGCAAAAAAGCGCTCCTCTAAAAAGAAGAAGGTCGAGGAAAAGCCCCCCGAGGACAACAGGTCTCCTGAGGAGCGCCTTAACGACCTGTTGGAAAAAGGCAAGAAAAACGGAAAGCTCACCACAAAGGATATATCCTGTCTTGAGGAGCTGGGTATTGACACCGACGCAATAAGCAAGTTTTACGAAAATCTTGACGCCGCCGGTGTTGATATAGATGTTGTCAGTGACGACGTTCTTCCTCTTCTGGACGACGACGGGTTTTCTCCCGAGCTGGAGGGAATCGAGGATGTCACAGAGGAGGAGCTCATCGACACCGACAGTGTGGCAGACACCTTTGCCACCGACGATCCCGTGCGTATGTACCTCAAGGAGATAGGCAAGGTGCCTCTTCTCACCGCCGAGGAGGAGGTAGCTCTTGCCGTAAGAATGAGCGAGGGAGACGAGGACGCCAAGCGCCGTATGGCGGAGGCAAATCTCCGTCTGGTGGTGTCCATCGCCAAGCGTTATGTAGGACGCGGGCTCCAGTTTCTGGACCTCATTCAGGAAGGCAATCTGGGTCTTATAAAGGCCGTCGAAAAGTTTGACCACACCAAGGGCTATAAGTTCTCTACCTATGCCACATGGTGGATACGTCAGGCTATCACC
>JABUSQ010000119.1 GCA_021442665.1 Oscillospiraceae bacterium
TGCGTATGTTCAGAGCTCTGAGATTTTCCGCCCGTCTGGGCTTCACCATAGAGTACGAAACTCTGGGCGCCATCGAGCAGAAGGCGCAGCTTGCCTCGGAGCTTGCTCCGGAGAGAGTCCGGGATGAGCTGGAGAAGATACTGCTCACTCCCCGGCCCGACACCCTCGGTGCTGCCATATCCTTCGGAATGCTAAGCCGATACATACCCGGTACCGGCTGGAAGACCCCTAATTTCGCCGATCTGGCGAAGCTTCCCAAAAAGCCTCTCTCACGCTGGGCCGCATTTTCAATTATGCTGCAAAAATACGGCTTTATCCCATCGGTGCATGATTTTCTCTTTTCGCTGCGGCTGGACGGGCGTACTATGCGCTGCTGTGAGGGTGCTTCGGAAATACTCAGGTCTCCCCCGCCCGAGGATAAGCTGGGCTGGAAAAAGCTTCTGTACCGCTACGGTGTGGACACGGTGAGCTGTGCCGTCTCTGCCTTTGAGGCTCTGTCCGGGCAGGATCTGGAAAAGGAGCTGCGCGCCGTGCTCAAGAGCGGAGAGTGTTTTTCAATGAAGCACCTTGCCGTCAACGGTGACGATCTTCTGGAGCTGGGTCTGCAGGGTCACGCCCTGGGTGAGATGCTGGAATTCCTGCTGGAATATGTGATGGAATACCCCGAAAACAACCGCCGGGAGATACTTCTCTCCCTTGCAAAGCCCGAGGACAGCTGATGGACGGAATGAACGAGCTTAAAAACAGATGCCTTGGCTGCAAAGAATGTCCGTTGGGAGCTCAGCGCACCAATCTTGTATTCGGCACAGGCAATGAGAACGCCGAGATAATGCTCATAGGCGAAGGTCCCGGTGAACAGGAGGATCTGCAGGGCATACCCTTTGTGGGCAAAGCCGGTATGCTTCTGGACGACATGCTGAGCATGATAGATCTTGACAGAAGCAGGGTCTACATTGCAAACATCGTAAAATGCCGTCCGCCCAAAAACCGTGACCCTCTCCCCGAGGAGAAAAACGCCTGCTCCCATTGGCTTAGAGCGCAGATAGATATAGTTAAACCCAGAATCATTATATGTCTGGGGAGGATAGCCGCCGCAGAGATAATTGACGGGGATTTCAAAATAAGCCGTCAGCACGGACAATGGTTCGACCTTGACGGCGTGCGCTGCATGGCAATCTACCACCCCGCCGCCCTGCTGCGTGACGGGCACAAGCGTCCCGAGACCTTTGCTGACCTGCGGGAGATAAGAGCAGAAATCAGAAGAATTTGTGACAGAACCTATGCATGAGCTTATACCGCTATCCTGCGGAGACAAAAATATAATCAGTAAAATATTCGCCGCCGAGACGTCCCGAAGTGCAGACTACTGCTTCGGCAACTACTACATCTGGGACGGGAGGTTCCGCCAGTACATTGCAGTCGTGGGCAACAGACTTGTGACAAGCCTTACCCGTCAGGGGGAGTGCTGGTTTGCCTTCCCCGTGGGCAGCGGAGATATAGCCCCTGCCATGGAATATATGAAGGAGCTGTGCCGTCAAAAAGACACCGACCTGAAGATATGCGGCATCTGCGCGGAGCATCTGCCTCTGCTTGGGGAGGAGTTTGAGGTCTGCCCCGACCGAAGCTTCTCCGACTACATCTACCGCTTAGACGCTCTTGCGGAGTATTCCGGGAAATCCCTCCATGGCAAGAAAAACTTCTGCAACCGTTTTGAAAGAGAGCACGACTGGCGATTTGAGGAACTGACACAGGAAAAGCTCCCGCTGTGCCGTGAGCTGCTGTCCCGCTGGCTGAGTGAGGAAGGCGACAGGCTTGAGGAGAGCATCTCCTTTGAGAGTGACGCTCTCAGCATTGCCCTTGACAGCTTTTCGGAGCTGAACCTTGAGGGCGGCATCCTCTTTGCCGAGGACGAGCCCATAGGCTTTTCCGTCGGTGAAATGCTCACCGTAGACACCTTCTGCGTTCACTTTGAAAAGGCCTTTTCCCGCGTTGTCGGAGCCTACGCCATGCTGTGCAGAGAGACTGCGAAGATGGTGAGGAACAGGCACCCTGATATATATTATATAAACCGTGAGGACGACATGGGCATGGAGAAGCTCCGCACCTCCAAGCTGTCCTACAAGCCGGAATATATTCTGGAGAAGTATACTGCGATATGGAAAAGAAAAAAGTAAGCATAAGAGAATACCGTGAGACGGATGTCCCCGTACTGACAGCGCTGTGGAACGAGGTCTTTTACGACGATATCGCTCTTATCGGCAGGTTTTTCGAGCTTCTGCCCAAGCTGGGGCGAGGCTATGTTGCCGATGTTGAGGGTGAGATAATCGGTATGGCGTACGTCCTGAATCTGTTTCTGGAGCAGCAGAAATTCGGCTATATCTACGCCGTTGCTGTGAAGGAGGAATATCGCTCCCGCTCCGTAGGTACTGCTCTCCTTACACGTTGCAGAAAGGACACCCCCAAGCTCTGTACCTTTCCCGCCACGGACTCGCTTTATCAGTGGTATCAGAGCAAGCTGGGCATGACTTACCTCAGCCACTGCCGATACGAAAAGATACCCCCTAAGGACTCCGAAGGCGCCATTAAAGTACTTTCCGCCTCGGAATATGCGGCGCGTCGCAGCGAGTATAACCCCGCCGTGCGCTATCCCATAGAGTGGTATGAGTATCAGCGTGAGCTGTGCCGTACATACGGCGGCGGAATGTTCGCCTACGGCAGAGCCATCGCCTGTGGATACATCGAAAACGGTGTTCTGAAAATCTCCGAATGTCTGGGAAGTGCGGATTTCATACCCATGCTGTGCAGCCGTCTAGGAGCCGACCATGCGGAGATAAGGCGGGTCTCCTTTGAGGGAAACGCCTACATCTGCTCAAACTCGCCCATATCCGACACGCTGGACTTCGGTCTGGCTCTTGATTGAATGCTTCTCATGCGCAGGCTGCGTAGTGCTCCAAAAGAGCGGAAAAGCCGCTGTTACGTTCTTCCTGCTTTGGTGTCATAAAATACTTGATATCTGCGATTCAGTACAGAAGACCCATTGAACCATGGTTCAAT
>JABUSQ010000183.1 GCA_021442665.1 Oscillospiraceae bacterium
GAGGATAAGAAAAACGCCGAGGATAAGAAAAGCACCGAGAAGAAGAAAAACACAGAGAAGAAAAAAAGCACAGAGAAGAAGACGACAGCTAAAAAGAGCGGCACGAAAAATACTGCCGCCAAGGGTACAAGGAAATGAAGGAAGTCACCGTCCTCGGAGCGGGACTTGCAGGCAGTGAATGCGCCTGGCAGCTTGCCGAGAGGGGAATAAAGGTCAGGCTTTACGAAATGAAGCCCCATAAAATGACGCCCGCGCATAAATCGCCGTACTTCGGCGAGCTTGTGTGCTCAAACTCCCTGCGCAGTGATGAGCTGAGCAATGCCGTAGGTCTGCTGAAGGCGGAAATGCGGAGAATGGGCTCCCTTATCATGGAGAGCGCCGATGCAAACAGAGTCCCGGCAGGAGGAGCCCTTGCTGTTGACCGTGAGGGCTTTGCGGCGTATATCACCGATAAGCTCAGAAACCACGACAGCATCACCGTCATCGAGGAGGAGGTCACGGATTTTCCCGAGGGTGAGCTGGTGGTGGCGACGGGACCGCTGACAAGCGATGCACTGGCGGAGCGGATAGCCAAGCTGTGCGGCGGCGAGGGTCTTCATTTTTACGATGCCGTGGCTCCTATCGTCAGCATCGACAGCGTTGATATGGACAGCGCCTTCTTTGCCTCACGCTATGACAAGGGCACAGCGGATTATGTAAACTGCCCCATGTCTGAGGAGGAATATAAGGCGTTCTGGAGAGAGCTCTGCTCCGCAAAGGAGGCGGAGGTTCACGGCTTTGACGACGGGGGAGTATTCGAGGGCTGTATGCCCGTTGAGGTCATGGCAAGGCGGGGAGAGGATACACTGCGCTACGGACCGCTGAAGCCCGTGGGCCTGCGTGATCCCGTAACCGGCAGAGAGAGCTACGCCGTTGTCCAGCTCCGCAAGGACAATGCAGACGGCACACTCTACAATATGGTGGGCTTTCAGACCCACCTGACATGGGGAGAGCAGAAGCGTGTTTTCTCCATGATACCCGCTCTGAGGAATGCGGATTTTGTCCGCTACGGCGTCATGCACCGAAATACCTATTTGAACAGCCCGCAGCTGCTTGACCGCTACTACAGGCTCAGAAGCGAGCCTCGAATCAGCTTTGCGGGACAGATGACGGGCGTGGAGGGCTATGTGGAGTCAGCCGCCTCCGGTATGCTGGTGGGCATAGAGACCGCTGCCCGTGTTCTCGGTATTGAGCCTGTGGACTTCCCGCAGGAGACCGCCATCGGGGCCTTGGGACTGTATATCTCCGGCGGAAGCGTGGGTGAATTCCAGCCCATGAACATAAACTTCGGGATAATCTCGCCTCTTGGCTACCGTGTCAAGGGCAAGCGTAACAAGAATGCGGAGATCTCAGGCAGGTCTCTCAGCATAATAGATGAGCTTATGAAAAAGGAGATTTTCGCAAGGTGAAGATTATAGTAGACGCAATGGGCGGAGATAACGCCCCTGAAGCAATCGTAAAGGGATCCCTGAAGGCGAGGGACGAGCTGGGCGTTGAGCTTATACTTGTGGGCAGAGCCGAGGACGTGGAGCGCTGCCTCGGCAGCGCCGACCGCAGAGGCATTGAGATAGTCGACGCCCGTGAGGTGGTGAGCATGGAGGACGACCCAAGCACCGCCTGCCGCAGAAAGAAGGACTCCTCCATGACCGTTGCGCTGAAAATGGTTAAGGAAGGTGCGGGCGACGCCATGGTGTCCGCAGGCTCCACGGGAGCTCTGCTCACCGGAGCAACGCTTATCGCAAAGCGCATCAAGGGCATCCGCCGTGCGGCAATGGCTCCCGTTCTCCCCAGTATGGAAAACGGTATCATGCTCATCGACTGCGGAGCAAATGCGGAGTGCACTCCCGAGTACCTGCTGCAGTTTGCCTATATGGGCAGCTTCTACGCAAAGCGCATGATGGGTGTGGAAAACCCCCGGGTCGGCATCCTGAACATCGGTGTAGAGGAATGCAAGGGCGGACAGCTGCAGCACGATACCTACAGACTGCTCACCGAGGCACAGAAGCAGGGACGCATAAACTTCGTGGGCAATGTGGAGGCAAGCACCATGTTTTTCGGCGGCGTTGACGTTGTGGTGTCCGACGGCTTCACGGGAAACATAGCTCTGAAAACCACCGAGGGTGTGGCGAAGTATCTCTTCAAGGAGATAAAGGGTGTGCTCACAAAAAGCACAAAGAACAAGCTGGCTGCCGCAGTCATCAAAAATGACGTCAAGGGCATAGCAAAGAAGATAGACCCCAACGAGGTGGGCGGCACGGCAATGCTGGGCATTTCCGCACCTGTCATCAAGGCTCACGGCTCCTCCAACGATCAGGCGTTCTTTGCCGCAATCCGTCAGGCGAAGAGCTTTGCCGAGAGCGGCATCGTGAAGGATATCACCGACAATGTGGAATTCATGAAGATTTCCGAGGAAGCGTGATAAAAGTGGTTGAGCTTGAAAAAAGATTGAACTACAGCTTCAGAGACAGCGGACTTCTCAGGAATGCTCTGACCCACTCCTCCTATGCCAATGAGAACAGAGGCGAGGGTATTTCCAGCAACGAGCGCCTTGAATTTCTGGGCGACTCCGTTCTGGGCTTTGTTACTGCAAAGCATCTGTACTCTCTTGAGCCCGGACTCCCGGAGGGAAAGATGACACGGCTCAGAGCTGAGCTGGTGTGCGAGCAGAGTCTTTACGGCGTGGCTCAGGACCTTGAGCTGGGGAATTATCTGCTCATGGGAAAAGGCGAGGACAAAAACGGAGGAAGAAAGCGCACCTCCATTCTTGCCGACGCTGTTGAGGCTGTTATCGCCGCCATATTCCTTGACGGCGGAACAGAGCCTGCGGAGGAATTCATAAAGCGCATGATACTGAGTCCCGAAAGCATCGAGGCTCACCACTGCGAGGACTACAAGACCGAGCTTCAGGAGCTGGTGCAGCAGAAGAGCGGTCAGGTGCTTATCTATTCTCCCGCAGGGGAGTACGGCCCTGACCACAACAAGGTATTCGCCGCCCGTGTCAGCCTGAACGGC
>JABUSQ010000179.1 GCA_021442665.1 Oscillospiraceae bacterium
GACCATCCTCTCACTCAGGCGCAGATTTCGAAATACCTGGAAAAGGAGTACGGAATCAGCATCGAGAGGCGCGCCATAAGCAGCAATCTTTCGCTGCTGAAGGAGTCAGGTGTGAGCATACGATCCACTCACAACGGCAACTATCTGGACGAAAGAGATTTTGAGGATTCCGAGCTGAGGCTTCTGATCGACGGAGTTCTGTGCAGCAGGCACATAACCGCAAGCCACTCGAAGGCTTTGATAGAAAAGATCTGCGGGCTGTCCAACAAGTACTTTAAGGCGCATGTTAAGCACGTGTATTCGGTGAACGACTGGAACAAGACCGACAACCAGGAGCTGTTCCTGAACATCGAGCTGGTGGACACCGCCATCGAAAAGGGGGTGCGCCTTGCCTTTGATTACAACAAGACCGGTGCGGACAAAAGGCTTCATAAAACCGCAGCGCACGACGTCAGCCCCTACCAACTGACACTTCACAACCAGCGCTATTACCTCATGGCTCGTAACGAGCGCTGGGGCGACGTTGCTTATTACAGGCTGGACCGCATTACGAATATGGAGCTTTCCGACGAGCGCGCCACCCCGATAAAAACGCTCCCGGGCTATGAAAACGGCATCGACTACAAGCGAATTTCCACGGCCCTGCCCTATATGTATTCCGATGAGCCTGAACACATCACCATGCTGGTGAGCGAGGATATTGTCGACCAGGTAATCGACTGGTTTGGCAAGGATATCCATATCAGCCGCGACACCGCTGATGACAAATACCTTGTGACGGTGCTAGCCAGCCCCAACGCCATGGAGCACTGGGCTTTGCAGTACCTGCGGTACGTTGAGATCCAATCCCCGGAATCCATGCGGCAGCGGATTAAGGATGCGCTGGATGAAGGCGGGGAGAAGTACTATAATTAATCAAGGAGGTACAATAATGAGTTATTCGGTGAAGTATGAGGATTTGGTTGCACAATTTGGATACGGATATGTAGATGACCTTGCACAATATCAGCATATTGTTAAAGTTTGGGCGTATACCGATATGCAACCTAGAACAATAGCTGGCCTTGGAGAATTTCGCAAAGATTCAGACAATTATAAAAAGCTTGATGACTTATATAACAATCTTGCAGCGGAATTGCATAAGTTTATTGTTGTGGATCCTAAAAAAAATGAAACAGATTTTGACGAATGGCACAAGGGCTGCGGTAACTGTTTCGTGAGCGATTTTAACAATATTATCGCAGGACACGATGTTGATAAGATATCTTTTGGTAAAGCACAAAAGATAATAAATGTATCATTTAAGTACATTTATTGTTTGAAAGGGGCTGAAAAGTATCAAGAAAAATTTGAACATTGTCATATGGTTCTGGATAGATATACCTATGGCGAGGGATTTTATAAAAAAGAAGTTTTGCCTTGGTATAACACAAGGAATGCACAATGTCCTATAGATGTGAGAAATCTTACGTCGTGGAGTAACTTGTCATACGATGAATACATGGATATACAAAAGCATGTCCGTGAGTTCTTGGACGGGTCATCAAAATATTGCGATGGTAATGGTAAAAAAATGACACCATTCCAAGTTGAGTTTTATGTATTTGATGAGTACATGAAGACTCTTAAATAGTATCAGAGATTCGACACTATTCATGATTTATGACACCTGTACATAGTTGCAGGTGTCCTTTTTAATGTCCCAAACTTGGTGCATCCCGTGATATAATATGGCATATGAATTTGCTAACGAAACGGAGGCGCTGCTATGCTTTCAGACAAGCCCCAGAAGATGACCATCCCCTACATCATAGACGTGCTGCGAAGATATACAGACGAAAGTCACACCTTCACCCAGACGGAGATAAGAAAAAAACTCGAAGCGGTCCACGGCCTTAAAGTGGATCGCAAGACCGTAAGCCGCAACATCAAGGATGTGATGCTCTATGACGATAATATCCGCTGCAGGATTTGCAAAAGGAACGGCGAAGAGCTGACCGACGATGACGACGACACCGGCGTCATATATACGGATTTCTATTATGAGCACCTGTTCTCCGATGTGGAGCTCCAGGCGATGATATACAACGTCATTTTCGCAAAGCACATTGCCGCCCACAACAAGACCGAAATCATAAACAAGCTGGAGTCCCTCAGCCCGATGACCTCAAGCCACAGCATGCGCAACTACATCAGGCGCGACAGCGAGCAGCTGAAGGAATGCTCCCAGCTGTTCTATAACATGGAGGAGCTGGACAAGGCTTTTAAAGAGAAAAGGGTGGTGGAGTTCCGCTACGCATACTACAAAGAGGATATGAAGCTGCACGTGGAAGACCGCATCCGCTGCGTCTTTCCTTTGGGCATTGCGGAGAAGAACAACGATTTCTACCTTATCGGTCTGGTCTGCGGCGGCAAGGAACAATCCGCAAGGGAAACGATCAATGACATAAAAGTGCTGATCGAAGATGCGGAGCGCGGCACCAGACGCATCAGTACCTTCCGCATCGACCGAATAAGAGATCTGAGGGTTACGGAAAACGAGGACTTGAGCGAAAAGGAAAAGAAACTGGCCCGGGAGATGACCCTCAAATCTTTCAGCAATGAATGGCAAAACATCATCGATTATGTGAATCAGAACGGCTCCCTCAGCTCCGGCCGCCTCATAACGGCGAAGTTCCGGACGGAGGCGGGCAGCGAGGCAATATCCGATGCCATCGACTATTTCGGAAAGGCGAACATTCATATCATTCCCGAAAACCGCCCCGGCGCAGCAGAGGATGACGCTAAAAAGAACCTTCTCTTTATCGTGAAGACCAACGACGCAGCCATGCTGGAATTTGCAAAGCTCCATGCGGGAAAGCTCACTCTTCTGGAGCCGGACTATCTTCGGGATGAGCTCGCGGCTGTTTTCAAAACCGCATACGAAAGCATCAGCGCTAATTAAAACTGAACATCGCAAAAAATGGCCGTGCCCAGCACGGCTTTTTTAATGCGCAATTTTTGGTACATATCCTCATATAAAATACAGACAGAAATAAGAAATCTGAAAA
>JABUSQ010000029.1 GCA_021442665.1 Oscillospiraceae bacterium
AAACCGTGCTTTTTAGCTCAGGTGCTGAAGCTTATGGTGGTCTCGGCTACGACGTGACCGATTTCCGTGCCGCTGTAGGTGCCGTTATAGAACCAGTCCACGGAGACGGGGATGCTGACGCTGTTGCCGGCCTCGGCGGGTATATCAACCGTGACGGTGGTTATCTGCGTTCTGGACATGGTGTTGTTATTGGTGTTATTCACGGGGTTGCTGACAAAATTATAGCCTTTGCCATTGATGTAAATGCTGTTGCCGGTGCGCTTGCCTATCTCAAGGCTGTAGCTCTGCACATAGACGTTCAGGGTGAAGGAGAGGGTGCTTGAATCCTTGGAGACAGCCTTCCACTCACAGACGAGATTCAGAGCCGTGCCGGTGTCGGAGCTGAAGGAGCCGCTTCTGTTCACCCGTCCGTCGCCGGGGTTCTCGGTGGGCGTGGGCGTAGGAGTAGGGGTAGGCTCAGGCGTGGGCGTTGGCGCAGGAGTGGGTTCGGGAGTGGGGGTATCTATGGGCTCCGCCGTGGTGATAATGACCTCGCTGCTGCTTTCGGGCCGGGGGTCGGGTGTGTTGTCGTCCTTGCCGGAGCCGCCGGTTGCCCATGCGGTAAGGCCTGCGATTATTAAAAGCACCAGAACCAGTGCTATGAAAATATAAGTTTTACGTTTTGCCATGACAAACCTCCTGACTAATTGACCACATTATACTACACCCGTTCAGAAAAAACCATACTTTATTTTAAATACCGCAGAATTAATTGACAAACACCACAGATAATGGGTATAATATACTATCATTGCAGAGGGAGGGACAGACTTGGCGGAGAAGCTTGAGAATTTCCGGGAAAAACTGAAGCTTAAATCAAATAAGAGCACCGGCGAGGAACAGCCCTCCGCGCAGGAAGCTCCGGAGAAGACCGTAAAGCTCAAAGCTCCGGCAATTAAGTGGGAAAATATCGTCAGAGCGTTGGTTCTGCTGCTTATCTGCTTTATCATGATCTCGCCGCTGAAGGGCTGCAGCCTGTCGGACAGAGACGGCATCGGAATGTCCGCCGCCCGGCAGATAGCCGTTGAGGATGCGGGTATCCCCGCCGATCTTGTTTCCGATATGCAGAGCGACTACATAAAGCTTGAGGGCAGGGGCTGCTATAAGGTGCAGTTCACGGGCACCGTCACGGATTACCGCTATATTATCGACGCCGAAACGGGAACGATAATTGCCCGGGCCTTCCACCACATAGACGGAGAATAGAAAAATATCAGCAGGACAGCTTCATTGGAAGCTGTCCTGTTTCTTATCTTATAAAGTTGGTTTTGGATCTGGGCTCAAGGACGGGGAGAGGAACGCCGGAGCTTCTGCCCGCCTCGATGCACTTGATAAGCCACGCCATATTGCAGCCCAGAGTATGCATTACCCACATACCCTCTTTGTCCTGCCTGACCTCCTCGGGCCTTGTGCCGTGCACCATGTTCCAGTAGCCGGAGGAAACCAGAGGCATCTGGGCATAGGTGATGTACTTGTTGAGGATGTCCAGGGCGGCGGAGGAGCCTCCTCTGCGGCAGGAGACCACTGCGGCGGCGGGCTTGCGCTTGACGGCGTCGGTGTAGAAGAATCTGTCCATGAAGGCGGCCATGCTTCCGCTGATGCCCGCAAAATGCACGGGGGAGCCGAAGACGAGACCGTCCGCCTGCTCTGCCTTCTCCAGAGCGACATTCACCACATCGTCGATGACGCAGCGCTTATCGGTGCAGCCTCCGCAGCCGAGACAGCCGGAAACAGGCTGAGTGCCGATGTGGAGGATCTCCGTATCCACGCCGTTTTCATTAAGACCTCTCGCCACCTCGCAGAGAGCTGTGTAGGTGCAGCCGAATTCGTTGGGACTGCCGTTTATCATTAAAACCTTCATGACCTTATTCCTTTCGTTTTTTTATGAATATATCACAATTCGTAAAGAATGACAATAAAAATCCGCAGGGCAAAAGCCCTGCGGAAATCAGTAGGTATACGGATTAACAATCAGCCCTTGGCGGTGGCGGCGTCTGCTGCCATCTCTGCGACCATTGCCTTGAGCTCGGCGTTCTCAGCCTCGAGCTTTGCAACGCGCTCTGCATCGGCTGCGCCTGCGACCGCTGCATTGGAAACGGGAGCTGCAGCTGCCTTCTTGGCGGCCTTCTGCTTTGCTGCCTTGCTTGCAATGAAAGCGAAGACTACGAAGAGAACTGCGGCGATAAGCATGACCAGGAATACGGGATGCTGGTAGTCGCCGGAGTACTCAATGTGAGTGCCCTCCATGGCAATGGAGTATGCGCCTGCCTCATCCACACGGATGCCGTAGATGTAGTCGCCGTAGGAGGAGATAAGAGCGTAAACGAATGCGCCTGCGGAGAGGAGTGCGGTGAGAATGCCCAGGACCTTGCCGGTCTTCTTGCCGCCGGTGATGCCGGAGACAAAGCCCATAATGCCGGCGATGAGGCCGAGGATGCAGGCCAGTGCTACAAGGATGTAGCAAACGATACGGGCAACGACCTCAGCGGTGGTGTCCACCTCGGAGTCTGCCATGTACTGGTCAGCCTTGTCGAGAAGGAGGCTGCACTTGTCAAGGTCGAGGAGAGGAGTGACCTTGCCGTCACGCTTGGTGCAGACAACGCCGTCCTCGGAGGTCTGGTAGAGGTTCTCAACGATTGCTGCGCAGAACTCTGCATATACAGCCTCGTTGAAGCCGTTCTCGTCATAGAGCTCGGGGATATCCATCTTCATCTCGTCGGTCTTTGCCACATACTCGGCAAGAGAGTCAACGGTCTGAACGAAGCTCTTCTGGTGGTAGGAGGGGCCCATACCGGTGAGAAGCTGCATCATGCCGTCGGCAAGCTGTGCTTCGCCGTCCTCGAACATGGTGAGCTGTGCGTCGCCGTCGGCGAGCTGCTGTGCGCCTGCTGCGAGCTGCTTCTTGCCGTCCTCGAGCTGTGCGAGACCGTCTTCGTACATCTTGAGCTGTGCGAGACCGTCATAGTACATGGCAACAACGTTGCCCATGAGGGAGCTGTCGGT
>JABUSQ010000069.1 GCA_021442665.1 Oscillospiraceae bacterium
TCCTTCTCCACGGCAGGCAGTGCCATGGTGGGGCAGAATATCGGTGCGGAGAAGTACGACAGGGTTAGGGAAATCCTCAAGGTCATTCTCACAGTGACGCTACCGATTTTCACCGTCTTCTCTGTTATCCTTGCAGCTGCTCCCGTGGCGGTGTTCAGTCTGTTCACCCGGGATACAGCAGTGCTTGGCATTGTTGGTCTATATATCCCAGCCGCCGTGCTGGATTTCTACGGCGCCGCCACAAGGGCCGCAGGCTTCTCGCTGATTAACGGCTCGGGTCATTCAAAGCTCAATCTAATAGTGGCTCTGACGGACGGCATCGTGGGCAGGATAGGTCTCGGCTATCTTCTCGGTTTTGTGCTGGACTTCGGCTGTAAGGGCATCTGGATAGGCCAGTCGCTGGCGGGCTTTGTCCCCATCATAGTCGCCTCTGTGTTCATGCTCAGCGGAAAATGGAAGACCCGGGAGTATGTGATAAAAAAGGACGAAGCGGTTTAAAACCGCCGAAGCGGATGTGCAATATTACACATCCGCTTCATTTTCCCAACAATATTGCCGTGGTCAGCTTATCCTCGTGTTCATAGTCATCACGTGGAATCATTGTTCTCGCTCCGGAGGGACAGCTCACGGCGCAGAGCCCGCAGCCGAGGCATTTTGATGAGTCAACGGTGCTTTTTCCGTCCTCTCCCACGGCGTTGCAGCCAAAAATATACCGTTCGATGCATTTTCCGCAGTCTGAACAGCCGAGGCACTTTTCTCTGTCAAGGGACACTGTCTCAGGCCCTGCCAGCACCTGATCCCGGCGTCCCAGCTTATACGCCTTCATGGGAATGCATACCTCGTCGTCGCAGTTACAGACCACGAAGGTCCATTTCCCCGAGCTGTTGCAGTACATGACCGTGTGTACCAGCCCGCACTCGTCAAAATATCGTATCATGCTTTTTGCTTCCTCGGCGGTCTCTATGATATGGAAAGGCTCCTTGATGCCAGTGTGCTTCAGGCTTGTGTACATATCTGCGGTGTACAGCAGCGCCATATCCTTCATAACGGGCTCACGGAAGGTCTTGGTGGCGGTCTGGCACACACATTTTGTCACCGCCATGCGTGCGGAATTATTCTCCGTGTTCTGAGAGTAGATGAAGTCGATAAATCTGCAGGCCGCCTCGGAGGTTACTACTACTTCTCTGGGGAGCATTTTAGGCGTTGCCATTCTGTTGAAGCTTTCGGCTCTTTTCGGCGTTTTCAACATGAAATCCGTGCCCCGCAGAATGGCGGGCTCACAGAAGCCGTATACCCACTGCCACATTTTCTGTCTGAAGCTTACGGGCCTTAGTTTTCCCGTGGATGGGTCGAGGACGAGTCCCCTGCTTTTGCTCTTACTCTTATCCTTCATATTATCCCGCCTTTCGTTTCTGCAGTTTATTCTATAGCCGGTACTCCGCATTGTCAAATGAAAAAACAGGTCATCTACAGCAAAAACTCCCCGTATTATTTCTGATACGGGGAGTTTCGTTACGTAGCTTATTGCAGTTTCTTCCAATTTTATTGGGCTATCGGATTGCACCGACAGGCCTTGTAAATTGAGTAGCTGCGAATTTTACTTGCTTTCCTTGATTGCGGCCTGTGCGGCGGCGAGGCGGGCGATGGGAACGCGGAAGGGGCTGCAGGACACATAGTCCAGACCCACTCTGTGGCAGAACTCCACGGAGGAGGGGTCGCCACCGTGCTCGCCGCAGATACCGAGGTGCAGTTCGGGACGGGTTGCACGACCCAGGCGGCACGCCATATCCACCAGCTTGCCTACGCCGGTCTGGTCCAGCTTTGCAAAGGGATCGTTCTCGTAAATCTTCTTGTCATAGTATGCGCCCAGGAACTTGCCTGCATCGTCACGGCTGAAGCCGAAGGTCATCTGGGTCAGGTCGTTGGTGCCGAAGGAGAAGAACTCGGCCTCCTCTGCCACCTTGTCGGCAGTGAGGGCGGCCCGGGGTATCTCGATCATGGTGCCCACCAGGTACTTCATACTCTGGCCGGAGGAGGCGATGATGGCGTCTGCGGTGGCGGTCACCACATCCTTGACGTACTTGAGCTCCTTGACCTCGCCCACCAGGGGGATCATGATCTCGGGGACCATGGTCCACTCGGGGTGGCGTGCCTGAACGTTCAGGGCGGCCTGAATGACGGCAGTGGTCTGCATCTCGGCAATCTCGGGGTAGGAGATGGACAGGCGGCAGCCGCGGTGGCCCATCATGGGGTTGAACTCGTGGAGGCCGCCGATGATGGCCTTCAGGCGGTCCACGGTGAGGCCCATTTCATCCGCCAACTCGACGATGTCGTCTTCCTGGGTGGGCAGGAACTCGTGGAGGGGGGGATCCAGGAAGCGGATGACCACGGGGCAGCCCTCCATGGCCTCGTATATGCCCTCGAAGTCGCTCTGCTGATAGGGCAGCAGCTTGGCCAGGGCCCGCTTGCGGGAGTCCACATCCTCGGAGACGATCATCTCGCGGATGGCCTTGATGCGGTCGCCCTCAAAGAACATGTGCTCGGTGCGGCACAGGCCAATCCCCTCGGCGCCGAAGGCGCGGGCCTGGGCGGCGTCCCTGGGGTTGTCTGCGTTGGTGTAGACCTGCATCCGGCGGAACTTGTCCGCCCAGCCCATCAGGGTGCCAAAGTCGCCGGAGTTGGGGTTGGCGGGGACGGTGTCCACGGCGCCCTCAAAGATCTCGCCGGTGGAGCCGTTCAGGGAGATCCAGTCTCCCTCTTTGAAGACCTTGCCGGCCAGGGTGAAGCACTTGGCGGCGTAATCCACGGTAATCTCACCGCAGCCGGAGACGCAGCAGGTGCCCATGCCGCGAGCGACGACGGCTGCGTGGGAGGTCATGCCGCCGCGCACAGTCAGGATGCCCTGGGCGACCTGCATGCCCTCGATATCCTCGGGGGAGGTCTCCAGCCGGACCAGGACGACCTTCTCGCCCCGGTCAGCCCATTCTTTGGCCTCCTCAGCGGTGAAGACCACACGGCCGGCGGCAGCGCCGGGGGA
>JABUSQ010000044.1 GCA_021442665.1 Oscillospiraceae bacterium
CTTGCCTTGGGACAGCAGACCTGGGGCGTGACCGTCCGTGAGATGGCTCAGGGCTTCGCCGCTCTGGCAAACGACGGAGTTCTCACGGAGGCAAGAACCTATTATATGGTGAAGAACTCCAACGGAGATGTGGTGTTGGACAATCAGCCCAAGACACAGACGGCATTCTCCCAGAGCACGGCACGGGTCATGACCTATATGCTCAACAATGCCGCAACCTACGGTACCGGCTCCGGCTCTGTGTTCGGCAATATGCCCGTGGCGGGCAAGACGGGCACCACCACCTCCAACTGCGACCGCTGGTTCGTGGGCTACACACCCTACTACACCTGCGCAGTCTGGACGGGCTACGATACCCCTGCCTATATGTCGTTCAACGGAAATCCCGCAGTCACCATATGGCACGAGATCATGGAGATGATCCATACGGACCTGCCCTATAAGGACTTCAATATGTCCTACGGCGGAGGGCCCACCAATATCTTCGGCACCAAGGAGGAGCTGGAAGAGAGAATGAAGGAAGAGGAAGAGACCGATGAGGAAAACCCCGACGAGCCCGTCCCCACTCCGACACCCTCTCCGAGCCCCGAAGTTCAAGAATAATTCAGGAGGACTAATATGGCAGCAAAATTGAGAGAATACAAGGGTCATCCCCTTCAGCGGGCAGGAAACATTATCTATTACGGCAGCATGAGCGATAAGTACATTATAATGCTTCAGATACTTGAGACAAAAAAGGTGAAGGATATGGACGTGGGAACCAAGGTCTCCGTCCAGCTTCAGCTCACCGACCCCAACCTTAAATCCCGTGACCGTGTGGTAAAGAAGAGTGAGAAGCACGGACTCTGGGAGGCAATGGATATTGCGGTTATCTGGCTTGAGAGAGCCCTTGCACAAAAATAAAAAAATCCCGACGCTGAGCGTCGGGATTTTTTTACAGGCCGAGCTTGGTGAAGGCCTCCCAGCTTCGGTGCATATAGGTTTCGAGACCGATGGGCTCGCCGATGAACTCCGGGTCACGCCCCTCGTCCTTTAGAAACTCCTCCAGAAAGCAGGCCCTGCCCGTGGTATGCTTAACGGGAATGCCGGACAACTCCGAGGTCGCCTTCAGAACCCCGTAGCCCTGACGGATGTCGTCTGCGCTGGAGTAGTTCAGAAGATTGGAGTTATTCACAAAGCCCGTGACCTCAAGCCTGGCGAAGCTCTCCATCTCCTCCTTGAGCTTGAGAATCTTTTCCGGGCTCTCGGACATGGGACGGAAGACGTTTACAATATCGTAGACCTCGAGCTGACCGGGCTCCAGCGCCATGAAGTCCGTGTGGTAACGGCCAAGGCTCATGGCTCCGGCGGCGTCACCGCCCACGTCGAAGATGCAGAGATCCCAATCACCTGCAAAAGCGGATGCCACGGCGGCGGACATATTACTGGGGGTCACGCCCTGACCTGCGAAGGTGGGGGATACAAGGTTTACCTTGTGACTGCTGAGCACATCCACTCTGTCGGACATACGGAAGTAGTCATTGACCTTATCAAGGTCTATGACCAGAGTGTTGAGGCCCTTGTTTGCGGAATTGACTGCAAGGTTTATTGCTATCTCTGTCTTGCCGGAACCGTAGTTGCCGATGAGCACGATAAACTTTTTCATTTAGCCACCGCCTTGGCGTTTATCTTCTCGAGGAATTTGTCGCTGTCGATGATAAAACGCTCGTGTCTGCCCTTGCCGATGAGACCGCACTCATCATAGGCGGCAACCTCAAACACCAGTCTGCGTCGGTCCGCAAGTACCAGCTCACTCTCTGCCCAGACCTTCATGCCCTTTGGCGTTGCGGCGTCATGGGAGACCTCAAGCTTTGTGCCCACGGTGCCCTGACCCTCAGCGAGGAAGGGCTCCACGGACATATGAGCCGCCTGCTCCATAAGTCCTATCATGTTTGGGGTGGAGAATACGTCCAGAGTGCCGCTACCGGCAAATTTTGCGGTGTTGGTATCGTCAACTACGGTTTCGATCCTGCCCTTTGTTCCTATAACCATGGTAAATCTCCTTTTTTAAAATTGTAGTTAAAAGCTTTAATTACAATTTATCATATCCCGCAGAAACATTCAAGGGGAGATAAAAGGAAGATTACTTGCTTTTTTTCTCGGGGAAGACGAAAATAAAGAGTAGAGAGGAAATAAGCAGGATGAAGGGGTAGAAAAGCTTGGGGATTATCTCAAAGGCGGAGACGCTGCATCCCAGCTCTGCTGCGGCGGAGATAGCGATGAGCATCTGAGCACCGTAGGGGATTATTCCCTGAAACACGCAGGAGAAGGTATCCAGAAGGGACGCGGTCTTTCTGGGGCTGAGACCGTAATCCTCGGCCATCTCCTTTGCAATGGGGTTTGCGATGACGATGGCGACGGTGTTGTTTGCCGTGGCAATGTCCATTGCGCCCACTAACAGACCTACGCCGAGCTGACCGCCCTTCTTGCCCTTGAAAATTCTCTTGATGCCGTACAGTAAAGCCTCAAAGCCGCCGAATTCACGGATGAGAGCGCATATAGCAGCCACAAGGACAGCCACCATGGTGGTCTCGAACATGCCTGCGGCGCCGCTTCCGGTGTTTGCCAGCAGAGCGGTGACGGTGGAAGCTCCGGTAGCAAGCATGATAACTGAGCCGGAGAGGATGCCGATGATGAGGACTACAAAGACGTTGATGCCGATAATGCCACCTAGTAAAACCAGCAGATAGGGGAGGACCTGAATGAGATTGTATTCGCCCACGACTGCCTGACCCTCGTAGGTGCTCAGAGAGAATACGACGATGAGAATGAGGGTCATCAGTGCGGCAGGCAGAGCAATGAGAAAGTTTTCACGGAACTTGTCCTTCATCTCACAGCCCTGACCGTTGCAGGCGGCGATGGTGGTATCGGAAATGAAGGAGAGATTATCACCGAACATTGCGCCGCCCATGACTGTTGC
>JABUSQ010000117.1 GCA_021442665.1 Oscillospiraceae bacterium
TCGTAGCAAAGATTTAGCCCACGTCCCTCGCGCTCAAGGACATCCACCACACGCAGGGACTGCTCGTAATGCTTGAACCCCCCGGGGTGTATTTTATTCAAGGCTCTCTCACCGGCGTGACCGAAGGGGGTGTGACCCAGGTCGTGCCCAAGAGCGATGGCCTCCGTAAGATCTTCGTTCAATTCCAATGCTCTTGCTATTGTACGGGCAAGCCTTGTGACCTCAAGGGTGTGGGTCAGCCTTGTGCGGTAGTGGTCGCCCTCGGGCTGGAGAAAGACCTGCGTCTTGTGCTTCAGCCGGCGGAAGGCCTTGGAATGGGTGATGCGGTCAACATCCCGCTGATAGCAGGTGCGAATGTCGCACTCGGGCTCTGCCATGAGCCTGCCTCTGGAATTCTCCGACAAAACTCCGTATTTGCCGATGAATATACGCTCGGCGACCTCACGCTTTTCTCTTGTGCATGCCATGACTCCGACCCCTTTCGAAAGCTTTCTCATTACCTTATACGACGCAATGCGGTATTTCCCTTTATTTTTTTAAAAAATTTTTTCGGAAAAACAAAAAACCCCGACAGATAAACTGCCGGGGTCATCCCGCATATGCCGTTGGGGTCCAATTATAACCTGCACAGTAGAGCAGGTGGGTCGCCTCAGTTCTGTTTCGCTGCTTCCAACATCCGACCCTGGGCCGGGAGGCCTGCAATCCGCAGACTCATATCGGCATCCCTTATAAGAGATGTGGGTTTAATGGACCTGAAGTCACTTAGGTGACACCACGCACAACGCAGGATTCTTACTTGTTTAATGTTAAGACGAAGGAATGTGATTATTCCTCGTCTTCAAAGAGAAACACGGAAAAATGCTCAAACACATCCTCCAGCTCCTCCTCGGATTCAATGTCCTCGAACATGTCTATACCGTCATCGCCGGGAATAACACGGAGAATGACATAGCCGTAGTCAGGGTCGTTTTCATCCATGTCAACGGGAAGCAGAGCTGCATAGGTGCTGCCGTTGTAATCCATGGTATCCACATATTCAAGCTCGGACTCCTGACCGTCATCGTCCACCAGAGTTATTAAGGTTCTGCCGAAATCATCGCTCATGATAATTCCTCCTGTTCTTTCTTAAGGATATTCTAACTCAAATATGCAGATAAATCAAGAGTCTAAGGACTAAAGAAGCATAAGTAATTCTTTCCCCCCGGCCTGCGGGGACAACCTCGTGAAGAAGTTCGGAGCCTCCGTACATACCGTCATGAACGAATACTGAGTGCCGCCGACGTTATGCTCCTGCTGCTGTGTATTATATCCGGCACTCATCTTAATGCCGGGATTTAGACATATGTGGGATATAAGCCCTAAACCGCAAAAAAAATTAACAAAAAGTATATCAATGCTTGACAGCCCGTGGTATAATATTACTTCAGTATAAAATGCAGTAATTATGCAATATACCATATATTCTAAGCAACGCCCTAAGGAGGTGTGACGGTTTAATGGCAAATAAAAAGACCGGACGCTCCGGGACCTTCTGGAAGGTCTTCGGAACCATAGTTCTTATCTGCATATTGGCCGCTCTGCTCTTCACCTGCATCTTTGCGGTGTACATCAAAACCTGTATTATACCCACCAGCCAGTTAGACCTTGAGGACTTTACCCTCAATCAGTCCAGTACCATATGGTATCAGGACGCAAACGGCGAATGGAAGGAGCTCGTGACCCTCTCCGGCAGTGAAAAGCGCAAGTGGGTGGACCTTGAGGATATCCCCGACTACATGGAGCATGCTCTTGTGGCAATCGAGGATAAGCGGTTCTATACCCACAACGGTGTTGACTGGATACGCACGGGCAAGGCTGCTGTGAATATGTTTACCGGCAGCAGGACCTTCGGCGGCTCCACCGTTACTCAGCAGCTTATTAAAAACCTGACTCATCAGGACGATGTGACCGTTCAGCGCAAAATACTGGAGATTTTCCAGGCTCTTGAGTTTGAAAAGAAGTACAGCAAGGACGAGATAATCGAGTATTACCTCAACGTTGTTTACTTTGGTGAAGGCTGCTACGGCGTTCAGACAGCGGCGCAGACCTATTTCGGAAAGGACGTGAGCCAGCTCAGCGTTGCCGAGGCCGCCGCCATCGTGGGCATCACCAATCTCCCCACATATTATGACCCCTTCTACAGCGTGGAAAATAACAAGGAGCGTCAGGAAAACGTCCTGTGGTGCATGCGTGAGCAGGGTTATCTCACAGAGGAGGAGTACCGGGAGGCTCTGGCGGAGGAGCTGGACTTTGTCCGAGGCGAGAATGAGCCCCGTGCTCCGCTGATATACAGCTATTATACGGAAAATGTCATAAGAGACGTTATAGACGATCTGGTGGAGGAGAAGGGCTATTCCGAGCAGATGGCTCAGAATCTCATCTACAACGGCGGTTATCAGATATACTGCTGCATGGACAAGGATATTCAGGATAAGATTGAGGCACTGTACTCCGATCTCAGCCGTCTGCCTCAGGCGACCGACGGCAAGACAACTCAGCTTCAGAGCGGTGTTGTCATTATGGATCAGTACGATGGCCGTATCCTCGGCACCGTAGGAGGAACCGGAGAAAAGACCAGAAACTTCGGCTACGACCGTGCAACTCAGGCAACACGTCCATCAGGCTCCTCCATAAAGCCGTTGGCTGTGTACGGCCCCGCCATTGAATATGGGCTGATAACCCCAAGTACGTGGGTGCTTGACGCCGATGACGAAAAGGTGAGCCTTGTCCACGCACCCGCGGGCTGGTATCCCAAGAATTCGCCCAACACCTACGACGGCGTGATAACAATCCTCGCCGCGCTCAGACAGTCCAAAAATACGGTTTCTGCTCAGATAATGGATAAGCTAACGCCCTCTGCGTCCTTTGATTTTCTGCAGAACCGTCTGAACTTCGTGTCCCTCATTGACAAGGACTGCGG
>JABUSQ010000143.1 GCA_021442665.1 Oscillospiraceae bacterium
TTAGGAGGCGAACGCTCTATCCTGCTGAGCTACAGAGACGTATGACTTTTGTATTTTAACCCACGCAGAGCAAATTGTCAACCGAGCTTTGCTATGAGGTATCAAAATAATTAACTTTTTGTTACGTCTATTGACTTTAAGTTAAAAACAAACGATAATACTTTTATTGTACATTTTTTCTGTTTCGGAAGGTAATGCAGATGCTGAAGCTTAAAGGCATAACTAAAGACTACGCCATGGGGGAGGATACCGTCCATGCCCTCAAGGGTATCGACCTTGAGTTCAGGGAGAGTGAATTTGTCGCCATCCTCGGTCATTCCGGCTGTGGCAAGACAACCCTGCTGAACATCGTGGGCGGTCTCGACCAGTACACTCAGGGCGATCTCATAATCAACGGCAAATCCACCAAGGATTTCGACGACCGTGACTGGGACAGCTACCGCAATCACTCCGTGGGCTTCGTTTTCCAGTCCTACAATCTGATACCCCATCAGACCGTGCTGTCAAACGTAGAGCTGGCCCTGACCCTCTCGGGCGTCAGCAAGGCGGAGCGCAGGCAGCGTGCAATAAGCGCTCTGGAGCAGGTGGGGCTCGGCGACCAGCTCAATAAGAAGCCCAACCAGATGTCCGGCGGTCAGATGCAGCGTGTAGCCATAGCCCGTGCTCTGGTGAACGACCCCGATATTCTCCTTGCCGACGAACCTACCGGCGCTCTGGACTCCGAGACCAGTGTTCAGATTATGGATATCCTCAGGGAGATAAGCAAAAACAAGCTTATTATCATGGTTACCCACAACCCGGAGATTGCCGAGGACTACGCCACCCGCATCATCCGGCTGAAGGACGGTCTTATAACCTCCGACTCTCAGCCCTATTCCACCGAGGACGCGGAGACCACCGGGCTGAAGCTCAAAAAAACCGCAATGAGCTATTTTACCGCCCTGACCCTGTCCCTGAACAACCTCATGACCAAGAAGGGGCGAACCCTGCTGACCTCCTTCGCCGGCAGCATTGGCATAATAGGCATCGCTCTGATTCTCTCCATATCCACGGGCGTCAACAACTACATTGACGACATTCAGGAGGAGACGCTGTCCTCCTATCCCATCACGATACAGGCGGAAAGTGTGGACCTGTCCTCGCTGATGACAACTCTCATGGGTCTCAACGCCGACGATGAGGAGAATTCCCACGATACCGATGCCGTGTACTCCAATACCATATTCTACGATATGATGGGAGCCATGAGCAGCGCCGAAGTGGAGACGAACAATCTTCTGGACTTCAAGAGATTCCTGGACACGGAGATGGCGGGTGAAGGCAGTACCGATCTTAAGGAGCATGTCTCCTCCATCCAGTACAGCTACAACATCGCTCTTAACCTCTACACCGAGGACGAGGACGGCAAGATAGTCAAGTCAGACATCATGACCCTCATGAGCTCCATGCGTGCGGGCGTCATCGGTGAGGAGGCTGAGAGCTCCGTCAATTCCACCATCACCGAGGGAATGTCCACCACGGGCACGGGTACCCCTGCGGTATGGCAGGAGATGCTCCCCGGTGAAAACGGCGAGCTTATAAACGACCTCATTCCCAGACAGTACGACCTGCTCTACGGCTCATGGCCTCAGAGCTTCGACGAGGTGGTGCTGATCGTTGACCGGAACAACGAGGTATCCGACCTTGTGCTCTATGCCATCGGTCTCAAATCCGCAAAGGATATGCTCTCCGCCATGACGGACTACGCTCTGGGCAATGCCCCCGAGAAGAGCATTTCCGAGAGCTGGAGCTACTCTGATATATGCAGCAAGACCTTCCGTCTTATCCTCCCCGCCGACTGCTGGCAGCTCGACCCCGTAACCGGCGAATACAAGGATGTCAGCTCCGACGAGCTGGGTCTCAGCACCCTGTACAAGAACGGTACGCCTCTGAAGATAGTGGGTGTTATCCGTCCCGTGGGCGATTCCGCCGTCAGCGGCGCCATAGGCTACACCAATGCACTCACCCGCTTCGTTGCCGCCGAGACCGCAGGGCGTGACATCGTAAAGGCTCAGCAGGCAAGCGCCGATACGGACATCTTTACCGGTCTCCCCTTCAAGGATACCAACGCCGTACTCAGTGATGAAGAGGTCAGAGCTATAGTGGACGACTACTTCACCCTTATCGACGACGCAAAGAAGGCGGAGATATATGTTGAGTACAGCTGCGTGGCTCCTCAGGCGTACATCGACAGTATTCTGGATGAGCAGCTCAAGGATGTGACCCGTGAGGATATCGAAAAACAGGTCGTTGAGAATTATCCCGAGTACAGAGCTATGCTGGACGCCATGGATGACGATACCCTCTTTGCCTACATGCGTCAGATGATATCTGCGGGCATTGCCGAGCAGTACGCAGCAGGCATGCGCTCTGCCATGGCAAGTATGCCCACGGACGCTCTGGTCAGCGCCTTCGGGCAGATGTATCTCACCGACGAGGGCTACCGTTATGTCTACGACAATCTCATGCCCGAGACCTTCTCCAAATCAAGCTACGACGGAAATTTGAAGACTCTGGGCTACTTTGACCTTGACTCCCCCGCCGCCATCAACATCTATGTGTCCACCTTTGCGGATAAGGACACGGTGGCGGAGATTATAAACTCCTACAATGACGGCGTGGAGCCCGAGGATCAGATAAGCTACACCGACTATGTCGCTCTTATTATGAGCAGCATCACCACCATCATAAATGTCATATCCTACGTTCTCATCGCCTTCGTTGCCATTTCTCTGGTGGTATCCAGCATCATGATAGGCATTATCACCTACATCAGCGTTCTGGAGCGCACCAAGGAGATAGGCATACTCCGTGCCATTGGCGCGTCCAAGCGGGATATCTCCCGTGTGTTTAATGCTGAGACCGTCATCGTGGCTATGGGC
>JABUSQ010000141.1 GCA_021442665.1 Oscillospiraceae bacterium
TTCTGGCACATTATTCTGCGCAATTTTCGAAAATCTTCCCGCGAAAGAGGCAATTATGCCCATAATTGCGCATAATTTAACGCAATCTCGGACATGAGCAAAAACAAAGGAAATGCACCCGGTCAGATGCATTTCCCCTGTAATTTCACACATTATTTATTTAATCAAATCTTTTATTGAAGGTTTCCGCAGACATTTCATTTTTGTATTCGCTCCGGGCTATCTGCAGGTGGAGCTTTGCGCCTGCCGCGGCAATATCCCTGTCGCCGATATCTATGAGCCTGCACAGCCTCAGGTGGTCGTTCTCCACCGTCTCCAGCGCCCGGCGGGAATCGGAGAAAACGATATAGCTTCTGTATCTGAAGAGCTTGAACTTTATCTCCTCGTACATCTGACTGAGCAGCTTATTGTCGGCTATCTTCACCACATAGGAGTGGAAGCCGATATCCGCGTCGATGACCTCCTTGCAGCTCGGCTTGTCCTCTCCCTCCAGCAGAGCGCGCACAAGGCTCTGATGCTTTCTGGCCAGCCCCACCAGCGTCTGCATCTGTCTGGGGGTCTTCTTCACCGCAGCCTCCGCCGCGGCAAAGGAGTCCAGAAGCTGGGCAATGTCCATGGTGCTGATGAAGTCCTCCTCGGAGAAGGAGGAGACATAGTACTTGCCGTCGCGGCTTTCTATGTAGTCGTTCTCCGTGAGCTTCTCTATAGCGGATTTTACGGGTGAGCGGCTGACGCCCAGCAGCTCGGCGAGCTTGCGCTCCACGATAAGAGTTCCGGGAGCCAGATCGAAGTTCAGTATCTCCTCAAGAAGCACCTCGTACACCGCATCGCCGAGGTTTGAAAACGGGTTCTTCGCCATCACGGACTCCAGCTGAGCCCTGTCCATTGCCATCACTCCTTTTATTATCTGTAACGGAGAAGTCCCTTACCTTGCCATGAAGATGTTGTCCTCGGAGATATCCTTCAGGGTGGGGGTACCGCACATGGTCATGGTATCCCTCAGCTCGCCCACGAGCCTGTCCATGTAGACCCTGAAGCCCTCCTCGCCTGCGGCATAAATGAAGGGCACCAGCGGACGGCCTATCAGCACCGCATCCGCACCCAGAGCCAGCGCCTTGTACACGTCCACGCCGCTTCTGATGCCGCCGTCAACAAAGACCCTGCACTCACCGTTTACCGCCTTGACGATGGAGGGCAGTACCTCCGCTGTGGAGGGAGTGCAGCCCTGAACACGTCCGCCGTGGTTGGACACCACGATGCCTGCGGCTCCCGCCTCGATGGCCTTGCGTGCGCCTGCGGGGGTCATGATGCCCTTGACGATAAAGGGCATATCGGCGTGCTCCACTATCTCACGGAGCTGCTCCACGGATTTGGGGCCGGCATCGGCGTTCGCCTCCTCCTTCAGGAAGGGCAGTCCCGCGCCGTCCACGTCCATGGCGGCGGCGAACACTCCCGCCTCGTTGAGGATGTCCAGCTTCTCCAGAATGACCTCGTTTGCCCAGGGCTTTATGGTGGGTATGCCCATGCCGCCCACAGCCTTCATATTCTTCACGGCGTTCTTCATGACCTCGGCGTTGACTCCGTCGCCGGTGAGAGCGCAGATGCCGTAATTCACTGCGGCGGGAACCAGAATGCCGTTGTAGCTTATGTCGTCGTGCAGCTTGCCGTAGTGCATCTGCACCGCTCCCAGAGGAGCGACGAAGATCGGAGCGGAGAAGCTTTTTCCGAACAGCTCAAAGCTCGTGTCCACGGGTGCGCCGGGGCAGAGGGTATCCATGTTCACGAATATCTCCTGCCACTTATCGTAGTTTCTGGCGGCGACGTTATCGGGGAGCTTGCTTCCCGGGCCGGGCATTTTGTTGCCGCAGGCTCTGCCGTTGCACACGGGACAGGCCTTGCAGACCTCACCCACCAGACCCCGGGCTTTTTCAAGTATCTCGTTGTAATTCATCTTTCTGCCTCCATATATTTTATACTTTAGTTTTGACCTTTACCGGGTTATTCAGCTCATAGAAGGCCTTCAGAGCGTTTATGAACTTCATGACCCTGCTGCCGTCCTCCAGAACACAGCGGAATATCTCCTGACCGTTCTGTATCTCAAGGTGTCTGCCCGGGGAGAAGGGCAGGGCGGGTATCCTTGACGAGGGGATGAGCTTGTCCACCTCTTCGCCGTTTATCCTGCCTCTCAGACGAAAATTCTTTGCCGACAGCTCCACCGTTCCGCTGCCCACCTCAACGAATTTGTGCTTTGTGTAGTCAATCATGTGTATTCTTGTCCTTGCGCTGATGGAGAAATCGGGGTTTGCCCTGATATGCTCCCGGAGTCTGCTGAATATCATCTCGCTCCACTGTGAGACGTAGCGCAGCTCGGGTCCCAGACCCTTGGTGTTGTGCAGGAAGGCAAACTCGTCGCAGCTCTCCTCATAGCCGCAGGCGGAGCAGCAGATATGCCGTCTGTCACGGACGCGCATGGTGAACTCCTCTCCGCAGTGGGGACACTGGTACAGCACGTTCTCCAGACCCTCGATGTTGTCGCCGTTTTTGTACTTCACCAGCAGCTTCTCCTGCTCCTCGAAGGCGTTGAAGAGCAGCGCGCCCTCCACCAGCTCCTTCACCCTGTCCACGCTCATGCTCTTCAGCTCTTCCCTCGGAATGAGCTTATACACGTCAAGGAAGGTGCGTCCGCTGCGTATGCCCTTTGTCCACTTGGGCATGGAGAAATATGTGCCTATGGTGCGGGCGGCGTAGACGTCGGTGTCCAGCCACTTGAGAAATTTATAGGTCGCCTCGGGAATGGGCGTGGACACGCCGTCCTCGCACATGAGCCCCGCAGGATAGATTACCAGCGATTCACCGCTGTCGATGACCGCCTTTATCCTCTTCATGTCGCTGACCGTGGTCTGGAACTGCTGCTTGGGGAT
>JABUSQ010000028.1 GCA_021442665.1 Oscillospiraceae bacterium
AGTTTCTCCATTTCCGCATAGGTCTGTCGGTGGTTATCCGTTCGGAAGTCAAAGCAGAGACCGTAGGAAAGCAGCTGCTGAGAATCCTCCTCAAGAACTGTCGTTTTCATGCTGTAGGGGAAAATGACCGCGGGCGTATCTGAGGACAGGGCGAACAGATTTTCCTTTATGACGGCATTCACGGAGAACGAGGAAGAAATGCATGCCCCGTTCTCCGAGATTATCATCGCCATGCTCTCGTCAGGCTCGAAATCCCCGTCATAGCCGTTATAGAGCGCCCCCAGATATTCGGTGGGGTAATACGTACACGTTACCGTGCCGTTCGCTTCCTCCTTCACGCCGTACAGCATATATCCGTCAAACTCCCGATAGGAACGCACGGACAGCTCAACGGGAAGCGCGGATTCATTAAGCGCCCTGTACGATGCCCACTTCCAGGGCTCGCCGTCTTTTTCCCGGTACTTTTCCACGCCGTTGTTATACATCACGCCGACAGGACGGATCACGTCGAAATAATCCTCCTCCGAGAGGTGATTATCTCTGCACAGAGCGCGGAACGTATCGTCCGATACAAATACAAAATAGCCGTATATATACGACGCGCTGCTGCTCACGTCCGGTATGAAGTCTGCATAAGGGTTGTGGATATAAGAGCTGTCCAGATTACCAAGGGACGTATAAAAGGATGTTTTGCCGTATTCCATATATAGGCTGTCCGTGATGCCGTTCGACGAGGAAAGGAGCTCCATGATGTCATCCGGATCGTCCCCGCAGTCTTCTCCGGTTATGCGGTAACGGATATCCGTAAGCTCCGTTGAAGAACTGACGCCCAGAACGGCGCTTGTCAGATAGGAACAGAAGGAAACGGCGGAAATAAACAGCACAATACTTAAAGCGAGAGAAATAACTGTAGAGCGGTACCGTTTTCTGTTCCTCTTAAAATTCTTTGCGGCCATCATACCTTCAAAGCCGAAGAGTTTTTCTGTCAGCCTCGAGGTTTTCACTTCTCTGCCGCGGATCTTCAGGTCGCCGTTCTGACGGATGCCCTCAATGGCGCTGACTTTAGCGGCCCGTTTGGCCGGGATCCATGCCGATATCAGCACAGCAAGCAGGCAGATAACTGCGGCAATCACAAGCATGGCCGGATTCAGCACAAGCCCGATTCTGACTGTAGAGTCGACATTGCCGAGCATGCTGGCAAACTCATCCCGCAAACAGCGAAGCGTAATTCCTATGCCTGCGCATCCCACAAGCAGCCCGACTGGAATGCCGATGCCCGCCAGCACAAGCGCCTCATAAAGCACGCTTTTGCGAATTTGCTTCTTCGTTGCTCCCACGGAGCGCAATATGCCGAACTGCTTTGTCCGTTCACCGACGGAAATGGCGAAGGCATTATAAATCAGAGAAATCGAGCCGAAAGAAACGAGGCACACAAGGATGACAACCATGCCGATAAGCACACGCATCAGGTTGCCGTTGCCGGATATTCCGTGATACATAAGCAGGTCACTGTGGAGCGAATATGGCACAGCCAACGGCTGGTTCCGAGCAAAATCGCTGTAGACGCTGCGGATGTTCTTCAGCGTGAAAAACACGTCTACCGTACCCTCAGCAGGACCCTTTGTCAGCAACAGATATCCCGCGTCTTCCATAATTGCATAGTCGAGTGTTTCGTATATTCCGACAACCGTGTACTGGCGTTCTTCTGAATCAACAATTTCTTCAGCCACACCGTAATCTGCCACGTCATAAGCACCGTGCAGTCCGATTTCCGACCCATCAGCGCCAACACGTCTGCCTACGGACAGGTTGACGCAATTCCCGACAGAAAAGGTCTCTCCCGCAAGTCCGTTGAGACGTGTCGGGACTATGATCTCGTTCTCACCTTCCGGCAGCCTGCCGTTCACAAGCCGGACGGAAACAAGCTCCGGGAGCTTGTCATCGACGGAGACAACCGAGGCATAGGTCGGATAATCCAGCCCTGCATCGATTCTGCTCCAGCCTGCAAGCTGCCACGTCGCAGTTTCCGCAAAATCCTCCCGTCGGGCAAGCTCGGCCGCCTGCTCCTCCGTGGCATTATAATAATATCCGTGATAGGCACCGCTTACTGCAATCTCGTTTCTGAGCAGGTATTGCACACCGCTGTAGGCGCCCTCAATGACCGCCGTGAACAGGGCCATGGACAGAATGATGCCTATGACCGTTACAATGGTCCGTGTGCGGTTCTCTGCCAGATACTTTCTTGTGATTTTATGAAAGATGTTCACGGCAATCACCCCCGCAGCTTCTCGTCCCGGACGATACGTCCGTCCTCGATTGCGATAATGCGGTCGGCCTGAAGGGCAATGGATTCGTCGTGGGTAATGACAATTAATGTCTGCCCATATTTTCTGTTGGAAAGCTTCAGAAGCTCTACGATTTCCTGACTGTTCCCCGAATCAAGGTTTCCGGTAGGCTCGTCTGCCAGAACAACTGTCGGCGCATTCATGAGCGCTCTGCCGATGGAAACCCTCTGCTGCTGACCGCCGGATAGCTGATTGGGAAGATTGTTCTTCCTGTCGGTAAGGGACAGGGTTTCAAGCAGCTCGTTCAGCCGCTGCTCATTGACCTTGCGGCCGTCCATTAAAACCGGCAGCGTCATGTTCTCCACAACATTCAAAACGGGAATCAGGTTGTAGAATTGGTAAATCAGTCCCACCTGCCTGCGGCGGAATATGGCAAGCTGCTCTTCATTCTGGGCATAGACGTCCTGCCCGTTCATATAGACCTTGCCACCGGTAGGCTCGTCAACGCCACCCAGAATATGAAGAAGTGTGGACTTACCGGAGCCGGAGGGCCCGATGATGGCAACAAACTGCCCCTTTTCCACGGAAAAGGACACGCC
>JABUSQ010000098.1 GCA_021442665.1 Oscillospiraceae bacterium
ACGGCTCTGCCCTCTGACGGCGGGCTTATTGCGCCTGTCGTCGTGCTGTGGTACATATTCACGGAGCTCGGCAGCATCGTCGAAAACGCCGCAGAGCTCGGCGCTCCCGTACCCGGGTTTCTCAGGAAAGCCGTTGCGAGCATCAGAAACGCCGCCGAGGGAAAGGGCGAGCAATGAATAATTCACAGGGCAGGCATGCATAATCACGGCCTGCCCTGTATTTTTATACACTTTTCGGCGCTCTTGCGGAAAAGCAAGCCCTGCTTGACAAAATTCCAAAGAGGATATATTGAAAATTTTCTCTTCTGTGATACAATTTACCAAAAGGGTGTGACTATATGATAGGTGACAATATAAGATACTACAGGAAGACAAATAACATGTCTCAGGACGAGCTTGCAGACAAGCTCAATGTGACCCGGCAGAGCATCAGTCTCTGGGAAACGGGTCAGACTCAGCCCTCGCTTGAATACATTATCACGATGGCAAGGCTCTTCGGGATATCCACCGATGCCCTGCTCATGTCGGAGCCCGCAGAGGAGCCCGCCGCTGTTTTCGAGAAGCCTGCGCAGCCCCCGGTTCCGCAGAAAAAGAGCAGGAAGCCCCTTATCATCGGTATAATAGCCGCCGTGGTGATAATAGCGGCAGCACTGGCGCTCATCCTCTCCGGCGGAGAAGCTGATCCCGGAGAAACAAAGCCTCCCCTGCAGACGGAGACTCCCGCTCCTACGCCCGTGCCCGCCGATCCGCAGAAGCTGTACGACTATATCAAGGCATATGTGGTGGAAAAGGGTGTGGTCAACGGCGACTTCTGCTGCTACTCCAACAACGCAGAGCTCTTCGGGGGTATGCCGGAGGACACCTTCAACCTGTTCTATTGGGGCGACACCGACACTGTAGATTTCACCTACTATCATTCGTTCGATGACACCTACGCCATAACCTTTTATCTGCACATCCCCAAGACCTTTACGGGAAATTATGAGTACTGCGCCTCCTACTTTTACAGGAGCAACGGCATTGCCGTGTATGAGTCCTCCGGTACCATACACGCCGCAGAGTTCACTGAAAATTATCCCCTGCAGTGCTCCGAGTACCTTGGCGACACCGCAAATCAGGATGATTTTATGGAGCTCAGCAGATTGGGTATGTGTCAGCTGCTGAACTGTCTGAAGCAGTTCACCGTACTTGAAAATTTAGACTACTCCTTCACGGATTTCGGTTTTCTCATCTTCTGAAAAAAGTGCTTCTTCGTTTGAAGAAGCACTTTTCATTTCATTCCTTCAGCAGATACAGTCCCGCAAGGCAGACGGCAATGCCGATAATGCGCTTCAGGGTAATAGGCTCCCCGTAAAGGAAGCGGCCCACGAAAATCAGCACCACGGCAAGCAGTGCGCTGGCGACCACCTGACCCGTGCCGATATCCCAGCCCACCTTGTACATGAGGATGAAGCCCGCCTCAAGTCCGATTATGGCGACGCCCAGCACGAGGCTGCTCCAGTTGAGCTGACGGTACTCCGACCCAAGGCTCGTTCCCTTCGCCGTGAGGAAAAATAACAGCAGCGAGCTGACCGCCGCCACCGCATAGGTCGCCGTCAGGGCTGCAAAGGTGTTTATGCCCTCGGGTACGCTTTTGGTGCAGATATGGTAGAATATATTCGACACCACAACTATTAAAATGGGGATATATATGTTCATTTTTAGTATATCCTCCCCACATTACTGTAATAATCCATGTTAATTCGGAAACTGTCCTCCACTTTGTACATCACACACGGTAGACGGCGTTAAACTGATGAACATGGTCGGCAAGCAGCTTCAGCATCTCGTCCTTGCGGCCCGGCTCTCTGTCACAGACATCGAAGCACATGATGACGGGGGCTGCAAACTGCACAGCCATGAGTCTTGCGTTGCCTTTGCGATACATACCCGTATCCATGAACTCCTGCATAAGCTGCTCAAATGCGTCTATCTGGCTATCGACATAGCGTCTGTTGAGCCGGGCTGCAAGCTCCGGATGGCGGAACTGCTCAACGGTCATCAGCCTGCGGAGCAGTGTGGTGACCTCCTCCTCATAGGTACGCAGGAAGAGATCCTGAATTATCCTCGTCTGGCCGGATTCGGTCATGGACACGAAAGCCTTACGCTTGTCGGGATGGATGCGGAAGTCCACCTTCATCTTTGCCGTCTGTTCCTGAAAATTGCGTGCGCTGAGCTCCATAACGGCATCCAGAAGCGCCTGCTTGCCGGGATAGTGCTTGTACAGAGCGGGGGCGGACACGCCCACAGCCTCGGCAATGTCCGTTACGGAAACGCCGTCAAAGCCCCTTTCGGCAAAAAGCCTCAGAGCCTCGGTGAGATAAAGTTCTTTTGTTCTCATATCATTTTCTCCGTTTCTCAGCGGTCTTCGCCGCATTTTTTATCAGCTCCAGTATAGTTAATTTTTATTAACCTGTCAATAACAAAAATAAAAAACGGAAAGCGAGGCTTTCCGTTTTTTCGCTTATATATCATTACGACAGCTTCATGTCGCCGTCCTTTATCCAGCCCAGTCTGCGGCAGAGCATACCGAAAAGCCACGCCAGTACGGCAGGAAGCACAATGCTCACCAGCAGAAGGCCCAGCCACTCAAAGGCTCCCGGAGCTACCGCCGGAGCGCCGTTTGTGGGATTTGCCCAGCCGCTCCATACGCCGATGGGGCCAACCAGACCGCAGGTACCCATGCCCGAGGACACCGCCGCTCCGTTCATCTCCAGCTTGAAGATACAGGTGGAGACGGGGCCCGTGACGGCACTGGCAAGGATGGCAGGTATCCATATCTTCGGGTTCTTCACAATGTTGCCCATCTGAAGCATGGAGGTTCCCA
>JABUSQ010000173.1 GCA_021442665.1 Oscillospiraceae bacterium
TTCCGGCGACAAGATCGACGTCACCGGCATCAGCAAGGGTAAGGGCTACGCCGGCGTGGTGAAGCGCCACGGCGCCCACCGCCTGAAGGAGTCCCACGGCACCGGCCCCGTCCACCGTCACGCGGGCTCCATGGGCTCCGGCACCGACCCCAGCCGGATCTTCAAGGGCAAGATCGGCGCCGGCCACATGGGCGCCGAGCCGGTCACCGTCATGAACCTGGACGTGGTGAAGGTGGACAGCGAGCTGGGCATCATCGCCGTGCGCGGCGCCATCCCCGGCCCCAAGGGCGGCATTGTCTACATCAAGAACACTGCCAAGACTCTCATCGTCAAGAAGGGCGATGCAGCAGGCGTCAGCGTCAATCCCCAGAAGGCTTCTGCACGTGTCAACCCCCAGAAGGCTTCCGCAAGAAACAAGTAAGGAAAGGAGAGCAGCATAAATGCCTAAAGCAAATGTATTTAACATGGCAGGCGAGAAGGTCGGCGAAATCGAGCTCTCCGAGGCCATCTTCGGTATTGAACCGAACAAAAGCGTTCTTCACGATTCTGTCAAGAATCACCTGGCAAATTGCCGTCAGGGTACACAGAGCGCACTCACCAAGGGTGAAGTCAGCTTCACCACCAAAAAGCCCTGGCGCCAGAAGGGCACAGGTCGTGCACGTGCCGGTTATGCAGGAAGCCCTGTATGGACCCACGGCGGCGTAGCCTTTGCTCCCAAGCCCAGAGACTACAGCTACACCCTCAACAAGAAGGTTAAGCGCCTCGCACTCAAGTCCGCCCTCTCCGCAAAAGCAGCCGAGGACGAGATCATTGTTATCGAAGGCCTCAAGATGGACGAGATCAAGACCAAGTCCTTCAAGTCCTTCCTCAATGCCATCGGCGTATGCGGCAAGGCTCTTGTTGTCACCGAGAACGTTGAAGAGAACATCGTAAAGAGCGCTCGCAACATCCCCGGCATCGAGACCACCCCCGCAGATATCCTCAGCCCCTACGCTATCCTCAATGCAGGCAAGCTTGTTGTCAGCAAGGAAGCAGTCACTAAGATCGAGGAGGTTTATGCATAATGACAAACGCTTATGATATCATCATCCGCCCGATCATCACCGAACAGTCCATGGAAGATCTTGACATCAAAAAGTACGCATTCGAAGTAAGAAAGGATGCCAACAAGATCGAAATCAAAAAAGCAATCGAAGAGATTTTCGGCGTTGAAGTAATCAAGGTCAACACCGTTAATGTTCCCGGCAAGGAAAAGCGCCAGGGCGCATACCCCAAGGGCAAGACCGCAGCCGTCAAAAAGGCAGTTGTCAAGCTCAGCGCAGCCTCCAAGAACATCGAGCTCTTTGAAGGCATGGCCTAAGGGAGGAAGCAAGAATGTCTATTAAAACCTACAGACCTATAACTCCTGCAAGAAGAAACATGACCGTTTCCGGTTTTGACGGCATCGACAAGCACGCCAAGCCCGAAAAGAAGCTTCTTGAGGTCCTCAAAAAGAACGCAGGCCGCAACAGCTACGGCCACATCACCGTCCGTCACAAGGGCGGCGGAAACAGACAGAAGTACCGTGTAATCGACTTCAAGCGCAACAAGCTGGATATGTTCGCAACCGTTCTTCGTCTGGAGTACGACCCCAACCGCAGCGCATTCATCGCTCTGGTTGAGTATGAAGACGGCGAGCGCCGCTACATTCTCGCTCCCGTAGGCATCGCAGCAGGCGACAAGGTTATCTCCTCTGCAGCAGCCGACATCAAGCCCGGCAACGCACTGCCCATGGCAAACATCCCCGTTGGTACCGTTATCCACAACATCGAGCTCTACCCCGGCAAGGGCGGTCAGCTGGTTCGCTCCGCAGGCAACGCAGCACAGCTCATGGCTAAGGAAAACGGCATGGCAACCGTACGTCTCCCCTCCGGCGAGATGCGCAAGGTTCGCCTGGAGTGCTTCGCAACCATCGGTCAGGTGGGCAACATTGACCACAGCAACGTTTCCATTGGTAAGGCAGGACGCAAACGCCACATGGGCATCCGTCCCACCGTCCGCGGCTCCGTTATGAACCCCAATGACCACCCCCACGGCGGTGGTGAAGGCAAGTCTCCCGTGGGTCGTCCCGGTCCTGTAACACCTTGGGGCAAGCCCGCACTGGGTTACAAGACCCGCAAGACTAAGAACGCAACCGATAAGTTCATAGTCAAGCGCCGCAACGCAAAGTAAGGAGGAAAGAAAATGAGCAGAAGTATTAAAAAAGGACCTTTCGCAGCTCCTGAGCTCCTTAAGAGAATCAACGAGATGAACAAGACCGGAAACAAGCAGGTTGTCAAGACCTGGTCCCGCGCCTCCACCATCTTCCCCTCCTTCGTAGGACACACAATCGCAGTTCATGACGGTCGCCGTCATGTTCCCGTATACGTTACCGAAGACATGGTAGGTCACAAGCTTGGCGAGTTCGCTCCCACCCGTACCTTCCGTGGTCACGCCGGCAGCAAGACCAAGTAAGAAGGAGAGAGACAATGGACGAAAAGAAAATTGCAAGAGCAGAACACAAGTATGCTCGTATCTCTCCCCGTAAGGTAGAGATAATCTGCGACATGATTCGCGGCAAGAACGCACAGCTTGCACTGGCAATGATGGAGAACACCCCCAAAGCCGGCTGCGAACTCATGATCAAGGTTCTGAAGAGCGCAATGGCAAATGCCGAGAACAACTTCGAAATGGATCCCGAAAGCCTTTACGTATGCGAAGCATACTGCGGCGCAGGTCCCATCCTGAAACGCGGCATGCCCAGAGCACAGGGCCGTATGTACAGAATCAACAAACGCACCAGCCACATCACCAT
>JABUSQ010000134.1 GCA_021442665.1 Oscillospiraceae bacterium
TCCGCAGACCGTGCAGGTGTAGGTCATGATGCCAGTCTCGGTCTCGGTTGCGGGCTTGGTCACAGCTCCGCTGTTCCACTTGTGTCCCAGGGCGTTTATAGATTTCCCCTTTTCAACTGTCACACCGCAGACGGTGCATACCTTGTCTCCTGTGTATCCGGCCTCGGTGCAGGTGGCTGCTTTGTTGTTTTTCAGCTCTGTCTTATGTCCGAGGGCATTCACATAGGTATCAACGTAGCTGTCACCACAGGCACAGGTATGTGTGGTGTAGCCCTTTTCCGTACATGTGGGGGAGCTCTCTGTTAACAGATAGGAGTGTGTTGTTGTGCGATAGAGCCACAAGTCTCCGACCTGCGCCTTGACCGCCATGGCGGTTTCATTGCTGTCGGAAAGTAAGTCCCAGCCTGATTCGTTCGGGTCAATATGGAGCCCACCGAAAACGGCCTTGGGTGTTGTGAAGCCGAGAAGCTGATTTTGTGCCTCAGAAAAACCGACTACACTGTTTCCTCCCACATATCTTACCTTGTCTTTATCATTGAAGCCCAGTTTGAACAGCAGTTCGACTACATCACCGGTGACTATCCCGGCGGCCGTATTTGCGTACGCTTCTGTACGGTCTCGCTGGGTGATGCGGTTATTCTCAGCGGTCACGTTCTCTGCGGTGTTCCCGGTGGAGGGGTAGCATACTTTATCCGTTACCAGCAGACCGCTGACAGAAAGTCCGCACAGAGCAGTGATTTCATTATCGGTGACAGAAACGGTATCAATGGTACAGTTTTTACTGTCTCTATGGGCAGGGCTGTCATCGCTGTTGCACTGCATTGCTGCGCCGGACACCACAACGCCAATATCCACTATGGGATAGTCATTGTAGTTTTTCGTTTCGATGTGGTTACCGGAGATGGACACATTAGACAAATGGGCGCCGTCTACATAGTCCTCATAGGCAGCGGCAGCTACTATGCCCTGCTCAAAGCCGGTGATATTGTTGCCGGAGATTTCGATTGTGTCCATGGAGCCAGAGTAGGCGGGATAGTCCGCAGTTGCCATGCCGTGTAAGGTGATACTTGCAGTTGCCGCCAGAATGCCGCAAGGAACGAAGGTGGCAATGCTTCGTGTTACGGTGTTGTGGGTAAATGTGACGTCATGAAGATAATTATCTGCACAGGTGTCGCTTTCATAGGTGCCCTGATAGTTCAGGATGCTTACGCCGCTGGCGGACTCGATTCGGTTGTTATCCACCAGAACGTCGCACAGTTCATTATGACTGCCGCACTGTCCCCCGACGTTCACATCCACGTTGAAAATCTGCATGCTCCGCCCTGAGCCCAACTGGAAATCGTTGTTCTTTATCACCACATGCTTGACGGTATTGTAGTCCGTATGCTCCATGCCGGGATAAACATGGGCGTTGTATTCCTTCCCTTCTTCGTAGCAATCTGAAACAGAAACCGTGCCGATGCTGACAGTGGAGTGAATGTTTTTGTCACCGCCCAAGATTAGGGATCTATTGTTCCGAATCATCACATTTTGCAGTGTGCTATGGGAATTTCCAAGATTGGCCGCCTGCATCTTAATGATGGCGCTGTAAACCGCAGGGGTGTTTTCCGTATAGGTAATGGAGTTACCGGAAATCGTCACATTCTCAAAAATGTTGTATTCACAGTAGGCAGGCTCATCCGATCCGTCATAGCCGTATACATACCAGCTATGGGCATCAGAGGCCAGCAGACCGATTCCACCATCGGTGAAGGTGTTACTGCAAACAGTATAGCCGCTTACCACGTTGTAGTCCTCGTCACCGGCCCCGGCGAAGGAGAATAACAGGGTTCTTTCAAAGGTATTTCCCGAAAAGACCAGATTGCTTACATTGAAAGTGCCCTCACCTCCGTAGCCCGTGGCGGCAAAGCCTCTGCTGCCGCAGTTGCCGACACCAACCTCAAAGGAGTCCGCAAAGCGACAGCCAAGGATATAGACGTCGTTTACATCTACCCGCCTGGTTTCCTTATCATCTTCACGGACCTGCAAGGACAGCTTATTCCCTCTTGATTCAAAGTCAATGTTTACCATACGGATATTACTGCCGTAAACATAGAGCCCGACATCTTCAGGAGAAACAACCATGCCGCCGCTTTGTCTGCCGTCAATGGTCAGATTGGTGAAGGTGTCGTCAAGTCTTATAATTCCGTCAGCTATCCGCTCTGCAGGGTACGGAATCCGTGGACAACTCTCTGCAAACCGAATTACAGTCCATCGGTCATCGGCGCGGTTCTTTGCGGTGAGAAGTGCTTCCTCAAACTCGGCTGCATTTGCCACAGTGTAGGTGTCAAGCCTGCTCTCATAGGTCGAGGGACAGACCTCCGGGAAAAGCTCAAAGAAAGCCTCACCACCACTTGAAACCACCTGCTCCGATGCAGAATAGCCGGGCAGCCTGACCTCAATGTTATGAGTCCCGGATTCACAAGTGATAACGGAAGGCGTGACCTGTTCGGTAAAGGTGCCGTCCACATAGATGTCCCCTCCGTCAATAGAAGATGTAACCTGCACCGTGTACTCAACCCCGTTGGCAGCGGCAGCGGACGGGCAGAGCAAGGAAAAGACGAGGGTGATTAGCAAAAGCCCGGAAATGAATCTGCGCCTCATGTTGAAGCCTCCTTTTAAAATTGCTGAGGATATAAAAATTTCTAGAAAAGCTGGGGATTTCTCCCCAGCTTTTTTTGCGTTTATTGCGTTTATTTCATGTTGCGATAGATGAAGGTAACGACCTGAGCTCTGGTGCAGGTGGCGTTGGGGCTGAAGTGGGTAG
>JABUSQ010000123.1 GCA_021442665.1 Oscillospiraceae bacterium
TTGTTCCCATTTCTTACGCCCATAAAGCTTTGGCCGTATACAAAAACGCAAAACTGATTGAGTTTAAAGGTGCTCACCACTGTTTTTTCATGCCATGGAACGTTGGAAAAGCAGTCAAGGAAACCATAGAATTTTTGAAAGAATAAGGATGTTGGAAAATCCCAATTTGTACAGATGAAAACAGAATAGACCCTTACAAAGCCGGGACTGACCGATCATCAGCCCCGGTTATTATTTTGCTCTGTCTCTTGACACAAAGCTGAAAAACCTGCTGAAATCAGCAGGTTTTTAGTACAGCAGCAAAATATTTGCGGGAGCGATGCCCAGCTCGGAGGGAAATTCACGGGGGCGCTTTTCCTTCGGGAGCCGCCACCATATTTCGGGAGAGTCGGGGGACTGTCCCTCGTAGCGGAAGAGGATTATGGTCTCAAAGGGCTCCTCCATCTCCTTGTCAAAGGTAACCGGGTAGCGGTTCTGCCCTGCCGTGGGGTTGAAATAGTGGGCCCTTATGCCGATGGCTCGGAGCCCGTCGCCTACGGGAGCCCGGGTCACAAGGCGGATGCCGCCCCAATCGGGCACCGTTACCTCAAATTCACCGCTCTTTACCGCAGGCACGATGTTCTTGCAGCCGGTGATGCTTGCAGCCTCCACGCTCCCGGGGTCTGCGAAGAGCTCCTTGGTGGGCTTTTTTGCCATGATGCGTCCGCCGCTGATGACGGCGAGGCTGTCGCACATATGATACGCCTCGTCACGGTTGTGGGTGACAAGAATGACCTCCTTGCCGAAGCCTCTCAGCAGCTCCCTGAGCTCTATCTGAAGTCTGTCCCGCAGATGGGTGTCCAGAGCGGAGAAGGGCTCGTCCAGCATGAGCAGCCGGGGGCGGTTCACCATGATTCGGGCGAGAGCCACTCTCTGTGCCTGACCGCCGGAAAGCTGGCTCGGTTTGTGGTTTTCAAGCCCCTCCAGCATGAGCAGCCGCATCATTTCATCGCACTGCCTGACGCGCTCCCTGCGGTCTTTCTCATACCTTAGACCGCAGAGGATGTTCTGCCGCACGGTCATGTTGGGAAAAAGGGCGTAATTCTGGAACAGGTAGCCTACATGACGCTTTTGCGGCGGCAGGTCAATGCCGTTTTCGCTGTCAAACAGCGTCACTCCGTCGAGAATTATTCTTCCGCTGTCCGGCCGCTCGATACCTGCGATGCACTTTAAGGTATAGCTTTTTCCGCAGCCGGAGGGCCCCAGCATGCCCAGCGTACCGCCCTCGGTCTCAAGCTTCACGTCCAGCGAAAAATCACCGAGCTGTTTTTTAATATCAACATAAAGACTCATTTTTTCACCGCCGCTTTCTGTCTGCTCTCAAGGAGATTGACTATGAGCAGCACCACCGTGCTGATGGCAAGATTTATAAGAACCCAGAACAGGGCTCCCCGCTCGTCGTTTGTGCGCCAGAGCTGATACACCGTGGTGGAGATTGTGGCGGTTTTTCCGGGAGTATAGCCTATGAGCATGCTGGTGGCTCCGTATTCACCCAGGGCCCTTGCAAATGCCAGCACCGTGCCGGCAAGAATGCTCTGTTTGCAGGCGGGCATTCTTATACGCCAGAAGATGAAGGTGTCGGACAGACCCAGAGTCTGACCCGAATAGGCGAGAGTGTTGTCAAAGCTCTCGAAGGCGCCCCGTGCCGTCCTGTACATCAGCGGAAAGGCAACGACGGCGGCGGCAATGATACCGCCATACCAGGTCATGACGAATTTTATGCCGAACTGCATGAGAAAAATGCCCACGGGACGCTTTGCCCCGAAGACAAGCAGCAGGAAATATCCGCAGACGGTGGGCGGCAGCACCAGCGGCAGAGTGAGGACGACGTCCAGAATGCCCTTCACGGTGCGGGGCAGTCTTGCGGCGTAATATGCAAAAAATATGCCCGAAAAGAACACGATAACGCAGCTTATGGCGGCAATGCGCAGGGTGTTCCACAGGGGATACCAATCAAAAACCATTGTTCTGCTCCGTAAAGTCAGACTGCACCCTTTGGTGCAGTCTGACTTTTTAATATTTTATGCTGCGGGGGAGAAGCCGACGCCCTGGAAGACCTCCATGGCTGCCTCGGTGGTGAGGAAGTCAAGGAATGCCTGAGCTGCTTCGGGATTTGCGCTGTTCTTCATGACGGCGGCGGGGTAGATGACCTGTCCGCACATATCCTTGGTGGCGGTGTCCACCACGGTGAGTCCGGCGGAGAATGCGTCGGTGCAGTAGACAACGCCGCAGTCAACGGAAGCCTCAACCACCTGAGTGGTTACTTCCTTCACGTTGGTGCCGTAGGTGATGGTGCCGGCATTGGCAAGAGCGGCCTCATCGAGGCTGTAGAAGGCGAGAATCTTCTGAGTGTACTGACCCACGGGAACGTCGCTGTTGCCCATTGCCATGAACACGCTGCCTGCTTCCAGAGCATCTGCCAGCCAGTCAAAGCTCTCTACGCCCTTGGGGTTGCCCTCGGGAACCACCAGAGCCACCTTGTTCTCCAGCAGGTTGATTCTGCTGTCGGCATTTACAAAATCAAGACCGTCGGTGTTTACGGCGGGGTCTGCGCTGATGTCGAGCTGATCCATCTGCTTCTGGCCTGCGGAAATGAACACGTCGCAGGCGGCTCCCTCTTCAATCTGGGTCTTGAGGGTTCCGGAGGAGTCGAAGTTGAAGGTGACGGTGACGCCGGGGTTATCGGCCTCATAAACCGCCTTGAGCTCGGTGAGTGTCTCGGTCATGGAGGCTGCGGCGAAGACGATGAG
>JABUSQ010000101.1 GCA_021442665.1 Oscillospiraceae bacterium
GCCTATGAGAGTGCTGTTAAGCTCCCTGCGGTGCTCCCTCCACAGGCTGCTGCTGTCCTCCACATATTTATTCAGCAGAGCATCGCTGAGTCCGGTGTAGCCCAGCAGGATAGGCATGGAAAAGTCTATGCCGCCCGACTTCTCAAGCTCGCTCACCAGCATATTGTTGCCCTGTTTTGAGCCTCTCGCCTTGCCCAGAACAGCTATTTCCCCGTCCTTTATGGTAATTACGGGCTTGATGTTGAGTATTCCGCCTGCGACAGCCGCCGTTTTGGATATTCTCCCGCCCTTTTTCAGATATTCCAGCGTATCCAGCATGGCAATAAGGCAGGCGCACTTTTTCTCCCGCTCAAGTATATCGAATATCTCCTCTGCCCCAAGACCCTCGTCTCTGAGCTGCAGGGCTCTTTTTGCGAGTATACCCTCGGTTATGGAGACGTTCTCCGTGTCCACCACAAATATCTTGCCCTTGTAATCCTCCGCCGCTATGCACGCGCTCTGATATGTGCCGGAGAGCTTTGAGGACAGAGTCAGCACCACGGCGGTATCTCCCGCTGCACATAACTCCCCGTACACCGCCTCAAATGCGCCCGGGCTGGGCTGGCTTGTGGAGGGCAGAGTGTCGCTCTCCACAAGCTTCTCATAAAACTCTCTGTGGCATATGTCCACGCCGTCGGTGTATTCCCTGCTGCCGAAAAATATGCTCAGGGGGACGACAGTGACAAGGCTCTTTTCCTTCTCCGGCATATCCGCTGCGGAGTCGACTATTATTCTAACGCTCATTTCTTTTCCTTTCATGCCCGGGGAAGCCCGTCTCTGCAAAGCTCCCTCAGTCGTCTGACTATACTGTCCAGTGCTTCGTAAAAATTCTCCCTGCTCTCCGGGCTGAGATCCTGACCCGCCAGTTCTACGGCGAGAGCCGCACGGCGACTGACCTGCTCCGCCGCCTCCCTGCCCTTTTTCGTGAGCGTGAAGGCGCCGCCGTAACCGTTATGATGCCCGCCTTTTTTCTCTGCAAGTCCTTTCAGGATGAGAATATTCATCATCCGTGAAACATCCGCCTTGTCCTTACCGACAATCTCGCATAGCCGGGGGGCCGTCAGCCCCTCCCCGCTTCGGGCAAGAGCTGTGAGATACACCGCATGGGAGCTTTTTAGCCCGTAGGCCTCCATCTCCTCCGCTGCAATCCTGTGCCAGTTTCGGTTCAGCTCCGAAATGGCAAGTGAGAATTTTTCAAATCTGTCTATCAAAACTTCACCACCTCAGATGTTGATAATTCAACATCTCGAATAATAGCACAGGGATGTTGATTTGTCAACATCCCTGCAGAGTTATTATCGTTCTTTACTTCGCTTTATAAATCCGAAGAGCAATTCAATAGCTCCGCGGTTAAACCTGCAACGTTATTCCGCCAGCTTCTTCAGAGCATTTCCCGCAACACGAAACTCCGTCCAGCCGTCCATCGGTTCCGCTCCCAGAGAAAGATAAAAATCTATGCTTGGCTTGTTCCAGTTAAGGCACGACCACTCGAAGCGTCCGCAGTCCCTTTCAACAGCTATTTCAGCCAGCTTTTTTAAGGTTGCTTTTCCGTAGCCGAGCCCGCGAAACTCGGGCAGAACATACAGATCCTCCAGATGCATTCCCGCTTTTCCGAGGAAGGTTGAAAAGCTGTGAAAGAACAGCGCAAACCCAACCTCTCTTCCATCGGCAACGGTAAAAATAACCTCTGCCTTCTGCTTATCGAATATCCATTCTTCCAGTTGTTCCGCCGTTGCGATTACTTCGTCTTCCATCTTTTCATACTTTGCCAGTTCAATGATGAAATACAGTATCAAGCTCACATCTTTTCTTTCCGCATAGCGGAAGCTTATACGCTCTGTCATCTCATTCCTCCGATATTTCCGTTTTTTATTTAATCCGATTAATTATACTGTTGCTCCGTATAGCAGCTTGCGGGCTGTGCTGCCCGGCGGCATAGCAGTGAAGAAGCTTTGCCTTCCACGGCTGAATCGTCATCGGTTATTCCTCTCGACAAATTGGGAGTTGTCAGCTTAGACAAACTGATAGTTATCGTTTCCTTCCATATTTGTCAAATTTTCTTTTTAATGCGCTTTCAGTGAACACAATTGTGAAACACATGAACAAACATTGCAGAAGGACTACTATTCCACCAATACATCCAACCGTGTCTTTGTCTCTGTTAAATAGCAAAGCCATTACTACGACAGACAGTATAGCGATTATGATGCCGGTAACAAGCCAAATTCGACCTGCGTGATGATGAGCAAACGTCCATGTATCTATATTCTGCATGGACATTTTTGTTCTATATCCATATATTTTATTTACTTTTGCTGGCGGTCTCTTTATGAAAATTGTCCCTAATACAATCATTGTAATCGGTGTGAGTAGCGTCATTATCAACATAAAAATCCAAAAGCCCATATCACTCTTATACGTCACAAATTCCTGTTTGTCTCTCAGATAATAATCCCCTTCAAATGGTCCACCTCGTGCTGGATGATCTGGGCTGTCCAGCCGGTGAAGCTCCGGGTGTGCTTTTTAAAGCTCATGTCCCGGTACTCCACCGTGATTTCCTCATAGCGGGTGGTCTTGCGGACGCCGGTCAGGGAGAGACAGCCCTCCTCTGTTTCAAAGGGCTTTGCCTTCTTCGTGATAACGGGGTTGAACATGACCATGTTCAGAATGCCCATGTTGACCACGATGATGTTCTTCTTCACGCCTATCATATTTGCCGCCATGCCGAC
>JABUSQ010000159.1 GCA_021442665.1 Oscillospiraceae bacterium
ATTGCCTCAAAATCGTCCTCCGGACTATTGATTTCTTCGTTTGTGCCGGTTATAATATCAGTAACTGAGTTTTGAGATGGCTGCTCCCCGGCTGCGCCAACAGCCGGAACGGGAGCGGTCATTTCGATTTTATCTGCCATTCGCATCTTCTCCTTTCAATCCGTCCATAGTGACGGTAATCAGCTTGATTGTTTCTATCAGCTCCGGCTGAACACTGTCGCCTGCGCATATTCTTTTCAGCTCGGATAGTATCTCAGCCATCTGCGTTTTGAGCGCCTTGTACACCTTTGGGTTGCCCTGCACCACGATGTCACGCTCCATACACCGACGGTAACAGAATTCCTGCTTTGTAAGACCCGACAGGGAAACCGCCCTGTCAAGTTCTGTCTGTTCCTCTGGCGATACCCGGAAACCTACTGTAACGCTTCTGAAGCGATTATGACGATCAACATTCTTAGCGGACATATTCTTCTCCTCTCTCCATATCCAGCTTATCTGCCATCTCTGCCTGCTTGGACGGGAAGAGATGGGCATAGTTATAAGTGATGTCGATGCTTTCATGTCCGACCCTGTCGGCAATGGCTGTAGCAGAAAAGCCAAGATCAATCAGATGGCTCACATGACTGTGCCGAAGGTCGTGAATCCTGATTCGCTTAACGCCTGCTGCCTCGGAGCCGCGATCCATTTCCCGATGGAGGTAGCTTTTTGTAACAGGGAACATTCTGTCATCCTCGCCAACATCGTAGAGGCTGAACAGGTAATCCTGCATCTCATCTGCCAGAAACATCGGAATCGTGATCGTCCGGTTGCTCTTTTCCGTTTTCGGCGTGGTAATAAGATCCGCACCATTCAGCCTCTGGTAGGATTTGCTGATCGTTACCGTACGCTTTTCAAAGTCAAAGTCTGCCGGTGTCAGTGCCAACAGCTCGCCTTCCCGCAAGCCGCACCAGTAAAGCATCTCGAAGCTGTAAAAGCTCATGGGCTTGTCCATAATCGCCTCAGAAAATTTCAGATACTCATCTTTTGTCCAGAACAGCATCTCACGATTTTTCTTCTTTCCCATACCGCCTGCCTTCTTGCACGGATTCTCCTTGAGGTTGTAATAGCGAACTGCGTGATTAAAGATGGCACTGAGCTGGCTCTGAATGGAGCGCAGGTACACCGGAGAAAAAGGCTTCCCGTTTTCATCCCGATGATTGATCAGCTCGTTCTGCCAGGTGATAATCTGCTGTGCGGTAATGTTATTCATTTTCAGATTTCCGAAATATGGAACCAGCTTCGTGCGGATGATATGCTCCTTAGTAGCCCATGTGTTTTCCTTGAGCCGTGTCCGCATATCCTCACAATAGTGCTCGACAAAGCTCTTGAACTTCATATCCAGATCGCCGCTGAGCTTGTTGAGCTGCTCCCGTTCCCAGGCCTGTGCCTCCCGTTTTGTCGGGAAGCCACGCTTCTGTGACTGCTTACGTTCTCCGCTCCAATCTGTATAGCGGTAAATGACCCGCCAGGTATTGGTCTTTTCTTCCTTATAAACTGCCATCAGGCATTTCTCCCTTCTGTCTTTCCGTAGCAAAACTTCCTCATAAAATAGTTCCTGTTGACTCTCCCGGAGATCGTCAGGAACCCTTGCTCCCGCATCTCTGCGTTGAGCTGTTGGACGACTTTGTAGGCATAGGATTTGGATATATCCAGCTCCTTTGCTACTTCATCGACCCGCATAAAGGTATTCTCACCCATCGGCATACCTCCCTTCTCCGATAGTAAAATACTTATTTCGTGTCGGAATACTTTCTTGCCGCCTTCCGATTTGCCCGGGCGGATACACCATTACCGTGATGTACGGCGGCTATTCAATTTACGCTAAGCATATTAGCTTAGCTTATCGTCATTATACTAAACATATTTGTTTATGTCAATGGGGCTGAAGTAAAAATATTAAACAAATTTATTTAATTTAGCTTGACATATACTAAGCATATATGCTATATTATCTTCAGAATGAAACGCAAGGAGCTACGATGTTATGGCTATTGGTGAAAGAATCCACTATTTCCGCACTCTACGGGGTATGACTCAGAAGTATCTCGGACAGCTTATCGGCTTTCCCGAGAAGAGTGCCGATGTGCGTCTGGCACAGTATGAGGTAGGCACCCGATCTCCCAAGGCTGACGTGACTGCCGCGCTTGCTGCTGCATTGGATGTCTGTCCCGAAGCCCTTGCCGTACCGGATATTGACAGCGAGATCGGTCTGATGCATACATTGTTTGCCTTAAACGACATGTATGGCCTTACAGTCGCAGACATTGATGGAGAAATCTGCCTGCGGGTGGATAAAAGCAAGGGCGTAAAATCCGCTGAGCTGTGGCAGCTTCTTTACGCATGGCAGGAGCAGAAGGTTAAGCTGAACTCCGGTGAGATCAGTGAGGACGATTACGAGCACTGGTGCCGCTACTTCCCGAAATATGACACCACACACATCCGGGCAAAGGTTCCTTCACAGGCGCTGTCCGTTGCATTGGTGAAACCACTGGGAGACCGGCTGAAGTAATAAACAAAAAAGAGCTAACTGACTTCGTAAAAAATCAGTTAGCTCTTATTCTTTGGATAATGAGAAAAGTGTTGCCATTTCGTTGCCGCGGTGGGCATAGGCATGGCAAAAATCATTGAATATCAAGGGGTTTTCACGACAGTGAAATTATTCCCACTCTACGATGGAAGCCATAACTTAAACAGTTTTGTATAAGCAATATGCATCCTC
>JABUSQ010000013.1 GCA_021442665.1 Oscillospiraceae bacterium
TTTGATTATATATGGTGTAGAATTACCCTAAATAATAATGTGGTATAATTATAATTACCATTATTATCAAATTGAGATGCAGGAGGAATTGTTTCATGAGAAAGCGTGTACTTTCCGTTATCATGCTGCTGTGCATGGTTCTTACGCTTTTCCCCGCCACTGCACTGGCGGCTGACAGCGGAAATACAACAAACGGCTATTATGACGGAGACGGCGTCTGGCAGGCAGGCGGCACCGGCTCTGCGTCATATGAAGCCGAGGACGGCACAAAGCTCACACTGAGCAAAACCGCCGTCGACAAGGGTAATAATACCTTTGATATCACACTTGGAGTTACTGCAGTAAGCTCCAAGGAGATTTTACCCCCCGGAGCTGCGGCAACCGTTCTGGTCATAGACGTGTCCGGCTCCATGGACTACTGCGCAAAGTGCAAGGGAGAAAGCAGACATAATTCCGGTTGCACATATTACAAATCCGGATTTATGGCTGACAACAGTGTTAAGTCCAACCAGACCCGCATCTATGCGGCAAAGGCTGCTGCGGTAAACTTCCTTGACAGCTACAAGGGCACCACCGAGGGAAGCGGCCGCTATGTGGCGGTCGTCAAGTTCAGTACGCTCAGCACCGTTGTACTGAACTGGGTGGACGTCTCCACGTCCTCCGGCTACAATGCGGCTAAGAACGCCGTCAACGGTCTGTCCGCAGACGGAGGCACAAACCTCCAGCAGGGACTTGTATCCGCAAACGGCCTTTTCTCCTCCACCGCCATTTCCTCGGTTGCTAAGGAGAATTACTTTACGGTCGCACTTACCGACGGCGCTCCCACCTACTACGGAAAGAGCGGCAGCGGCGCAGCAGGCGGCAACGGCAGCAGCGGCAGCAGCACGATTAACAGCGAGACAGCCAAGGCAGCCGCAACCCTCAGGAGCAATGCCAAGGTCTACACCGTCTGCTTCGGTGTTGCAAACGACTCCACCTACAGCGGCGGTCCCAAGGTAGGCGACTTCCTGAGAGACAGCATCGCAAGCTCCGGCTGCGCCTACAATGCAGAGGACGCCGATGAGCTGTACGAGGTGTTTAAGAAGATCAGCCAGAGCATCGAAGAGGAGACAGGCAGCTCCGGCGAGGGCGCCATGGTCCTCGACCCCATGGGCATGTTCGTAAAGGCATATCCCGGTGTGTTTGATGAAATCACCGAAAACGGATATAAGTGGGTGCTCAAGCAGGTCGACCCCGTTGTCAGCGGCGGCACCTATACATATAAATATACTCTCACCTACACCGTTACTCTGGACGCAGACGCAGAGGGCTTCGATGAGTCCAAGACCTATCCCGCAAACGGTGTCACCGTTCTCAAGTGGAACGATGACGAGGAATTCGAATTCCCCGTGCCCGGTATCAAGGGACAGACCAGCCGCTACACCGTGACCTATGTCAAGGGTGACCACGGCGTGCTGAACGGCGGCGATGCTCAGGTCAAATACGAGAACATCAAGAAGTGGTCTCCCACCGTTACGGCTGAGCGTCCCACTCCCGCAGTCACAGCAGACAGCGGCTACTACTTCGTGGGCTGGCAGCCCGTCATCGCCGATAAGGTCACCGGCAATGTCACCTACGTTGCTCAGTACGCACCCCAGACCGAGATAGTCCTCATCGGCGACAGCAATACCGTTGATTACAACGGCAAGCTGCAGAGCGTCACCACCTTCACCGTAAACGGAATTGATGCCTCCGCGGTCAGCGGCGTAAGCTACTCCGCAAAGGGCACCGATGCAAATACCTACAAGGGCTCCTTCAGCGGTACCCCCGTTATCACCGTGGACGGCAAGAACGTCACCGAGCAGTACAAGGTCACCTATAAGACCGGAGAGCTTGTGGTGAACAAGCTGGATGTGACTCTTACCTCCGCAACCGACAGCAAGGGCTATGACGGCAATCCTCTCACCAAGGAAGAGGTCGCCGTTACCAAGGGTGCCTTCGTTGAGGGCGAGGGCGCAAGCTACAACAGCTTCGCCTCCATCACCGATGTAGGCAGCGTTGACAATACCTTCAAGTACACTCTCAACGAGGGTACCAAGGCAGCTAACTACAATATAAAGACTGAGTACGGCAAGCTCACCGTCAGTGCCGTTTCCGACACCATCAAGATCATTGCCAACAGCAAAACCCAGATGTACGACGGCAAAGTTCTTACCGACGGCGGCTTTACCGTAAAGGGCAAGCTGGCAGACGGCGACAAGGTCGAGGCTCTGGTAGAGGGCAGCCGTGTCGATGCCGGCTCTGCAGCCAACAAGGTCGTCACCTACAAGATTGTGAACGCTAACGGCGACGACGTCACCCCCAACTATGCAAACATCGTCACCGTGGACGGCAAGCTCACCGTCACCAAGCGTGACGTGGTTCTTACCTCCGGCACCGACAGCAAGACCTATGACGGCAATCCCCTCACCAAGGAAGTTGTTACCGCCGGCGGAGACGGCTTCGCCGCAGGCGAGGGCGCAAGCTACAAGGATTTCGCTTCCATCACCAATGCGGGCAGCGTTGACAATACCTTCAAGTACGAGCTCAAGCCCGGTACCAAGGCAGATAACTACAATATCTCCGTCGTTCCCGGAACCCTCACAGTTACCAAGATCGACACCAAGATTCTTGTGACCGCAGAAAGCGGCAACAAGATGTACGACGGTGATCCTCTTACCAATA
>JABUSQ010000166.1 GCA_021442665.1 Oscillospiraceae bacterium
AGCGCTGCCGCTGATGCCGATTAGTCGTAGACCGTTCCGCCGTCAACATCGCTGACCTCGCCGTTTACGAAGGAGGCCAGCTCGCTCAGATAAAACAGCACGGGGTTTGCCATTTCATCGGGAGAGCCGTTTCTGTGCAGGGCAACCATGTTTGCGACTCTCTCGGCGTCCTCCGGGGACATGATGTCATTCACCATTCTGCTGTCCGTCCAGCCGGGACATACAGCGTTGCAGCAGATGTTATACGGCCCGCCTTCCTTTGCCACTACTTTAGTAAGACCGTTCAGGGCCGCCTTGCTGGTGGCATAAGCGCCTCTGCCCATAATGCCGCCGCCCATTTTGCCTGCGATAGACGATACGTTTACTATTCTGCCGTAACGGTTTTCCATCATGTGCAGATATACGGCCTGAGTTGCGGCAAAAACGCAGGTGAGGTTAATGTTTATTATCCTGTCCCATTCAGCCTGAGAAAGCTCGTGGAATCTGGCAATGCTGATTACACCCACGCAGTTTACAAGCCCGTGTATCTGACCGGCTCCGCTTATAATGCCGTCGAAGGTGCTGCGTATCAGCTCCGGGGAGGACAGGTCAACGCACATGGGATGAAACCTTTCCGCAGGAAGCTCGCCTGCCATTTCATCCAGAGTAGCCTTATCAATATCGAGGCAGTAGACATTGCCACCGTTGTCGATAATTCCGTTTACGATTGAGCGGCCGATACTTCCGGCACCGCCGGTTACGATATAGTTTTTATTTGAAAAATTAAGCTCAAACATACTGCTGCCCCCTTAAGAATACCAAGTTTTTTATACTAACGGTGTATTGTTGGCTTCAATGGTTTCCTGCAGATAATACCGCTCTACGTTCTCTCTGGTAATCATGACCTCCGCCTGATTCAGAAAAGCACAGAGATCGGCGGCAATCTCGTGCGCCAGCTCCTCACTGACATCAACAAGCGTAATAACAATGCTTTTTTCGTTTACCTGCTCCCCGGATTCGCTGTAATAGGTGCCGAAGCCCGACTGACCGGTTATCGGACTTTTATAGCCGTTGGAGGCCCAGATGACGAGAGAAACAACTCTGTCCATGATAAGCCTCTGCTCGTGCGTGTCCTTGTCGTTCAGCCCGACATACAGGGTATATTTACTGACGGTTTTTTTCTCTGAAATCTTCATTTTAGCATTCCTCTATATGCTTGATAAATATATACCTGTCTCCTTGATGACGTCTGCCGCACAATGCCCTGCTGCGACCTACGCCGCGGAGCACAAAATGCATTCAATATTAAAAGTATTATAGCAAGAATCGGGAAACAATGCAAGGAATCTTTACTTTCACACTCTGCGTTTTTTGCAATTAAATTATGCATAGCTGTTGAAAAAATAAACGCCCTGCGCTATAATAAATCTCTGCTGCTGCGGGAACCGGGTGTTTCCGCTGCGGCAAATTTGAAAAAGTGTATTATGAGGGGGATTTGTATGAAAAAGTTTGACTCCAAGCTGCTGTGGCTCGTTCTTGTAATAGGCACCGTGACCTGTCTGTTTTCAAGCTCGACCTCCAATGTTGCGCTCTTTGCCTTTGTATGGCCGCTGTGCTTTGTGCTTTTTAACCGTCATTTCTCAAAGAAATGTCTCGGCACGGTCATTTCGTTTCTGGCTTACTGCGTCGTTGTAAACATAAAGTTCTACAACGCGCTCGGCACGGGAATTCTTACGGTTGCGCTGACTGTTAACACAATATACGCAGTCATCACCTACCTGCCCTTTATACTGGACAGAATTCTTTACGGAAAAATCAACGGGAAGCTCGGCATTCTTGTACTTCCCCTTGCCGTTGCGGCAGTTGAGCTGTTCATCTCCTTAATCAACTTCACGATGATGGAGAACCTTGCCTACACCCAGACCGCCAACCTTGTGTTCATCCAGATTGCGGATATCATCGGTACCTTCGGTCTGAGCGCATTTATCGCTGCCTTCTCGACGGTTGCCGCCTATGCTATCGAGAAGGGCTTCGTCTGGGCAGACGTAAAGAAGCCGGTGGTGATTTATCTGGTGCTTATTCTTATCGTCAACGTCTACGGCGGCGTAAAGCTTGCCGCCAACGATGACTACGGCAAGGAGTCCGTCAAGGTCGCAATGGCACTGGGACCCGAGCTTGAGCTTGTTGACGGGGAGTGGGTAAATGTCTCCTACGATAAAAACGTTGCTTCCTTGAAGAAAACCTTCGCAGAAGCAGTGGGCCTCGGTGCGGAGATCGTAGCCTACAATGAGGAGGCCTTCTGCGTTGCCGACGTTGAGCGCAATGACCTGATTGCCGAGATAAAGGACCTTGCGGCAGAAAACAATGTCTTCGCTCTCGTCCCCATCGAGACCTATTCCACGGAAGACGGCTTAGGTACAAACGGTCTGGTGTTTATCTCAAATGAGGGCGAAATACTGGCAGACTACGAAAAGAGCTTCCTTGTTCCCGTAATCGAGACCTCTTACTATGTCAAGGGTGACGGTAAGCTCCCGGTCGTTGAGATAAATGTCAACGGAAAGCCCGTCAAGGTCGCCATGGACATCTGCTACGACGGCGACTTCTCCCAGTATATCCGCACAATGGACAACGATGTGGATATCTGGTTTGAGCCCTGCTGGGAGTGGGAGCCCGTATACCAGTACCACACGACAGGTCATTTCCTGCG
>JABUSQ010000021.1 GCA_021442665.1 Oscillospiraceae bacterium
TTCGTCAAAGAAGTCATTTTGGCTTCTTTGACGAATTTTTCGCACTCCGTTCTGCGCCTGACAGCGCGAACTCTGCGAGGCTTTTTGACATTCTTCAAGCGAAGTCAGTTGGTTAATTTCAGTTAACTTTCTTTTTCGTTTTCAGACCCGCAGCAGCGAGCCGTCTTCGGACGGCTTTTATTTTCCCACGCAGAAGCGGCTGAAGATGCGGTTCGTTACGTCCTCCCGAACACTGCGTCCCGTGAGCTCACCCAGTGCCTGCATGGCTCCCTCGGTCTCCGTCAGGACGATATCCGGCGTACAGCCCGTGCTCATGGCACTGCGGGCTGCCTCCATATACTCCAGCGCCCTTTTAACGGCGTCCGCCTGACGGGCATTGGTGAGTATCTCTCCTGCGGGTACGGCAGGCAGGGGGAAGAGCTCCTTTATCCTCGCCTCAAGGTTCTCCATACCCGCTCCGGTCACAGAGCTAAGCTCAACAACAGGGAGACTTGTCCCGGGCAAAATGCACGTTTTAGGAAGGTCAGATTTAGACACTATCACTATAGCCTTGGGCGAAGCCTCCGCAAGCCTGAGTATCTCCGCGTCCTCCGGCTGAAGCTGTCGGCTGCCGTCTATCACCGCGAGCACCAGCTCGGCGTTCGCTGCCGCTCTGCGGCTGCGCTCCACGCCCATTTTCTCGATGGCGTCCTCGGTGCTGCGGATACCCGCCGTGTCAGTCAGGCGCAGAAGCACGCTGCCCAGCCGAAGCTTCTCCTCGATTGTGTCCCTCGTTGTGCCGGGGATATCAGTGACGATGGCCCTTTCATAGCCCAAAAGTCTGTTCAGCAGGGAGCTTTTCCCCGCATTGGGACGGCCGACGATGGCCACGGGGACGCCGCCCTGCAGTATTTTTCCTCCGGCATAGCTGTCCCGGAGCCTGCGCAGGGTGTCAATAGCTTCGGTAATGTCTCTCTCGTAGCCCGACAGCACAAAATCCTCTATATCCTCGTCGGGGTAATCCAGCACGGCATGGTAGTGGGAGGATATATCTGCCAGACTGCCGTATATCCTCTCTGCCTTGGCGGAGATTGCTCCCGCAAGCTGGCCTGCGGCGTTCTTTGCCGCTTCTGCGGTCTCGGCGTCAATTATATCCGCCACGGCCTCAGCGGAGCTCAGGTCCATTCTGCCGTTCAGAAAGGCCCGCTTGGTAAATTCCCCGGGCAGAGCCTGACGCGCTCCCAAAGCGAACACTGCGTCCAGTGCCGCTCGCAGAACCGTGGGAGAACCGTGGCACTGAAGCTCCGCGGTGTTCTCCCCCGTATAGCTGTCGGGAGCCCGGCTCACCGTGCAGAGGCAGAGGTCCAGAGTCTCGCCGTCGGTGTCGCAGAGAGTGCCGAAAACCAGCTTTCTGTCGGGGCTTTCCGACATTTTTCTGCCTGAGCGGGGTCTGAACAGCTTATTGACTATATCTATTGCGCCGTCGCCGGAGAGCCTTAATATGCCGATGGCGGAGACGGCTGTGCCTGTGGACACGGCGGCTATGGTATCTGACATGGTATGCTCCTTAAAACAAAACGGCGGGCAAAGCACCCGCCGTTAAAGGTCGTTTATCCTTACTTATTTATTCTTGCCGCACGGGCAGCCTTCTCGTCAAGATCCTCGGAGATAAAGTAGCTGAGAGACAGCAGAGAATCCGAGAAATGGATATTCTCCACTATGGTGCTGCTCTCGGGAGCGGTGAGCTCCATATTGGTGAAGTTCCAGATGGCATTCACTCCGCACCTGGTGATGCGCTCCGTGTTTGCCACGGCAAGCTGCTTGGGCACACAGAGCACGGCGGCGTCCACATGATTCTCGGTAAGGTACCGTTCCAGCTCGTCTGCATGGTATACGGGAACGCCCTCGACCTCGGTACCGATGAGCTCGGGCTTGACATCAAATGCTGCCTTGAGGGTAAAGCCCCACTGCGCAAAGTCGAAGTTGCACATGAGCGCACGGCCGATGTTGCCGACGCCGACGACCACGGCGGTGTAGCCTCTGTCCATGCCGAGGATATTTGCAATCTCCGCACGGAGAGCCGTAACCTTATATCCGTAGCCCTGCTGACCGAATTCGCCGAAGCAACTGAAGTCCTGACGAATCTGCGACGGAGTGAGTCCAAGCTGACGTCCCAGCTCGCCGGAGGAGATGCGGCTTACTCCTGCCGCTGCCAACTCGTCCAGTTTGCGCAGATATCTGGGAAGACGGCGGATAACGTTGTTGGAAACCTTGACTCTTTTCACCTTGAAAACTCCTTTATTCATAAGCCGCGCATAGAAAATACCCTATACGCAGACTAAGCACATAATACTTTGAGTGTAAATTATAGCATGACAGTTTTTTTATTTCAAGTACAAGATAAAATTTTGTCACTTAGCCCTAAAATATCTGACGTTTGTTGTTTTAATTTAGTTGTGTTAGCTCACCGGGCAGCAGAAAACAGCCTTGATACACTGAGTTTTCCCTTATTTTGCACAACGCAGGTTCATTTATAAGTTATAGTAAAGCCCTGCAAAGCGGCGTGAAGAGAGGGCGGAGGGCGGGGAGAAGGGGGACTATAGGGGGTTATGGGGTGGGAGGTGGAAAAGAAGTTCCTTCGTATCTCGTGAATTCCCATTTACGGTAAAAAATTTGGAACAAATTTTTCA
>JABUSQ010000165.1 GCA_021442665.1 Oscillospiraceae bacterium
TACATGGAAGCCCAATGTGAAGCGCGTCAAGGCCATCGTAGACGGAAGCCCCAAGCACGTTTACGCCTGCACTCGCTGCCTGCGCAGCGGTAAGGTCACCCGCGCTGTGTAATAGTTATATTACCCGAAACAAGCTCGCCTTTAAGGCGAGCTTTTTTCGTTGTGCGGATATTTTTTCCTTCCCGAGGGGCGCAAAAAGGGACGCTTACAAAGCGTCCGTTTTTTGGTATTCAGCAATGCAGACCCGCTGCACGGGAGCTTTAGTCTCCGAATGCAGTCCGTCTATCTTATTCCGATGATTTCTGACTCCCAGCAATGCCGCAGCCGCCGCACAAACAATAAGCACTACTACCAGCACCAGCGCAATGCTGCGCTTGCCCGAGGCTTTTCTGCTGCTTTTCTTTTCCTCGTCACGGCGTATCTTTTCATCACGGCGCTGCGCTTTCTCCATTTTTCTGCGGAGCATTAGTCTTCCCTTGAGTGCCTCCTCATCTTCGGGATATTCCTCCAGCACCTCGGCATATATCGCCTCGGCCTCTTCCCATTCCTCTCGGGAAGCGCAAAGCTTCGCCCTGCCTATCTTCTTATGCTTTTCGTGATTGGCAGAGCTTTCCTCAAGAAGCTCCTCTAAAATCGTCTTCTGTTCCATAGATGCACCCCCGCCGAACTTTCCTGACAAAGTATTTTAACATATCTATACACTTTGAGTCAATGTATTATTGCATTATATCCGAAAAGCGTATAAAATCAAGTAGGTGATTGAAAATGAACAAAAAACTTGCGGTTTTTGACCTCGACGGAACCCTGCTGTACACTCTCGAGGATCTCTGCGCCTCGGTGAATTACGCTCTTGCGCAGGAGGCTCTGCCTCTGCGGACTCTTGACGAGGTGCGTAATTTTGTGGGTAACGGCATCCTGAAGCTCATTGAGCGCGCAGTTCCCCCCGGCACGGACAGGGAGCAGACCCTTCGGGTGTTCGCCGCCTTCAAGGCGCACTACGCCCTGCACAGTACGGATACCACAAGGGTATACGAGGGTGTCCCGGAGCTGTTGGAAGGGCTGAAAAATGCAGGCTTCCGTCTGGGCGTGGTCAGCAACAAGGCGGACTCCGCCGCCGGGCCCCTCATCGCCCACTACTTCCCCGGTGTTTTCGACTGCGTGGTGGGAGAGCGTGAAAATGTGCGTAAAAAACCCGCTCCCGACGCCGTACTGGAGATAATCGGGAACATGGGGCTCAACGTCGGGGACTGCGTCTATATCGGCGACTCCGAGGTGGATATTCAGACCGCAGAAAATGCAGGCTGTGACTGTATCTCCGTGAGCTGGGGCTTCAAGACCCGTGAGTTCCTGTTGAATAACGGTGCAAAAATCGTCTGCGACAGTGCTTACGCGCTTGTAAAAGCTCTCGGCTTATAATATAATAATAAATTGCATTATATTACAGATGTTTTTCGAGGTGCCGATGAAGAACGCAAAGCGAACTTTTAACGCCATCGCTTCCGCTGGCGTGGGGTATGCGCTGGGAGAGATAAACTCCGCGTATATCCTCGGTATGCGCAAGGGCTATGACATACGCAAAAAGGGTACAGGCAATGCCGGAGCCACCAATACCATGCTGCTGGAGGGCAAGCTCGCCGGCGGTTTTGTCATGCTCTTCGATATGGGCAAGGCCGTGGCGGCGGTGAAGCTCTGTCAGAAGCTTTTTCCCGATTATATCAGCGCGGGAGAGACTGCGGGCACAGCGGCGATTCTGGGACATATGTTCCCCGCTCTGTTGGATTTCCGGGGTGGAAAAGGGCTTGCCTGCATCGGCGGAACCATACTCGCACTGGGGGATTTCCCCGTGATGATAAGCTTTGCCACGGCTGTGCTTCTGAAAACGAGATATCTCTGCGCCGTCCCCATCTCCGCCTCGGTTTTTTACCCGCTGTATAGGGGCTTTACCACCCGCAACTGGCACGGCGCCGCCATCCTCGGCACGGTGGCGATACCCGTTTTCGCAAAGCACCTCGAGAATTTAAAGCGCATTCAGGAAAACCGTGAGCTCAAGGTCGATTTCCTCTGGAACAAGGAAAAGGAGCTGGAGCGCACAGGGCTCCAGGAGGTCTCGGATATGATAGACAGAGGGGAGATACCCGACAAGCATCCTCTGCCTCCGATGCCCGCTTCAAAGGAAGAATAAGCGACTGCCGCAAAGCTTTGCGGCAGTCCTTTCATTTATGCAACGTATGCTTATTAATATAACTCGGTTTCGGTTACGCATTCGTTCTTCAGTCTGCCTACGAGAGTCTGCAGAGCGTCTATGACCCGGGGGCGTATGTCTCCGCCCACAAGGACGTACATTATGTCGTCGCCTACCTTCAGCTCACCCTCGTTGAGCCACACCCGGACACAGCCCACGCCCTCCATTGCCTCGGCTGCCCTGACCGCGGCGAGCACCTTCTCCTCATCGTAGCCGAACACCATGCCCCTGACGGGACTTGTGTCCTCTGCGCCCTGACGCACCTTCGCCCTGGCGCTCTCTCTGACAACACCGTTATGCACGAGAAACATCCCGCATTCTGCCGCTGCCGCGGAAGCCTTCGCCTCTCTGAGCCACTGATCTGCCGACGGTGGATTCTTCATTTTACCGACCTCCTTTTTTCTGAATTATACACCGCA
>JABUSQ010000140.1 GCA_021442665.1 Oscillospiraceae bacterium
CCGAGTGCAGGATATTCTTCGAGCAGAAAGCTGTGCACAAGAGCAGCTGCTTCTTCGTTATAGAGAACCTGTATGTAGTTCTCTCCGGTGTTTGCGATTGTTCTCTGCTCCGTGGAAATGCCCAGCTCCCGACCTCTCTGTGTGGGATGTCTGCCACCGCCTGCATTTCTGGTAAGTAACCCTCTGTTTTCCAGAACTGCAGTGACATTCCTCGGAATTAGTATGTTTCTGCAGCTGTCCCTAACAACGTCAGGCAGATTTTCCTTTATTTCAGAAATAATGTCGGTTATCTTTTTAAGAGGCATTTTATCAATCCTTCCTTTTATCTGCAAAATACGGTTTGTTCTGATGCTAATATTTTAGGGGTAATTGGCATAAATATCAACCCCCGCTTTTTTGTTTTTAGAGCAATAACGGATAAAATGGAAAAACCTTTTTATAAAGTTACCGAAAAAGTTCAGAAAGATAAGAAAAACCGCCTGAATAAGACGGTTTTTTGGTTGCGGAGGAGGGATTTGAACCCACGACCTTCGGGTTATGAGCCCGACGAGCTACCGAACTGCTCCACTCCGCGATATTTACTTACGCTTTAAAGCTTATATATAATACCACAGCACCGTCACCGTGTCAATACTTATTTCAAAAATTATGCTGTACTCTTTTCCTGCCTTGATTTTTCCGAAATAATGGAGCATAATAAATAAGTATACATTATAATATAGTAAGTGATGACATGAAAACAAAAATCCGAAAAATACACAACAAAATCGCATGGCTTGAGCTTATCGCCATAACGGCGTGGGTAACGCTCATGGGCATTTTCATCGCTCCGGGCTCGTTTCTCGGCACCGTGAACGGAATGCTGGCAAACCCCTTGCTTATTCTGCTTAACGCCCTGCCCGTGGCGGCAGCGCTGCTGACGGCATACTTTATATGCCGCAACAGCTTCCTTGCAGGCGGCATCACAAACCTGCTCTTCGGACTCATGAGCTACATAAATCTGCTGAAAATAGACGGCAGAGACGACCCCTTCGTGCCTGCGGACATCGCTCTTCTCCGTGAGGCACTGCAGGCGACGGGGGAGTATCGCCTTGATATGCACTACGGCATAGCCGCCCTTGTCATACTCTCTTCGGCGGCACTGTTCCTTCTGGGCAGATACCTAGGCAAAAACGAAAAGCTCCGCATTATCCCCCGCATACTGGGCGTTCTTCTCTGTGTGGGAATTTTCGTCGGTACCTTCTTCACCATTTACCGTGACAGTGAGCTGTACAATTCCTTCCCCGTCAGTGTTGACTACAATGTAACCGTAACCTTTGACGAGCTGGGCTTCAACTACTGCTTCCTTTATAACTTCGACCTCTACTCCGTGGATGAGCCCGCAGGTTATGATGAGGCTGAGATCCGGGAGCTTGCCGACGCCTTCGAGCCTCGGCCGCAGAAGCTGCAGCCGCAGGTGCTGATGATAATGTGCGAGGCCTTCACAGAGCTGACCGCCTGCGACGCCTTTACCTATGCCGATGCAGATCAGCCGCTGAAGGATTACTTCACGGTGAAAAACAGCCCCAACTGCATCTCCGGCAGCATCGTCGTGCCAAATTTCGGCGCAGGCACCGCCAATACGGAATTTGATGTCATTGCGGGCATGCAGACAAACCTCATAAGCGACACCAGCAATTCCGCTCTGCGTACCTTTCACGGAAATATACCAACCATAGCCTCGGTGCTGTCGTCGCAGGGCTACGACACCTTCTATTTCCATCAGGGACAAAGCTGGTTTTATAACCGCAACAGCGCTCTGAGCTTCATGGGCATGGAATCTCTGCGCTTTGACAACGGCGAGACCTGGTCGGACGAGGACTTCCTTTCGGAGCTTGTTGAGGAGCTGGAGGCTCGCACGGCAGATGGTGAAAAACTGTTAACCTACGCAACGACGATTCAGAATCATCAGGCATACAATTATGCAAAATACGGCTCTGAGCTGCCGCAGGTTCAGACCGCAATGTCCCTAAGTCCAGAGACCGAGGAGTGCCTTTCCGTGTACGCTTACGGGCTGAAATGCTCCTCTGAAATGCTCCTTGAGCTGACGGAATACCTGAACGCTCAGAGCGAGCCCTATATTTTGGTGTTCTTCGGCGACCACATGCCCAATCTCGGCGCAGGCTATCAGGGCTACGGTGAGCTGGGACTCAGCCTCGGAGCCACCGATACTCCCGAACAGGTGCTGGACATCTACACGGCTCCCTTTATAATCTGGGCAAACGACGCATATCTGCAGGGCAGAAGCATGGAGGAGGCAACGAAGTCTCTCGAGCTTCCTGCCGATGGCAGAGTAAGCGCCTGTTTTCTCGGGGAGCTTGCGCTGGAGCTAGCCGATGCCGCCGGTTTAGACCCCTATTTCAGTTATCTGGGTGAGCTTCGCAGAGTATGCCCCGTGATAAAGACCGGTATCGTGGGCCGCGCTGACGGCAGTCTTACCGAAAGCCCCACGGAGCAGGAGCTGGAGCTAATAAGGAAAATGCACTGCTGGCAATATTTTCGCATGACAACTCACTAAAAAATACCTTTTT
>JABUSQ010000193.1 GCA_021442665.1 Oscillospiraceae bacterium
TAAACGGTAGCTTTATGCAGTAAGTATGTGGTATAATATAAACGATTAATTCTAAGGAGTGATAATATGAACGAGCAGTACATCAGCACAGGCATTGACGGGCTGGACAGCTCCGTTGATTTCCTCCGCTTCGGAGAAACGGTGATATGGCAGATAGACCAGATTGGCGACTATATGTTCATTGCCACCAAGCTTATGACAAGAATTGCCCGCAGCGGCAAGCGGATAGTCTACATACGCTTTGCAGACCACGAGGCCATCATGGACACAGAGTCTCTAAACGCCACCGGAGCAAACATCAAACAGTATAACCTTGACCCCCACGTGGGCTTCGAGACCTTCGCCGTACAGGTTCACCGCATCATAAGCGACGAGGGCAAAAACGTCTTTTTCGTCTTCGACTGCCTCTCCGACCTGCAGAACTACTGGTTCTCAGATCTAATGATATCCAACTTCTTCCTGCTTATCAATCCCTTCCTTCAGGAGCAGGGCGCAGTTGCCTATCAGGCTATAAAGTACCGCAAGCACACCTATGAAACCGTCTCCCGCATCCGTACTGCTGCCCCCCTGCTCATAAACCTCCGCACCTGCAACGGCACAATATACATTCAGCCCGCCAAGGTGGAGGGCAGACGAACCGGAACCATGTATTTCCCCCTGCGCATATCCGGTGACAGATGTGAGCTTATCACCTCCAGTGCGGAGAACTATGCCATCTTCGAGAAATTCACCCAAACCGGAGAACGCCGTGACTGTTGGGACAGCATGTTTGACTCCGTCCCCGCCGACGGCAGCGAGCCCACCAGTGAGGACGGCAAACGCCTCAAGGAGAACATTCTCCAGTGTCTGCTGGGAAACGAGCCCACACGTCTTGACCTCTGCCGCAAATATTTCAGCACCAAGGACCTCATGGAGATAAAAAACCGCGAGATAGGCACAGGCTGTATAGGCGGCAAGGCGGTGGGTATGCTTCTTGCCCGGAATATCATCAGAGACGAGATGCCGGAGCTTTTCAACTCCCGTATGGAGCCGCATGATTCCTACTTCATCGGTGCCGACGTGTTCTATACCTACGCCGTTCAGAACGGTGTCTGGTCTCAGCGCACCCTCATGATAAACGAGGAGGACTATTTCACCTGCGCTCCCAACATCAGGGATCAGCTCCTCACGGGCACCTTCATGCCCTCCATCAAGGAGCAGTTCGTATCCATGCTGGAATACTTCGGTCAGTCCCCCATCATCGTCCGTTCCAGTTCTCTGCTGGAGGATGGCTTTGGCAACGCCTTTGCGGGCAAGTACGACAGTGTATTCTGTCCCAATCAGGGCAGTCTCGAGGACCGTTACCGTGATTTTGAGGAGGCTGTCCGCACCGTATACGCCAGCACCATGAGCTACGATGCCATCAGATACCGCGCAGACCGCAACCTACTTGACCGCGATGAGCAGATGGCTCTGTTGGTCATGCGTGTATGCGGCGACTGCCACGGGAAATATTACTATCCCCACATTGCAGGTGTAGGTCATTCCAAAAATCTCTACATAAACAGCGCAAATGCAAAGCTGGACAATAAGGGCATGCTCCGCCTTGTCATGGGCATGGGTACCCGTGCCGTTGACCGTGAGGCGGACGACTATGCAAGACTTCTGAGCATGGACAACCCCAAGGCTCCCGTCATGGTTGCATACGGTGACGAGTACAAGTACTCCCAGCACAATCTGGACGTCATTGACCTTGAGGCGGATGCCTTCACCACCGTGCCCGCAGACAGGATAAACAAAAAAGAGCTAAAGACCGATCCCCTGCTCTTCATGGAGCCGGACAGAGCCACCGCCGCACGCTATCAGGAGATAGGTCTTTACGGCGAGCCCGTGCCCGATATCATAAACTTCCGCAAGCTCATAAACAAAACTGCCTTCACCGACACCATGACGGATATCATGGCGCTGCTGAGCCACAAGTATAATTACCCCGTTGACATCGAATTTGCCTGCAATTTCAGTGCCGACGGAAGCTTCAGGGTGAATCTCCTGCAGTGCAGACCTCTCCAAACCAGAGGCATCGGTCAGGCGGGAGTCATGCCCAGAGTTAAGGATTTCTTCTTCCGCATTAACGGCAATTTTATGGGCGGCAATGTGTGTCTGCCTATAAGATACTGCGTGTTCGTAAAGGTGGAGCCCTATCTCAATCTTACCCAGCAGCAGAAATATCTGGTGGCGCGGAGAATAGGCGACCTGAACACCGTTCTCAAGAACAAGGGCACCATACTCATGGGTCCCGGACGGTGGGGCACCTCTGAGCCCAGTCTGGGTGTACCCGTTAATTTCATGGAGATATCCAATTTTGACTGCATGTGCGAGCTGGCATACAACTCTCACGGTCTGAGACCGGAGTTAAGCTACGGCAGTCACTTCTTCCAGGATCTCGTAGAGGCGGGCACCTTCTACGCCGCCGTGTATCAGGGCGACGAGGGCTGTGATTTTGACGAGAGTCTTTTCGATAGCTATCC
>JABUSQ010000106.1 GCA_021442665.1 Oscillospiraceae bacterium
GCTGCGGGAAAAGGCTCTCTTTCCGCCGTAATTAAAAAAATAATCGTATGTGACGGCGACCGTACCCAGCTTGAGGAGAGGCTCGGTCACTGTACCCCCGGGAATACCCTCTGCGTTGTGGGCAACAGACCGGAGCTGCAGACGCTGATTATACAGGAAGGGGCGCATATGCTCCTGACGGGGAATGCCCGTCCCGGCGATTATCAGATAATGAAGGCGGATAAAAACGACACCTGCATCCTCTGCGCCGCTCAGGATACCTATGTGGTTATGCGGCTGATGGAAAATCTGTCACCCTCCCGTACGGTGGGCGTGGATAAGGGACACATCTCGGACTGGATACAGACCCCCGCCTACTTATATAAAAATGATATAGTCGCCGACTGGCAGAGGTTCTACCGGGACAACATGACCTTCCTGCACGCCTATCCCGTGGTAGATGACGAGCTGAATCTCTGCGGCTCCATAGATATTGCCAAGGCCTTCGCCTCCACGCATTCCCAGAAGCTCTCCGGCATAGTGTCTCCGGACGCACGTATACTCACCGTGAGTCCCTCCAGCACCGTAAACGAGGTGGCAGGCAAGCTTCTGCTGTCGGGAGGCCAGCTTGCGGTGGTTGCCGAAGAGGGGAAAATGCACGGCATCGTGCAGATGCGGGATCTCCTGCGCTGCTATATGCTCACCGGCGGCGACAAGAGAACGGATATTTCCTCCTGCCTCACCCTTATGCCCGATTACTCCGGGGAGGACCGCAGGGTATACGAGCTGAGAGTCCCCGAGGGCGAGAGCGGGGAGGCCTACGGCAGGGCAAACGAAATAATCCTGTCCGCAGCGGCGGAGCATCTCAGATATAAGGGCATAATGAGCTTTACCCTGAGCAGCGCCTCCTTCTTCTATCCAAAGGAGAGCGAGGGCTTCGGCGGTCTTATGGTGAGCACAAGCTTCATCGGCGGGAACGGAGGAAGCTTCTCCCTGGAGGCGGAGATAAATTCGGAGTATGAGACCTATGCCAAGGCCATGCTCATTTTCTCAAACAAGGACAGTAACTGAGTACGGAGGGCGCTATGTATATACTTACGGAACAACAGAACAGACTCAGACAGGAGCTGCGCAGCTTTGTGGATGCGGAGGTAAGTCCCCGGGCGGCAGAGCTTGACAGAGCGGGGGTCTTTCCCTCGGCCCTCTACGCCGAGATAGGACGCAGAGGCTATCTCAATGCGGAATTCGCCTATCTGGGAACGGGAGCTGCCTACGGCGGTGTGGAGGGCTCCATAATCATCGAGGAGCTTTCCAGAGGTCTGGCGTCTCTGGGACTCATCGTCAGCCCTCATTTTCAGTGCGCAGAGCTTCTGTCCGTGGCGGGAAGCGACAGACTGAAGAAGCTGATTGCCCCCGCAAGAAGAGGCGAGCTGCTCTTAGCCTTTGCAATCTCCGAGAAGAGAGGCGGCTCCGACGCCATGGGCGTGGACACCATCGCAGTTCGGGACGGCGACCGCTGGATACTGAACGGAGAGAAGTGCTGGGTCACAAACTCCACGGTGGCGGACGGCTTTATCGTTACGGCAAAAAGCCCCTCCTCCGAAAGGAGCAGGAGCATGAGCCTCTTTTATGTGGATAAATCCGCGCCGGGTCTGAAAGTACCGGAGCGGGACAGAATGATAGGGCTTAACAATTCGCCCATGGGACGGATTATAATGGACGACTGCATCATCCCGGCAGACTGTCTGGTGGGTCCCGAAAACAACGCTTATCCGCTGGTGAAGCCCGTGCTGAACGAGGGCCGTCTTGATATGGCGGCGGTGGCTGTGGGTATTTCGCAGGCGGCGCTGGAGGCAGCCTGCGCAAGAGCCGAAAAGCCCGGTCTGTACGGGCGAAGCCTGTCCTCCTATCAGGGCGTGTCCTTCCCCATTGCCGATATCTACACCAAGACCATGCTGGCGAGAAATTCGCTGTATTCCGTGGCGTCCCTCATGGCGTCGGGACTCCCCAACACAAGGGATGCGGCGGCGCTGAAGCTGTTTGCCACGGAGTCCTGCTGTGAGATATGCAAGTCCGCAAGCCAGATATTCGGCGCAGGCGGTCTGACTGCGGACTCCCGGGTCAACAGACTTTTCCGTGACGCTCAGGCCCTCACGGTTGCAGAAGGTACCTCGGAGATCTGCCGCATCGTCGTATCCAACGGACTTGCGAATCTGTTCAATTAATTTTGAGATAAAATTTGATAAATGAAGAAGCTCCGGAAAAATCCGGAGCTTCTTTCAGACTGTCAAAAAGCATCTCTTTTCAGTGCCGGGCAACCGTAACCGAAAAGTGTAACCGTGTAACCGTGTAACCGAGTAACCGTGCTTTCAAGACTTTTATATATATACTCTATATACTATATATACTGTAATATAATTCTTTTATATAATATTCGGTTACATGGTTACAAAAGCACAAAAAACCCTGATTTATCAATGGTTTTTCGGT
>JABUSQ010000009.1 GCA_021442665.1 Oscillospiraceae bacterium
TAAAGTGACATTGTATACCTCCGAAGCACGCCGGCTGTGCGGCGGGAATTAGTCGGGGCAATAAATACCCCTCCGTATATACCCTGCACCGACCCCGATGTTGTACGTTTGCGTACAACAAGGATTTCAGATTTGCATAATTTTATATTGTATAGCGCACGCCGTCTTTTTTGTCTTTCGCCTCAGAGGTTTTATGCTCCTGCCGGAGACGAAAAAAGAGCCTGCCCGTTTGGACAGACTCTTTATCGCTTTTAATTACATCTTGTTGAGCTTCAGGGTCATTGCAGACTTCTTGTGGGCTGCGTTGTTCTTGTGGAGCAGACCCTTTGCTGCCGCCTTGTCAACTGCCTTAACTGCTGCCTTGTAGCTTTCCTCGGCAACTGCCTTGTCGGCTCCGGCAACGGCTGCGTCGAACTTCTTCAGCACGGTCTTGAGAGCGGTCTTGTCGGCACGGTTCTTTGCACGCAGCTGCTTGGACTTCTCGTCTCTCTTCATTGCGGACTTAATGTTGGGCATTGTGGCACCTCCTTATAACTTAGTAACAAAAATCCTCACGGGATTTTCCGGCGAAAACCGCCGGTTTACGCCGGCTATCAGACTGATGGGTTGGTCATCTGATGGTTACTGCCGTTTGGGACTGAACAATAACGATTGCGAGTAGACGCTCGCAGTTTGATATTATAACAACATCAGACCCAAAAAGCAAGGATTTTTATTGATTTTTCTCAGTTTTTTTCACCTTCCGACAATTTGTGCACGCACACTTTCGCTGCCACTATATATAGTAATGGTTGCGTGCGATTGTCTGCTATACCCCTTGTTGACGGCAAATATTATGTAAACTACTGCTTCCGTTGGCGCTTTTGCTTTTCCGCTTCCAATGTTTCACGTGAAACCTTCGTCACGGGCATAAAATTTTTTGCAAATGTTTCACGTGAAACATTGAAATATCACAAACAAGTTGCTATAATAGCAGAGAAGAAGAAAGGACAGGAAGAGGTGAAAAAATGTCGAAAATAATAGCGGTGGCAAATCAGAAAGGCGGGGTAGGGAAAACCACCACCTGCGTCAATCTCTGCGCCGCGCTGACAGCCCGAAACAGAAAAGTCCTGCTGATAGACTGCGATCCTCAGGGCAACAGCACATCCGGTATGGGAATAAAGAAAAGCGAAAGCCCCAACTGCTACGATCTGCTGACTAAAGGCACCTTCGTGTTGGACTGCATCAAAAAAACACCCTACGGAGACGTTATACCTTCAAACAAGGAGCTGTCCGGCGCATCGGTTCAGCTTGTAGATAAAAAGAGTCGTGAATTCGTTCTGAAATACGGAATTCAGACAATTGCCTCAGATTACGACTTCATATTCATAGACTGCCCGCCGTCCCTGGAGCTGCTGACAGTGAACGCCTTTGTCGCAGCAGACAGCATACTTATTCCGATGCAGTGCGAATACTACGCGATGGAAGGCATCGCAGATCTCATGACCACTATTAAAATGTGCAGGAAAAGGCTGAATCCCACGCTGGACATACAGGGAATAGTCATGACCATGTACGATAACCGCACAAATCTTACTCAGCAGGTTGCGGCAGAGCTAAAGGAATACTTCGGCGACAAGGTATATGAAACCGTAATTCCCCGAAGTGTTCGTCTCACGGAGGCTCCCAGCCACGGAATACCCGGCGTAGCCTACGACAGAATAGGTAAAGGCAGCCGTGCCTACAGAAAATTAGCGGAAGAATTTCTGAAAAAAGAAAACTATACTAAACAAGGAGGCTGAACATGGCAAAAGACACGAAAAAAGGCCTCGGTACGGGCTTGAGCGCACTTTTCGGTGAAGACATATTGGAGAGTGAGGAGTCCGGCGAGCTTATTTATCTGCCGATAAGCAAGATTGAGCCAAGAGCAGATCAGCCGAGAAGTTACTTTGACGACGAGGCTCTTCAGGAGCTGGCGGAATCAATAGGGCAGTACGGCCTCATTCAGCCCATCACCGTACGGAAGCTCGACAGCGGTTACTATCAGATAATAGCCGGTGAACGCCGCTGGAGAGCCTGCCGCATGGCAAGGCTTGACGAGGTTCCTGTCAGAGTCATTGATGCAGACGACAGACGTGTTGCCGAGCTTGCACTGGTGGAAAATCTGCAACGTGAGGATCTGAACCCCATAGAGGAGGCAAAGGGCTATAAGGCACTGATAGATGAATACGGTCTGACTCAGGATGACGCCGCACGAAGCGTAGGAAAATCCCGCCCCACGGTTACGAATTCCCTGCGCCTGCTGCTGCTCCCGAACGAGGTGCTGGAATATGTGGAGAGGGGAGTGCTGTCTGCAGGCCATGCCAGAGCGCTGCTTGCTGCCTCAACTCCCGAATTACAGATAAAAGTCGCACAGCAGGTGGTGGCAGGTGGTCTTTCGGTACGGAAAACCGAACAGCTTGCCGCAAAAGCCAACCGGGAC
>JABUSQ010000113.1 GCA_021442665.1 Oscillospiraceae bacterium
TCGGCGTCGGCATCTGCATCTGCATCGGCGTCGTCATCGCAATCAGCGTCTGCATCGCCGTCATCGCAACCGAGGATGACATGCAGGTACAGGGTATGATCGCCAACAGGGATACCGTTCATGACAGCGGTATTGTTGTAGACCTGCTGATAGTTGACAGCCTGAGCAGGGATGGTGCAGAGGGTGCACCAAAGGTTACCATAGTGATCCCACAGACCGGTTGCGGGATTTACCAGGAATGCACCTTCGATGGTGGGGTCGACCATAGCCCAACCCTTAACCTGAGAGTGGCTGGAAGAAATGAATACGGGGACAGCAGCGGGAACGCGGATGAGACCGTTTCTTGCAACCAGGTCAGCCTTGGTGAGAGTCTGGCTGTAGTGAGGGAGAGAGCAGTTGGACCAGAGAGTCATGGTGAAGTCGTCGGGAAGAAGTGCATAGTGAGCAATGTAGAGGTACCAGTGGGGGCCGCCCATGAAGTTGTGACCCTCATCGGACAGGAAGTCATCCTCGCCGGGAATGGGAGAGAAGCCACCCTTGTTATCTACAAAAATCTCTGCAACATCATTCATAACGTCGCCAAGGCTGGGAACACTAATCTCCTCAATGTCGAGACCTTCAGCATTTGCCTGTGCGCTCATTGTGAAAGCAGCAATAAGAAGTACCGAAAGAACAACTACAAAAGCGAAAAGAAGCTTTGTAGACTTTGCAGTTTTTGTCATAGTTTGTTTTCCTCCTTTCTCCGAAAGTAGAAACAAGAAAAGCGTATTACGGCAGATTATCCGAGGTCAACTCACAAGTAAGCATCGCAGCGGGAGACGGATTATCCAACGCGGCGGGCGCAAATTGATGGATCAGATCAAAGATTACCCAAGGTGTCGGACGCAAGGCTCACGAGGCGAAGATAATGCTCGCATCGAAGGGAAGCAGTGCCTTGGCTTTTATTGTATACATTGTTATGTTAATACATTTCCTAATAAAATGCAATAGAAAAATTAATAAAATATGTTGATTTGCACCGATTTCAAATACGATATTTAGGTGTTTTGATGAATGAACCCGTGCTTAACGTACAAGATGTATAAAAATATACGGATACGCCGTCGGGTTTACGTTTACTTGAAATGTCAGTGTCGATGTGGTATTTTATAAATGACATTATAATCACTTAAATAAATCTGACACAGAACCGGGAATTATGAAAAAACTGAAAAAAGCTGTTAAATACATATTATGCGCATTTACTCTGCTTCTTGCAGCAGTGCTTGTGCTTCAGCTGACAACTCCCTTTGAAAAGAGCATTTACGCCGAAAATACGGCGGGCGGCAGGCAGATAGCCCTGACCTTTGACGACGGGCCGGGGAAATATACGGAGGAGCTTCTTGAGGGGCTTAGGGAGCGGAACGTGAAGGTGAGCTTTTTCCTCATGGGAAGCAAGGCGGAGAAGCATCCGGAGCTTGTTGAGGCGATGTACTCTGACGGTCATCTTGTGGGAAACCATACATATTCCCATATAAGCTTTTTTAAAAGCAGCGGCGATGAAATTGCGGAGGAGCTTGCCGAAACCTCCGACATAATAGAGAGCATAACAGGGGAGAGACCGATATTTTTCCGTCCGCCCTACGGATATTACACGGGGCTTATGCTCAACAGAATAGACATGATAGCCGTGCTGTGGTCAGAGACACCCCGGGATTGGGAGATTAGCGATGAGGACATGATATGCGAAAGGATAGTGTCGGAGGCACGGGACGGACAGATAATACTACTGCACGACACCAAGGAGGGAACCGTGCCTGCAGTGCTAAGGGCGATAGATATTCTCATGTCGGAGGGCTATGAGTTCGTCCGTGTGGATGAGCTTCTGTGTAGGAACGGAGATTATCTTGCGGCGGGACTTGCCTACCGCTTCTGTGCCGACGGAGAACGTCCCCGGTACTTCTGAGCCGTGTTTGACATTGATTTCAATGCGGTGTATAATTGACTCAATCTGTTTTCGGAGAATGCCATGATACAGGAAGCTATAATCACAGCCATAAGAGAGGACGGACTTGCGGAGGTCGTTGTGGAGCGTATGGGCGTCTGCGGCGGCGATTGCGAGGGCTGCAGCCAGTGCAAATATGAGAATCTCATGAAATCCGTGGTGAGAAATCCCATAGGTGCGGCAAGAGGACAGCACGTCTATATAGAGACCCCCACCTTGGGCATATTCAAAGGAGCCTTTGCCATATACGTTATACCCCTCATAATGCTGTTTGCCGGCTACGGTCTGGGCGCACTGCTCGGGATGAAGGAGGGCTTCTGCATGCTCTGTGCCTTCGGAGCACTGGTACTGAGCTACTTTGTGATAAAGCTCATAAGCGAAAGGCTGCATTCGAAAGACCCAGTGCCATCGGAGATAATCGACATTATATACGACCAATAAAATAATCACTCCCCGGTT
>JABUSQ010000012.1 GCA_021442665.1 Oscillospiraceae bacterium
ACGATAAAGGTGCTGAGCACATCAGAGGCGGAGTGTACCGCATCGGATATCATTGCTCCCGAGCCTGCGATGATACCGGCAGCCAGCTTCATCAGGGACAGCAGGGTATTTATCACCACGCTGACCACGGACACACGCATGGCGATACGCTTATCGCCGCCGGTTTCCCTTGTGATTTCAGATTTACGGTTTTCTTCCATTACAATTACCTCAATTCGATAATGCACACGTTCACCGCTCCGAGGATATAAAAAATACACCTGCGGAACAATATACTGTCCCACAGATGTTTATCTGCTGCCGCTATGCGGCCCGGCCCCATGGATACCATCGCCTGCTCAGTTTGTACATAGAGTGCAAAGAGTTTGGAATATTATAGCATATGCCGCAGGCTATGTCAATGTGAATAAATATAAAGCTGCGGCACCGAAAATCACATGATCGGCATCGGTCATGTGATTTTCAGCTATGCCTATCATTATGTGATATCGGAAAGCCTTATCTGACAAAGGTCAAAGCCTGAATCGCCGTGTATCGTTATAAGCTCCGCACCTCTCTGTGCATCGGACTTATCTATGCCCGGCATTGCAAGGTAATCAATGCTCATACCGTAACTGAGCCTTATTCCCTCATACTCAAGTGAAATATTATTATAGTGGTCATGACCGCAGAACATGGCCTGCGTGCTGCCCAGCCCGACGGCGGTTTCAAACAGCCGGCTCGGAAGTTCAGAGCAGCAGATTGGATTTATCATTGTCTCCCCCACGACTCCGAAGAAGTATTTTACCTCGCTGATGCCCTGCTCATACAGCTCGTAGGCGGTACGGTATTCCTGCAGGGGAATATGGAAAAACAACATTGACGGTACGGTTTCTCCTGCCTCATCTCTCAGAAGACGCACCTGCTCCGCATACCAATCAACCTGATCGTCATGTATACAGTCGTATTTGTTGATGCCCTCGCCCGTATAATCGTTGGAGTCCAGAAGGAACAAAGCCTGACGTATACTTCCGTCCGGATTTTCTATCCTTATCATCTGGTTGCTTCTGCCGTATATGTCCGGCTGGACATAGGGATAGAGCAGGTTCCCCGAGCTTTTGTAGGAGAGCGACCTGTACAGAGCGCATATCTCTTCTCTTGTCCCCGTTGCCATGGATTCCGTGTCATGGTTTCCGTAGGTGAATGCCCACGGGATGCCCACATTTCTCATAAAGCTCGCAAACTGAATCACCGGAGCCTGATTATTCAGGGACATGGACATGATTCCCATTGGGAAAACCATGTCTCCCGTGACAATAACCAAATCCGGCTTAGTCTCCTCTATAAGCTTATAGCAGGCGTGGAGCGCCTTGTAATCCTTATAGGAGGACACAAGGCTTCCGCCGAGATGTATGTCCGTAAGATGCAGTATCCTGAAATCCCCGCTGTCGGCGGTTATCGTGTATACTCCCGTGTCCTCGTCATAGCTGACCGGATGAGTCTTATGCTCCACCTCCGAAACACCCATAATGTAGGGCGTGAGCGCATAAACGTCTCTCTGCATGACGGTAACAGACAGGGTCAGGACTGCCGCCATGCCAAAGGCAACTATCCTCGGCTTATTGATGCGTATGTTTCTGGTTACAAGCCTTTTGCGCTTGTCAAGGTTAAGAACTGCGAACACCAGGATGAATACGGCTCCCGCAAAATAAAGAACAAGATATGCGTTGGAGCTTTTTCTCAGGAAAGCAAGCACCGCAGCAGTGACCGCCGCAATATATGCTCCGCATATAAGGGCGCAGCGGACCGTATATTTCCGAACCTCACGACGCAGCTTCGGGCTTACGGTACTGTTCAGGAAATGCAGATACAGCGTATTCTTGATGCAGATAAACAGCCCGGCGGCGGGGATGTAGATGTTGGACATAACCATCGAAAGCATCTCGTCCCCGCTCATGGTGGTCTTTGATATGCCGCTTATTGTGATTGCCGCAAACACGGAACACAGCCCCACCATAAGCAGGAAGCTGTTTACCGTGCGTTTTCTGTAGCGGTCGGAGTACAGACGAAGCCTTTCTCTTGCGGACGGAAGGAGAAGCACTCTGTCATAGCTCAGTCCGGCACCTTTTCTGCGGCAAATAAGCGCAGCTCCCACAGCGACGGCGAGGTATATCAGGCAGGGAACGAGATAAGCGCCGGAACGCAGGAAGCATGCCTGAGCAATAAGAATAACGATATCCGCAAGGAAAAATGCCGCCAGTATCGACCACAGGCGTATTTTCAGGAACACTCTCCGGAGTGCTTTTTCATCCGTCGCCCCTTCGGAAGCACAAAGCTGCTTTGTGTTCAGGCCGGCAAGGACCGAAACGTCCTCAACGGCACCGTAGCGGCTCATGATGCTGCCCATACTCTGAAGCTCGTTCTGTCCGGTCGCCCTCACCGCATCATATTCACGCTGCAGGGC
>JABUSQ010000149.1 GCA_021442665.1 Oscillospiraceae bacterium
TAATGCACATTTTGTTGCATTATACCATACAACTTTTGGCCTGTCAAAGGCTATATATGGAGGTGGTATATTAAAATGACTAATTATAACTACAACAGCGACGCACCCTTCCAGAAGATCAAGGACGCATGCCGCACAACGGGCCTGAGCATGCACTATCTTCGGAGCGGCTGCAAGGACGGTACCGTCCCGCACATTCTCTCCGGCAGCACCTATTACATCAACGTCCCTGCGCTGCTGCGGCAGCTCGGCGCAGACTCCGACGTGCATACAGGAGGTGCGTGATGGCAGACATCCGAAGGGTGCTGGACAGGCTTCAGGGCGTCACGCAAAACGGCAAAGACAGCTGGATGGCGAAATGCCCCTGCCATAAGGACAGTAACCCCTCTCTCTCCGTGGGCGTGGGCAGGGACGGCAGAGTGCTGCTGAACTGCTTTGCCGGCTGTGAGTTTGGCAGCATAGTCTCCGCCCTTAGCCTGAGCACGGAGGACCTCATGCCCGGCAAAGCCCCGGCGCAGAAAAGCAGGGGCTTCGACTTCGACGCCGTCATAGCGGAGTATCGCTACCCCAACGGCACCAGAAAGCTGAGAGACAGCAGCAAGCGCTTCATCTGGCAGCACGGGGACAGCAGCGGAGTCTGGCGTGCGGGCCGGGGCGATGCTCCCCACGCTCTGTATGTGAAGGGCCCGGAGTCCCACGAGACCTTCATTGTCGAGGGCGAAAAGGATGTGGAAAACCTGTCACGGCTGGGCTTCTTCTGCGCCTGCTCCGAGGACGGAGCGGGAACCGCAGGCAAGTGGTACCCCGAGTACAACGGCTTCTTTAAGGGCAGAGCCGTGTATATCCTTCAGGACAACGACGAGGTGGGAAAGTGCTTCGCCCGGGTTACCGCCGGGGCCCTTGCCTCCTCTGCGGACTCCGTCAGGGTCCTCGACCTCACAAGGGTGTACCCCGAGCTGCCGGAGAAGGGCGACGTGTCCGACCTTATAGCGGCAGTGGGCGACAGAAGGGCGGCGGAGCTTGTGCTTCAGCTGGCACAGAGCACAGAGGTTTTCGTCCTGCCACCGAGGCAGGCCCTCGAGCTTGCAAGGGACAGCGGCGGAAACGTTAAGGCAACGGCTCAGAACTTTGCCGACATCATCAGAAACGACGCAAAATTCGCCGACCTGCGCTTCAACGTCATGAGCGGTTACCCCGAAAGGCTCACCGACGGCAGACGCGTCATATGGACGGACGCCGACGACGGCGCCGCACGCACCTATATCGAGAAGACGTACGGTATTTACAACAGGCTCAAATACGAGGACGGCCTCAGAACCGTGCTCAGAGAGCGGGAGTACAATCCCGTGCTGAGCCTCATCGAGGGCGTGGAGTACGACGGAAAACCCCATGCGGAGGAGTTTCTGATAAAGTGGATGGGTGCGGAGGACACTCCCTATAACCGTGAATGCTCCCGGCTCCTCTTTGCCGGCGGCATCAACAGGGCCTGCGACAGCGGCTGTAAATTCGACGTTGTGGTGGTGCTGATAGGCGAGCAGGGCTGCGGAAAGAGCACCCTGTGTCGCCTGCTGGCCATGGACGACAGCATGTACAATACGCTCAAGACCTTCTCTCCGCCCCAGTGCTGCGAGGCGATACAGGGCATGTGGGTCGTTGAAATAGAGGAGCTGCTCGCAATATCCGACAGGGACGGCAGCGGTGCGGAGGAGAGAGCGAAGGCGTTTCTGTCCGCTCAGTGCGACAAATACAGAGATCCCTACGGCCGCAGAGCGACCCCGCACAACCGCACCTGCATCTTCATCGGCACCACCAATCACCACGAGTTTCTGACGGACAGGACGGGCAACAGACGCTGGTATCCCGTGGTATGCAGGCAGAGCTCCGACTATCTGTACGGGCATATGGAGGAGCTTCGGGAGGATATCCGCCAGTCCTGGGCGGAGCTGCTCGAGGCATACAGAAGCGGCAGCGAGCTGGCGAGTCCCACAGCCGGAAGGGAGCTGGCGGAGACTATAAAGGAGCATCAGCGGAGTGCGGAGACGGACGATTACCGCATCGGCGTTATCGCGGAATTCGTCGAGGGCAGGGACAGGGTGTGCATCCCCCAGATATGGCGGGAGGCCCTGCATCCCACGGCGATTTCCCCGCCGAACTGCACAACGAGGGAGAGCCGTGAAATTGCGGCAATACTCAGAAGCCTTGGCTTTGAGGCTGACGGTACAGCAAGGTTCAATAAACCCTACGGAATTCAGAAGGCGTTCCTGCGGCCCGGCCAGGACCAATTTACGGCCTTTGAAAAGCCCTCCGCCTGCAACCGAACGTCCTTCGGCTGACGCTTCGGTTACACATCTGCTGATGTATGAGGCTTGCGGAAGGCGCTTCCGAGCGCTCAAAAACGG
>JABUSQ010000105.1 GCA_021442665.1 Oscillospiraceae bacterium
TTGGCAGTCTGGATGATGCCCACATAGGTGATGTCGTGGCTTATGAGGCTGTCGAATCTGAGACGCATCAGCTTCGGGTCATCTGATATATTATGGGCGTTCATCACGGAATACGCAATGGTGAGAGCCCTGCCTGCGTCTCTGTCAAAATTTTCGGGAGCTGCCGCCGGCACTCCGTTCTGTATAAAAACTCCGTTTTTGTTCAGTTCTATCATGTGCTGCACCTGCCTTGATTAATACTCACCAATTATTGCACAAAGCAGCAACAAATGCAATATTTTTTTTAGGAAATTGCAAATTTATAATATACAGCCCGCTATATCTGGGCATGAAAAAGAAAAAATGCCAGTTAAAAAAATAATTCTTGCATTATTCGGCGATTTGTTGTACAATCGCTTACGCAAAAGGATGTGATTTTCGTGGCAGTATACAACAGCGGAATAGCTCCCGGACTGGAGCTGCTTAACGACAATATAGCGGGGGTCTATTCCATTCAGCCCGACAGGGTGAGCAGAAGCTCCATAAAGCGGGGTCTGCGAAATGCGGACGGCACCGGCGTACTCATAGGCATGACGGACATCGGCAGCGTGCAGGGCTACACCGTTATTGACAGTGAGAAGGTCCCAATGGAGGGCAGACTCTATTACAGAGGCATCAGCTCCTCGGACATTGCCGAGGCGAATCTCGCTCAGAACACCTTCGGCTTCGAGGAGGTCATATACCTCCTGCTCATGGGCAAGCTCCCCAACGCAGAGGAATTTACAAGGTTCAAGGACATAATCACCGAGGCACGGAAGCTGCCTACGGGCTTTAACGAGGACGTTATATTCAAGGCTCCCTCGGGTAATATAATGAACCAGCTCTCGAGGTCCATACTGGGTCTGTACGCCTACGACCCATGTCCTGATGATACCTCTCCGGAGAATATGCTTCGCCAGTCCGTGGAGATTGTCGCCCGCATCCCCTCCATAGTTGCCAACTGCTATGCGGTTATGCGGCACTATATAATGAACAAGTCCCTGTATATCCACAATGCCCGGGATGAGCTGTCTCAGGCGGAGAATTTCCTGCGCATGGCAAGACCCGACAAGAGCTATACCGAGGAGGAGGCTCATCTTCTGGACATGATGCTGATGCTCCACGCTGAACACGGCGGAGGCAACAACTCCACCTTCACCTGCCGTGCGGTATCCTCAACGGGCACCGATACCTACAGTGCCATTGCCGCTGCTGTGGGCTCCCTAAAGGGGCCGCTCCACGGCGGGGCCAACGCCAAGGTCATGGAAATGTTCGGACACATCAAGGCGGAGGTCTCGGATTATCACGATGACGAGGAGATTGAGGCGTATCTGAAAAGGCTACTTGACGGCGAGGTGGGTGATTTATCCGGCAAGCTCTACGGTCTGGGTCATGCGGTGTATACCCTCTCCGACCCCCGTGCCGTGATGATAAGAAAGTACGCACGCTCTCTGGCAGACGAAAAGGGCAGGCTACGGGAGCTGGAGCTCATGGAGAACGTGGAACGCATAGGAGGAAGGCTCCTCATGGAGCGCAAGGGAATGGCAACGCCCGTCTGCGCAAACGTGGATATGTATTCCGGATTTGTGTACAGCATGCTGGGAATCCCCACAGAGCTCTATACACCATTATTTGCCATCGCCAGGAGCGCGGGCTGGTGCGCTCATCGTATGGAGGAGGTGCTGAGCACGCCCCGCATCATGCGTCCCGCCTACAAGGCCGTTCACAGAGGAGAAAGCTATATCCCTATGGCTGAAAGAAAATAATGCCGTTTGTCGCCGGTCTGTTGCTTTAGGTGAGGTGCCATAAAACAGTGATGTTAATAATTGAAAAAATAGTGAAAAGGCGTGGCTTTAAGTCACGCCTTTTCTGCGCTTAAGAGTATGTTCGGCGGGGTAAGCCCAAGCACACCGTACCGGCTGCGAACATGCTGTCTGTGCTTGCTGTCTGACCTATCGGGAGCATTCATACTGATGCTGACGGCTTTGACCGATTCTCACGGAGCAAGGGGTGTTTGTTATTTAATTGAAAGGATGAGAGTCTGCTTCAATTTATCTCAAATGAATAAAGCTTGATTCCGGTAATCAGAAAACATATAATACGGTGGGGTGAACAATGATGATTCTATTGATTGAAGACGACAAAACAATATCCGATGCGTTAACGGAATTTCTGACCGCAGAGGGCTTCCGCGTAGAACTGGCAGACTGCAAAGCAGAAGCCTTGGCCGCAATCACAAAATCCACCTACGAGCTGCTGATCGTGGATGTATCCCTGCCCGATGGGAACGGGTTTGAGATCTGTGAGAAGGCAAGCGAAAAAGGAATGCCTGCCATCTTCCTCACCGCCTCGGGAGATGAGAGAAG
>JABUSQ010000212.1 GCA_021442665.1 Oscillospiraceae bacterium
GTCGCCGCTATCAACATGGTCTACGGCGCTGCAGGCACCGGCGCCCGTGTCATCACCTCTTCCTCCAGCCCCGGCATATCCCTGAAGCAGGAGGGTATCTCCTACTGCGCAGGCGCACGCCTTCCCGCAGTTATCCTGAACGTAATGCGCGGCGGCCCCGGCCTCGGCAACATTCAGGCATCCCAGTCCGACTATCTGCAGGCTGTCAAGGGCGGCGGTAACGGTGACTACCACCTGCTGACCTACGCTCCCTCCTCCGTTCAGGAAGCTGTTGATATCATGATGTTCGCCTTTGACAAGGCAGAGCAGTACCGTATCCCCGTTCTGTTCATCGCCGACGGCATCATCGCTCAGATGATGGAGCCCGTTGAGATGCCCGAAATGGTGGACTTCAAGATTGACCCCGTTGCAAAGCCCTGGGCCTGCACCGGCTGGAAGCCCGGCGACGATCCCGCTCTCCGCGGCGTCATCAACTCCATCTTCATCTCCACCGAGGAGCTCTCCGTACATAACGAGGTGCTGCAGGCCGTCTACAGAGAGGTCGAGGCAAACGAGAGAATGTGGGAGACCTACAAGTGCGAGGAAGCAGAGATCATAATCACCGCCTTCGGTACCGTTGCCCGTATCGCAAAGTCCGCCATCGACGAGCTGCGTGAGGAGGGCATCAAGGTGGGTCTGTTCCGTCCCATCACCGCATGGCCCTTCCCCTACGGCGAGCTGGCAGAGACCGTCGCCGCCGATACCGTCAAGGCAGTTCTGGACGTTGAGGTCAACGAGGGCCAGATGCTGCAGGACGTCAAGCTTGCACTGAACGGCATGAAGCCCATTGATTTCTTCGGTCATTACGGCTCTCAGATGCCCACCACCGACGAGATCGTAGCTAAGATCAAGAGCATGAAGGAGGCTATGTAAAATGGCAGTTGTATTTGAAAAAACCAAGCTCCTTACCGATAAAGTCTTCCATTACTGCCCCGGCTGCAACCACGGCATTATCCACCGTCTGGTTGCCGAGTCCATCGAGGAGCTCATTAACGAAGGCGTTATTGAGGAAGGCAAGGTCATGGGCGTAGCACCTGTTGGCTGCTCCGTATTTGCATATGACTACTTTAACTGCGATATGTACGAGGCTGCTCACGGCCGCGCTCCCGCCTGCGCAACCGGCGCAAAGCGTGTTGTGGGCGACAGCGCACTGGTCTTCACCTATCAGGGTGACGGCGACCTGGCATCCATCGGTACCGCAGAGATAGTTCACGCCGCACACAGAGGCGAGAAGATCACCACCATCTTTGTAAACAACGCAATCTACGGCATGACCGGCGGCCAGATGGCTCCTACCACTCTGGTTGGTCAGAAGAGCACCACCTCCCCCAAGGGACGTGATGAGGCATGGTGCGGCGCACCTCTCCGCATCGCAGAGATGCTGGCAACCATCCCCGGCTCCTACTACATTGAGCGCTGCGCAGTAAACAATACCGCCAACATCCTCAAGTGCAAGAAGGCCATCAAGAAGGCATTCAAGCTTCAGATGGAAGGCAAGGGCTTCACCCTTATCGAAGTCCTGTCCACCTGCCCCACCAACTGGGGTCTGTCCCCCGTTGAGGCAATGAAGTGGCTGGAAGAGAACATGATTCCCTACTATCCTCTCGGTGTAAAGAAAGACAAGGAGGCCGAATAATATGAAGAAAGAGTTTATATTCGCAGGCTTCGGCGGTCAGGGCATGCTCCTGATCGGTAAGTTCCTGGCGATGGCATGCATGCTCGACGGCAAGCACGTTTCCTGGCTTCCCTCCTACGGCCCTGAGATGCGCGGCGGTACCGCAAACTGCTCCGTTATCGTAAGCGATGCTCCCATCGGTTCTCCGCTGGTGAACAATGCCGACGTGGTCGTTGCCATGAACCGCCCCTCCCTCGACAAGTTCGAGAGCGCAGTTAAGCCCGGCGGTGTTCTGGTTATCAACAGCTCCATCATCGACCGCAAGGCAGAGCGTGACGACATTCAGGTCGTTTACTGCGATGCAAACCGCATCGCCGAGAGCGTCAACAACCCCAAGGGCGCAAACGTTGCAATTCTCGGCGCAATGCTGGGCAAGGCTCCCGTGGTATCCGATGAGCTCATGGCTGACGCCATCCTCATCGAGCTGGGTGAGCGCAAGAAAAAGTTCCTGCCCGGCAACATGGCAGCACTTGCAGCAGGCAAGGAAGCAGCCGCTCAGCAGTAATAAAGCAAACACCGTTAACCGGGGATACACTCGTATCCCCGGTTATTTTCATGCGGCTTAAAAAACGCGGACGGGGCGTAACCGAACGTCCTTCGGCTGACGCTTCGGTTACACCTCAGCCGGTGTATGAGGCTTG
>JABUSQ010000204.1 GCA_021442665.1 Oscillospiraceae bacterium
GTGCCCCATGCCGCCCACACGGCGGGAGACACGCCCTCGCCCACGTTTTCAAGTATGTACTCGAAGGCCTTCATATTCTCACGGTGGAGCTCTTCATTCAGGCTTCCGTCCATATCATCGGGTACGGTGGCCCTCTGAGCGTAGACATTGAACATTATCCAGCTGTCATAGCCGTTATGCTCCGCAATTCGGGCCACGCTTTTGAGGGTATTGTCCAGTGCGTCGGGAGCTGCGGTGGAGGGGTTTATCCCGATGCAGATGAGAGGGTTTTCCCCCCGGGTGCCGAGGATGTAACGGTACTCGGCATAGTGGTCGGGGACGTATATCCACTTCTCCGCATCGTAATCGCCTCTGCCCCCCGAGCCTGCAAGCGCGGCCTCAAAGCTCAGTATTTCCAGCTCACAGCTTTCACAGGCGGGAATGTGCATTACCTTACTGCCTCAAGGAGCGCATCCGTTCTGTCGGTCTTCTCCCATGCAACGTCCAGATCCTCACGGCCCATGTGACCGTAGGCGGCAAGCTGACGGTAGATGGGCTTTTTAAGGCCGAGGTCACGGATTATCGCCGTGGGGCGCAGGTCGAACACCTTATTTACGGCGTCCGCCAGCACATGGTCTGCCACCTTGCCGGTGCCGTAGGTATCGACCATAACGGACACGGGGCGTGCAACGCCGATGGCATAGGCAAGCTGAACCTGACATCTGTCCGCAAGACCTGCGGCGACAATGTTCTTTGCCGCATAGCGGGCTGCATAGGCTGCGCTGCGGTCAACCTTGGTGGGGTCCTTGCCGGAGAAGGCTCCGCCGCCGTGGGGTGCGCTTCCGCCGTAGGTGTCCACGATTATCTTGCGTCCGGTGAGTCCGGAATCTCCCTTGGGGCCGCCGATGACGAAGCGTCCGGTGGGGTTTACATAATACTTGGTATTCTCGTCCAGCAGTTCTGCGGGAATAATGTGCTTTATGACCAGCTCTATCATATCGCTGCGAATCTGCTCAAGGGTGGCCTCGGGTGCGTGCTGAGTTGAGAGGACAACGGTGTCAACTCTCACGGGCTTGCTGTTTTCGTCATACTCCACGGTTACCTGAGTCTTGCCGTCGGGGCGGAGATAGTCCACCAGCTCTGCCTTTCTCACCTCCGCAAGGCGCTTTGCCAGCTTATGGGACAGAGAGATGGCAAGGGGCATAAGCTCGGGCGTCTCTCTGCAGGCGTAGCCGAACATCATACCCTGATCGCCTGCGCCGTTGTCAAGGGCGGTGTCACCGTTCTCCTTGGCTTCAAGGGACTTGTCAACGCCGAGGGCGATGTCCGCGGACTGCTCGTCGATATTGGTGATGATGCCGCAGGTATCGCAGTCGAAGCCGTACTTTGCACGGTCGTAGCCGATGTCACGGATGACCTCTCTTGCAATTTTCGGAATGTCCACATAGCATTCGGTGCTTATCTCGCCCATGATATGCACAAGACCCGTGGAAACGCAGGTCTCGCAGGCGACACGGCCGTTGGGGTCCTTATCAAGAATAGCGTCCAGAATAGCGTCGGATATCTGGTCGCAAATCTTATCGGGATGTCCCTCAGTCACGGATTCGGATGTAAACAGTCTTTTACTCATTTTCTTTTCCTCCTGTATTTTTCCGAACACCTTTTCAATAAAAAAACTCCGTCGCAGTCCGACGGAGTCTGATAACTTAAAATAGCCTCATCTTTCGATAATCACCGCCGGATTTAGCACCTTGCTTACGCAGGTTGCCGGGCTTCACAGGGCCGTTCCCTCCACCGCTCTTGATAAGGTGTTCAATTTTTGCATTAGAAATTATAAGCATTGATTACTCTCTTGTCAAGAGAAAAGCTTCAGATTTTTCAGATAAATTCCGAATTTTATGCCCCTGCGGTTTTCCCGTCATTGACATAAGGGGAAGTTTGTGTTATAAATAATAGGCAATTTATATGGAGAGTTATCGAAGTGGTCATAACGAGGCGGTCTTGAAAACCGTTTGGGTTCACGCCCGCGTGGGTTCGAATCCCACACTCTCCGCCAGACAAAAATCCGATCGCACAGGCGGTCGGATTTTTGCTTTATTCTCAGAGCCATGGGTCAGAGGCTTACCTTCAGCCCCGCTCTTCCTTTTTTCTGAGTCCTATGACAATGACGGCTATCAGAGCAGCGACGTATACATAATTCAGAACACCGCCGATTGCGCCGTAAACCGTAACCTGATGGTCGATAAAGACATCGCCGACAACTACCTTTTCCGCACCGTAGCTTGACTGCAGGGTGATATTTCCCACCTTATCGGTGATGTATGAAAAGCCTTCGTAGGTGGGCTTGACCATATTCACAC
>JABUSQ010000051.1 GCA_021442665.1 Oscillospiraceae bacterium
TGCGGGGCCCTTCTCCTTGTTGATGCAGGCGACTTCTGCCAGGGCACGCCCTATGTCAGCACCACCAAGGGAGCCGCCGCCGTGGAAATCATGAACGCCGCAGGCTACGATGTGGTCACCCTTGGCAACCACGACTTCGGCTACGGCTACACCCAGCTCGTGGAGAATCTTGAGAACGCAAGCTTTGAGGTTCTCTGCTGCAACGTGTTCAAGGACGGCATGTCCATATATCCCTCCCTCACCCTCAGGGAGTTTGACGGGATAAAGGTGGGCTTCTTCGGCGTCCTGACCCCCAGCACTCAGACTCAGGCCGACCCCACTCAGATAAAGGGTCTGGAGTTTGCCTCGGGAGAGAGGCTCTGCGCTCTGGCGCAGCAGAACGTCGACATACTCAGACTCATGGGTGCCGACCTCGTGGTCTGCCTTTCCCATCTGGGCACCGACGACACGGCCGCTCCCAACCGCTCCGTGGATCTGCTGGCAGGCGTAACGGGCATCGACATGGTCATTGACGGACACTCCCACAGTGTTATCACCGCCACCGCAGACCTGCCCGTTCAGTCCACCGGCACCGCCTTTGCCAATATCGGCGTGGTCATCGTTGATAACGAGACCCATAACGTGTGTGACAGCTACCTCGTGCCCGTTACGGATGACATGGCTGACGAGCCCGAGACCGCCGCCGTGGCGCAGGTCGTTCTGGACCGTGTGGACGCAGAGTACGGCAGGGTCTTCGCCAGAAGCGAGGTCGACCTTAACGGCGACAAGGCTCCCGGCAACCGCACCATGGAGACAAATCTGGGCGATCTGGTGACAGATGCCATGCGCTGGAAGATACTTCAGAACAAGGACGGACTCACCGTGGACGAGGATCACGTCGTGGCAGTAACCAACGGCGGAGGCATCCGTGCGTGGATCCGTGCGGGAGATATCACCAAGAAGGACGTGAACACCGTGCTGCCCTTCGGCAACACCCTGTCCGTGGTGTACATCACCGGCGCAGAGCTGCTTGAGGCTCTGGAGGCGTCCACCTTCTCCACTCCCGCCGCAGTGGGCGGCTTCCCGCAGGTCTCCGGCATCAGCTTCACCGTTGCCGCCTGCGCAGAGTACAAGCCCCAGGCCGAGCCATATCCCGGCTCCACCTACTACGGCCCCGAAAGCATCAACCGTGTGACGATTAACAGCATTAACGGCAAAGCCTTTGATCCCGAGGACGTGTATGCGGTGGTGACCCACGACTTCTGCGCCGTGGGCGGAGACACCTACTACGCTTTTGCCGCTGCCAGCGCACAGTTCGATACCGGTATTCCTCTGGATGAGACTCTGATGGAGTTTATCACTCAGGAGCTGGGCGGAGTCGTGGGACGTGAGTATGCGGCTCCCAAGGGACGCATCGATATCACCCCCGAGAGACATATCGGCGGTGACTGGGAGACGGTCATGCCCTCCTGCGTCAAGGAGGGAGGCAATGCCGTGCGCCGCTGTGCATACTGCGGCTGCCTGCTGGACAGCATAGACACGGAGTACACCCCCGGTGACCACAGCAGCTGCTTCTTCACCGATATAGCCTCCAGCGGCTTCCACGATGAGATAATCTACGCCAACAAAGCCGGTCTTGCCAGCGGCTATGCCGACGGCACCTTCAGACCCAATGCCAACGTGACCCGTGCCCAGTTCGTAACCTTCCTGTGGCGCATGGCGGGCGAGCCCGAGGCAGCGGAGGGCACTCTGAGCTTCACCGATGCAGGTGAGATTGCCGCACCCTTCCGCAGCGCCGTCGCCTGGGGCGTTGAGCAGGGCATCATCGCAGGCTACGGCGACAACAGCTTCCGACCCAACCAGAATATCAGCCGCGCCCAGATGGCGACCTTCATCTACCGTTATCTCGTGAATATAGCGGGCTGGGTGGTACCTGCCGAAGCAATGGCCTCCGCAGGCTATAAGGACGAGGCGGAGATAAGCGTAAACTACATTGACGCCGTCAATGCGATGGCATATCTCGGCATCATGAAGGGCGTGAACACCGCACCCGATTTCAAAGCCGACGGCGTTTCCACCCGCGGCATGGCGGCGGCGGTTATCCTCCGCACCGCCAAGGCGGAGTTCTGAGGGCCTTAGGCAAAATAATAAGCTCCCGGGGGTTTATCCCGGGAGCTTTTGCTCGTCAAATAAGTCATTTTGGCTTCTTTGACGAATTTTTCGCACTCCGTTCTGCGCCTCAATGTTCGC
>JABUSQ010000017.1 GCA_021442665.1 Oscillospiraceae bacterium
CCTGCCACGCAGACCAGCAGCAGGGGCAGCCAGAACTCGGGATAGCGGAAGGCGGAGAGGTCTATGGCTGCTATAGACGCCACCACCATGATATCGAACATGAGACCGCTGATGCGGTTGAGCATGAAGTTGTTGGTGTAGTCTCTCTGCATGACTCCCTTGGCCTTGAGTCTGTTGAGTATGTTCTTCACCAGAATTGCGAAGGCCGTACCCACCAGGAAGTTAAAGCCCCAGAGCAGAGGCTTCACGGTGTTGACCGCAAAGCCGCCCAGCTTGTCCAGCAGAATGGTGAAGCCGTACATGGCAGCGAAGGACACGAAGTAGGTGACGAAAATGAGGCCGAACTGGACGGTGAGCTTATCCAGAGACTCGGACAGAGGAATCTCGCCCTTGGCTGTGACCTTCTCGGCGGAAAGGTCCTCGATCTCCTCGGCGTTGGATATCTGTGCGCGCTTGTCTCCCCTGCGGCGGAGCTTGTTGAGGTAGTAGACGCCGCCGACGCTGGCGGAGATGAAGCCCATGGCGGCGATGGTCAGGCCGAAGCTTGCGCCGTTTTCAAAGGCAGGATACTCCGTGTAGCCCTGATAGATGCTGCCCCAGTTGTACGCCTGCCCGGGTCCCTGACCGAAGCCCATAGGGAGGAGCAGGCCGCCTGCGGCGTATGACTTGATAAGATAGTACAGAGGGATGGTGATTGCAAGACCCACGATGGCCTGCAGCAGATAGGTGCCGACGGTGACGGTACTGGTGTTAAACACATCACGCTTTGCCTTGGGTGTCTTGACCTTATCCGTGGAGCGCAGAGCCAGAGCCACGAAGCCCAGACCCAGACCGTGGTAGGTCAGAGCCTCCAGCGTGGTCACATCGAACATGGAGTGACCGACAATTGCCTTGAATGCCGCATCGGCGGCAAGAATGAGAAAGCCGCCCAGAACGGAGCTGGGGATAAGGCTTTTGCGCAGTGCGGGAATGAGGCGTCTGAGCATATTTGCTATGAGCATGCCTCCGAAGAGCAGGGAAAATGTGATGACCAGCGTCCAGACGCTGACATCCCAGAAGCTTGACTGTCCTGTCATTTATAATTTACCTCGTTGTTATGTCTTATTTAAGATTAAAGCTGTCTGTCTCCGGCATCATCTCGTCGGAGATTTTATTCAGCAGCTCGGCAAAGGCTGCCGCCTCCTGAGGAGTGAATTGCTCCTCCATGCGTCCGATGACCGTGTGTACATAGGTTCGCATGATGTTTGTGTAGCCGTAATACTTGTCGGTGAGCACCAGATGATATTCACGGCGATCCAGCTCGGAGTTCTGCTTCTGCAGATAGCCCTTGCGGATAAGGTTGTTGACCTTGTAGGTCGCATTGGACTGGGAGATGTTCAGAAAATCCGCAAACTGACCTATGGTCGGCTCGTGCAGGGCATGGATTATCTCAATAGAAAACGCCTCCATTGCCGTGAGAGAGCCTTCTCTCTCCTTCACAAGCTCAAAGATCCTGCGGAAGAACTCTACCTTGAATTTGTTGTAAACCTCTAAAAAGCTTTCTTCCAACATAATAAGCACCCCTTCTTATTTTACTTTGATTTTTTTATATTTTACAACAAGATTTAACATTTGTAAACAGCTAACGGCTAATTGCGAAAAAAACACCGAAACATACAAAAGTTTTCGGTGTTTTTCGTTAAATCTGCTTTCACAGACTGTCTATATAGCTGCATGCGGCGAGGGCTGCGGCAGAGCCGTCCGCCATGGCGGTGGTAAGCTGGCGCACGGTCTTCCTGCGGCAGTCTCCTGCGGTGAACAGCCCCGGCGTCCTTGTTCTGCAGTCCTCTCCGGCGAGGACATAACCTGCCTCGTCCAGCTCCATAAGCTCCTCAAACACCCTGTTGTCCGGGGAGTGGCCGATTGCTACGAAAAGCCCCTCCGCCTCGATATTGCGGCTGACGCCCTCCCTGTCGGTGACGGTAATCGCAGTAAGCTCCGTGTCGCCTATGAGTGCGGTTACGGAGGAATTGAGCACAAATTCCACGTTCTCCTTCTTTTTCAGAGCCTCCGCCAGCTTTGCCTCACCCCTGAAGCTGTCTCTGCGGTGGATGAGGTATACCCTGCTGCAGCCCTCGGACAGAAGCATTGCGTCCTGCAAAGCGGAATTCCCGCCGCCGTTCACGGCCACCGCCTTGCCCTTATAGCTCGCCAGCA
>JABUSQ010000011.1 GCA_021442665.1 Oscillospiraceae bacterium
CCGCTCCGGAGTGCGAATTCGGTACAGAGGAAGCGGACAATTCCACGGAGCTGCACCGCTACTATATAAGATTCGCCGGCGACAGCAGAGGCTGGCTGGACATTGTGACCGACAGGCGTGAGGGGGATGCGAGGCTCACAAAGCCCATATCCGTGAAAGCGCTGCACGGCTGGCTGAAGCACGCCCTCGCCTTTGACCCGGAGGCTTTCGCCGCAGCCATTGCAGACTGACACGCAGCTGTGGTATAATATGCCGAAAGGGAGGTCGGAGGAATGACACTGGAGAGCTTATTTGACGAATCCGAAGAAACAATAAAGGGCTATGCGGCCGTGAAGGCGCTTCGCAGTGAGCTGGATAAAAGAGAAAACAGGGAGCTTCTGGAGCGGGTAAAATTCGAGGGTAATGCTCTTACAAAGCTGAGGAAGCTGGTGAGAAGGGTTATCCGAAGCGCGCCGGAGGACGTTCAGCTTGAATACTTCAGGCAGCTGACGGAGTTTTTTAACGACGCTGATTTTCAGGAAATACACAGAACAGCCTCCGGGGACGGAAATACCGAAAGAGACTTCCGTGTGTGTCTGTACGATAAGATCTTCACCAGAACCGAAACCCAGATAAGGCTTCTTAAATATCTTCAGGGCGGAGAGAATCCCGTCAGGGAATTCATGAGACGGCAGAGCGAAATCGAAAAAGAATTCGGGCTGTCTCATAACGGCTTGCAGAAAAATCTGAAGGAGCTTCAGGACGGTACTGACATTCTCGGCGCTCATGTGCAGATAACGCTTCAGGACGGCAACAACTACGACTACACCGTGCATCCGATTTTTCTTGCACTTAATATCTCGGAGCTGTATATGGTGACCGCCACGCTGAAGGAAGCTCTGGGTGCAAGGGCAGACAACATTCTGGCGGATATCTACCGCCAGCTGTCGGATTACGCAAAGGATAAATTCAAAAGCATTGCGGAAAACGGCGGCATGAAGGTGTTCGACGGCATCAGCATGGAGGCCTGCCCCCGGGCATACCGGAAGGAAAAGCCGGAGGATTTCGAGCACCTGCTGAAGACGCAGAAGCTGTGCAGAGCTGTTTTTGACGGTGAGCCGCCCAAGGAGCACATAGGCTATATAGATCTGGACTGCGACGGCTTTTTCTTCGTCTGGAAGGACGGAGAAAATGAAAAGAGAGAAAAACTCTCACCGGGGAAGCAGAGGATTTTCCCGCTGAATATGTAAATGTAAACCTCAGGTTGATTTGGAAACGCAGGGTGTCATGCTAAGATACATACATCAAAACTTTTTGGAGGTATGAGCATGATAAACGAACTGAAGAACCTGAGAAACGGCATCGAAACAGGAAAATGGAACCGCAGAGAGGAAACGCTCTGGGGCGGAGCGGGAGTACAGCTCTGTCTTGAGCCGGTGGAGCCCACAACCGACGGCTGGTACCCCGATCCCCGCTTTGTGGTAACACCCAATGCGGAGATCTACTCGGCACTAATGTACGATCTCCGCGACATTTGCACGGACGCTGTGAACTATGTAAGCAAGTACGAGTTCTATGGCAGCCTGTGCGATGTAATCGAGGAGTCGGAGAGCGCGGGAGCATCCGTCAGAGAGACCCTGCTGTCCATGACGGACACGGCGACACGCTTTGTAAAGCACGCAACCTACAAGGTATACATCGCCTACGGCTCCAACATGGACGAGGCGCAGATGGCTCACCGCTGTCCCGATGCGCTGCTCTGCGGAAAGACCGTACTGCGGGATAAGCGCTTTGCCCTGGACAGCGCAGGCGTGGCGACCCTCATCCCCGAGGAGGGCGCAGCCGCAGAGGTGCTGCTGTGGGAAATCTCCCCGGAGGACGAAAAAACACTGGACCGCTACGAAGGAGTGGAGCAGGGCTGCTACCGCAGGGAGTACATGACCGTCGAGCACGACGGATACGTGTGCGAAAAAGCTCTGGTCTACATATCCAACAGGCCTCTCAGCAAAACGGCGAGAAGGAGCGGCTATATGGAAAGAATAACAGCCGCAGCCCGGGCTCACGGCTTTGCTCCGGAATACATAGCAGAGCTGGAAAGCCACCTGTAATAACAAAAGACACTCTCCTCTGAGAGTGTCTTTTTTGCTCGTCAAAGAAGTCATTTTGGCTTCTTTGACGAATTTTTCGCACTCCGTTCTGCGCC
>JABUSQ010000127.1 GCA_021442665.1 Oscillospiraceae bacterium
TCGACGGTTGCCCTTGCACGGTCAGTAATGCGGGAGGCGACAGCATTCAGCTTCTGGTTATCGTAATAGATTATCTGAGCTTCCTCAAAGCCGCCGTCGGTAAAGCCTAACAGCTTTTCGCTGAAGTCCTCGGGGATAACGATAGCGGCATAGTATTCGCCGGAATTGAGCTTATCCATAAGCTCATCGGTGCTCTCGGGGAACTGCCAGTCAATGGACTTGTTGCCCTTGAGCTTATCCATCACGATTTCACCTACGTCAAAATGAATTCCGATGAACTCTGTTCCCACGTCCTCAGAGCAGGCACCTATCTTGATGTTCTGCGTAGACTCCTCGATATAGGGGTCCCAGTTGGACATGATGTTGAACCAGGCATACAGACAGGGCACTATGGCAAGTCCGAAGACACATACCACAGCCACAACGCTTCTGCTCAGACGCCTGACATCGGAACGAATTACGCCAAGTATATTTGAAATTGTGTACCTGAATTTCTCCATTTTCTCACTTCGTTTCTATATTGGAATCTTAAGCGTTGCTGTCCGGAGCCGTAACGGCCTCTTCCTCTTCGGGAGCTTCCTCTGCGGCGGGGACTTCATCCTCTGCGACAGAGACTTCGTCCTCGGCAGATTGAGCCTCGGACTCCTCATAATCTGCAGCTTCCTCTGCGGAATCCTCGGCCTCAGCCGCAGGGCTTTCATCGTCCGGAGCCTGAGGCTTTGGCTGCACGGCAGGCGTCATCATCTTTCTCAGAGTGTAGTCCTGATATTCAACGATAATCAGCACCGCAGCTATAATGAACATGGAGGCTATCCAAAGCACAAGGAACACCGTCTTTGAGCTTTTTGTCATGAAGACAAGTATCAGGAATATCGTGGGGATGATGAACAGGCTTTTCAGCGCCGTACTCGTCTTCTTCACGTTCTGCTTATGCATTCCGTTAAGGTTTGCCATAAGGTCATTATACAGTTTTTCGTAATTTATTTCGCCCATAGCGGAGTTCTCCTCAATTGGGATAATTATATACAAGCTTAAATCAGATCATCTCAGTCTCTTCAAGCTGCTCGTCCATGTACTGATTGAGTCCTTTGAAATAACGGCGGACCACAAGACCGATGAACAGAGCGGCAACGAAGAACAGCATGAGCTCCAGAAGCTTTATGAGCAGATTGCTGCCGTAGAGACCCGCTATGCACTCACGCATTGCGTCAATGGCATAGGGGAAGGGGAAGAACAGGTAGACCTGCTGGAAGAAGTTGGGCAGAATCTCGATGGGGTAGGAGCCGCCGGAGCCGGCAATCTGCAGAATCATGATAACGACAAAGAGGAATTTGCCGATATTGCCGAAGGAAGTGGTAAGCGCGTATGCAATCATTGAGCATACGAGGCTCGTCACAAAGCCCGTCAGGAACATAAGTCCCGGATGCAGGCACTGAACGTTCAGCAGCAGCAGGTCGCCGAGGATGATGATAAAGGTCTGAATCTGACTGATAAGGAAAACCACAAGATATCTTCCGAAGAAGGCCTCGGTATCGGTTACATTCTCGATGGTTACGGGCTTTTCCATTCTGACGATGGAGTTGATAATGATGCAGCCCACCCAGATAGCCAGCATGGTGTAGAAGGGAGCCATTGCGGAGCCGTAATTCTTTACGGGGAATACGGTTCTGCTGTCCACGCTGACAGGCTCGGACAGATAGGCACCGATGGATTCCGGGTCTATGTCGAAGAACTCAAGCACGGAGTCCAGCCATTCGTTTTCGCCGGTCTCAAGAGTATTGATAAGACTTGAGATGCGGTCGCTGAAGGAACCGAGAAGGTCCTGAACCTGAATAAGAGCCTTGTTGACTGCGCCGAAGGTGTTGCCGAGCTGACCTACGATGGGGGAGGCCTTGCCCAGAACATCACCCAGCTCAAGCATCAGGGAGGAGATGTCGCCCATGGTATCCTGAAGATTCTCCAGCATGGTGTCCAGTGCGGGGTAAACTACCTCGGTGAGAGTTACACGGGTAACGCTGAGTGCTTCGCTGATAAGCTGCAGGTCACGGACAAGATCGATATCACGGTTACCGTTGAGAATATCATCGGCAATGTCCTTAGCACTCTTTGCGCTGGTTGCTGCCTTGCCTACGGAGGAGGAGACGCTGGTGTCGCTGTTTGAGGCGGTCTCCATTGCCTG
>JABUSQ010000198.1 GCA_021442665.1 Oscillospiraceae bacterium
ATTATCATAATCGGAGGAAAAGATATGGCAAGAAAATTCAAGACGATGGACGGCAATGAGGCGGCGGCGCATGTGAGCTATGCGTTCACAGAGGTAGCGGCAATATACCCCATAACCCCGTCCAGCCCCATGGCAGACTTTGTTGACCAGTGGTCTGCGAAGGGACAGAAGAACATCTTCGGCAGCACCGTAAAGGTACAGGAGATGCAGGCGGAGTCCGGCGCAGCCGGTGCCGTTCACGGCTCCCTCAACGCAGGCGCTCTCACCACCACCTACACCGCATCTCAGGGTCTGCTGCTCATGGTTCCCAACATGTACAAGATTGCCGGCGAGCTTCTGCCCGGTGTCTTCCACGTTACTGCCCGTGCTCTGGCAAGCCACACCCTTTCCATTTTCGGCGACCACTCCGACATCATGGCATGCCGCCAGACCGGCTTTGCAATGCTGGGTGAGGGCAACGTTCAGGAGGTCATGGACCTGGCTCCCGTTGCTCACCTTGCGGCCATCAAGGGCAGAGTTCCCTTCCTGAACTTCTTCGACGGCTTCCGTACCTCCCACGAGATACAGAAGGTTGCCGTATGGGATTACGAGGATCTTGCCGAGATGTGCGACATGGACGCCGTTAAGGCCTTCCGTGAGAGAGCCCTCAATCCCCAGCACCCCACCATGAGAGGCTCCCATGAGAACGGAGATATCTTCTTCCAGAACCGCGAGGCCTCCAACAGCTACTATGATGCCGTTCCCGAGATAGTCGAGGAGTACATGGACAAGGTCAACGCCAAGCTCGGCACCGACTACAAGCTCTTCAACTACTACGGCGCTCCCGACGCAGAGCGTGTCATCGTCGCCATGGGCTCCATCTGCGACGTTGCCGAGGAGGTCATCGACTACCTCACCGCTCAGGGCGAGAAGGTCGGTCTTGTTAAGGTCAGACTCTACCGTCCCTTCCGTGCGGACAAGCTCCTTGCAGCAATCCCCGAGACCTGCAAAAAGCTTGCCGTCCTCGACCGCACCAAGGAGCCCGGCGCTCAGGGTGAGCCCCTCTACCTTGATGTTGTCACCGCTGTTGCCAACGCAGGCAGATGCATCTCCGTCATCGGCGGCCGCTACGGTCTGGGCTCCAAGGATACTCCCCCCGCCTCCGTGTTCGCTGTTTACGAGGAGCTCAAAAAGGACAGCATGAAGCGTCAGTTCACCATCGGCATCGTTGACGACGTGACCGGGCTCTCCCTCCCCGAGGTCGATGCTCCCTCCACCGCCGCAGAGGGCACCGTGGAGTGCAAGTTCTGGGGTCTCGGCGGTGACGGCACTGTCGGCGCCAACAAGAACTCCATCAAGATAATCGGCGACCACACCGACAAGAACGTTCAGGCCTACTTCCAGTACGACTCCAAGAAGACCGGCGGCGTCACTATCTCTCACCTGCGCTTCGGTGACAAGCCCATCAGGAGCCCCTACTACATCAACAAGGCCGACTTCGTTGCCTGCCATGTTCCCGCTTACATCACCAAGGGCTTCCCCATCGTCCGTGACGTCAAGCCCGGCGGCGTATTCCTCATAAACTGCCAGTGGAGCTTTGAGGAGCTGGACCATCATCTTGATGCCGCCTCCAAGCGTTACATTGCAAAGAACAACATTCAGCTTTACATGATTAACGCCATTGACCTCGCTCAGAAGCTGGGCATGGGCAAGCGCACCAACACCATTCTTCAGTCTGCCTTCTTCACGCTGGCAAAGGTCATTCCTCAGGAGGAGGCTATCTCCTACATGAAGGAGAAGGCCACCGCCTCCTACCTGAAGAAGGGTCAGGACATTGTTGACATGAACCACAACGCCATTGATGCGGGTGCCACTGCATTTGTTAAGGTTGAGGTTCCCGCAGCATGGGCTGAGGCTGCCGATTCCGCTGACGAGACCGTTCTTGAGGGTCGCTGCAAGACCGTGAAGATGGTAAAGAGCATCCTCGACCCCGTGGGCAGGATGGACGGCGATTCCCTCCCCGTCTCCGCCTTCGTCGATCACGCCGACGGTACCTTCGAGCTGGGCGCCTCCGCCTACGAGAAGCGCGG
>JABUSQ010000187.1 GCA_021442665.1 Oscillospiraceae bacterium
CAGAGCGCCTCGGCGGCCGTCGGTATTCTTCAGGCTCTGGCGGTCACGGGTGCCATCGATTTCTCAGTGGCTCTGCCCATTATTATGGGTATCGCCATCGGCGCTGCCGTACCCGTACTGCTCTCCGCTCTGGGTGCGAACGCCGCCGGCAAGCGCACGGCGTGGTCTTACCTCGTTGTCGATACTCTGGGCGTCATCGTCTTCAGCGCTATATTCTATTCGGTGAATGCCGTAATGCAGCTCCCTGTAATGAGCCTCACCATGACCACCGTGACCATTGCCGCCCTCAACACCGTGTTCCGTATCGTGGTGGTGCTTCTGCTTGCGCCCTTCATCGGACTGCTTGAGAAGCTGGTTTGCCGTCTCATCAAGGACGATGCCGACGCCGAGGAGCTTCTGGACATGGACAGGCTGGAGGAGCGCTTCCTCGCTCACCCCGCCATTGCCGTTGAGCAGAGCCGTCTCACCGTAAACGCAATGGCGGAGAAGTCCCGTCTGAACATTCTCGAGGCCTTCTCCCTGCTGGAGGAGTACAGCGATGCGGGCTTCAATGCCGTTGAGCGCATGGAGGACGTTATCGACCGCTACGAGGATAAAATCGGTACCTATCTTGTGCAGCTCACCGGACGCTCCCTGGAGCCTCTGCAGAACGAGGCCGTTTCCAAGTTCCTCCACACCATAAACGACTTTGAGCGTATGAGCGACCATGCCCTCAACGTAGCTGAGAGTGCAAAGGAGCGCAAGGAAAAGAACATCGAGTTCTCCGAGGCCGGCAGGCGTGAGCTTAGGGTGCTGACCTCCGCAGTTGCCGAGGTGGTTTCCATCGCCGTAAAGGCGTTCACGGAGAACGATCTGGAGCTGGCAAACCGCGTGGAGCCTCTTGAGGAACACATCGACAATCTTTGCGACGAGATGAAGCTGCACCACATTGACCGTTTGTCCAAGGGCAGCTGCACCATCACCCACGGTTACATTTTCAACGATCTGCTCACCGACCTTGAGCGTATCTCTGACCACTGCTCCAATATTGCGGTCGCTATGATAGAGCTGGAGTCCGCCACCTTCGATACCCACGAATATATCAACAGTCTGAATACCCTGCACACCAAGGCGTACGATGAGTATTACGCAGAATACAGCGAAAAATACGCCCTCTGATGGGGATATCCGTATTGAAGGCTGTTTTTCCCCATATCACAATTAAGAAACAATTTAACGGAGATCAAAAAATGCTAGGAGTATTTGTAAACGTTGCCACCGTGCTCATCGGAAGCGCGGCAGGCTTGCTCTTCAAAAAGGGCATCCCGGAGAAAATATCCAAGACCGTCATGCTCACCATGGGTCTGTGTACGCTGTACATAGGCTTAACCGGTGTCGGCGGAGGCGACGCCCTTGTAATGGTGGTGTCAATGGTACTGGGCACCGTGGTGGGTACGCTGCTTAATATCGACGGAGCCATAAACCGTCTTGGTCAGTTCATCGAGAACAGGATGAAGGGCAGGGGCGGAAAGGGCAACATCGTCGAGGGCTTCATGACCGCCAGTCTGCTGTTCTGTGTGGGTGCCATGTCCATCATAGGGTCCCTGAATTCCGGTCTTTTGGGTGACCATCAGATAATCTTCACCAAATCCATCATGGACCTCATTTCCGCCTGTATGCTGGCAAGCACACTGGGCATCGGTGTTATTTTTGCCGCCGCCACCGTTCTGGTGTATCAGGGCGCTCTGGTTCTGCTGGCAGAGTATCTGCAGAACGTACTGACAAATCCCGACCTCATCGCCAATATCACCTGCGCAGGCAGTATCATGATTATCGCTCTGGGTATGAATATCATTGGCATAACCAAGCTGAAGGTCGCAGATCAGCTCCCCGCCATTCTCTTCGTTCCCCTTGTGTTCAAGCTCATACAGCTTCTGCCGCTGTAATAACGCACGGTTAAACTAAAACAGAGACTACGGAAAGCTCCGTAGTCTCTGTTCTGCTCGTCAAAGAAGTCAAAATGACTTCTTTGACGAATTTTTCGCACTCCGTTCTGCGCC
>JABUSQ010000068.1 GCA_021442665.1 Oscillospiraceae bacterium
TGCTCATGGTCGTGACCGCAGCAGCAATGCTCGTCATGCTCGTGGTGGTGCTCATGCTCGTGCTCCAGCTCCTGAATGGCTGCGGAGAGGGAGTTTATGTTCTTCATTGTCTCCACTATCTGTCTGCCGCTGAGCTGATCCCAGGGCGTGGTGATAACGGTGGCACCGGCGTTCTGCTCGGCGAGCATTGCCGAGGCGGCGAGAACCTTGCTGTCAGCGGCGGAGTCGGTGCGGCTCAGGACGATAACATCGGCGTTCTGCACCTGATCGTTGAAGAACTCGCCGAAATTGCGCATATACATACGGCACTTGCCTGCGTCCACCACGGTGACCTTTGCGCCGATCTCCACATCCTCCACACTGTCCACGGCACGGGCAACGTCGGAGAGCTTGCCTACGCCGGAGGGCTCGATGATGATGCGGTCGGGAGCGTACTCGGCGATGACCTTCTTCAGTGCCTCGGTGAAGTCACCCACCAGAGTGCAGCAGATACAGCCGGAGTTCATCTCGGTTATCTGAACGCCTGCGTCCCGGAGAAAGCCGCCGTCGATGGCAATCTCGCCGAACTCGTTCTCAATGAGCACCAGCTTTTCGTTTTCGTAGCCCTCTTTTATGAGCTTGCGGATGAGAGTTGTCTTTCCTGCTCCGAGAAATCCGGAGAAAATATCGATTTTAGTCAAAAGAGATTACCTCCAAAGTTGATTTTTCATATTTAGCGTATTATTATAACACATTTTTCCTCAGCTATCAAGCATACAGTGCGGAAACGGAGTCTGCGATATTTTTCAGCTCCCGGCGCAGGTCGTTGGGCCCCACTATCTCCGCATCGCTGCCGAAACCGAAGAGCCACGCATAAAACTGAGGCGACACCACAACGCTGACGCTGACGGTGAAGTGCTCGTCGTCGCTCGCCACGATCATGACGTCCCGCCCGAAGCGGTCGATGACCGGGCCCACGAGCTTGTTTGCGAAGCGGAGCTTCACCGTGCGGAGCTGGCCCGTGTACATTCCGAAGACCCGCTTGGAATACTCGGACATGTCCAGCTTCTCAAACTCCTTTTTTCCGTCACGGAAGCTCTCTCCGCATTCTATGTCACGCATCTTATCAACCCTGAAATGCTTCATTATGCCCACCTCGGAGTCATAGCCCAGCAGGTAGTAGTTTTCGTCATCCCATATGAGGGCATAGGGGCTTATTTCGTACCGCTGACCGTTGCGACGGAAGCTCTGCTCCTTGGTGATATTGTCCCTTGTGTAGCGGAATTTTATGACCTTATCCGCGGAGATGGCGGCGGATATCTCGTCCACATTGTAATAGACGCTCTCGTTCATGCTCTTGACTCTGTTGCGGACATAGACCTGGCGCTGCAGCAGCCTTGCGTTGTGAGCGCTTGTAAGTCCCTCTATCTTTTTTATCAGCGACAGGGTCTTTTTGCCGGTGATGAACTTTGAGGACTGGACGCTGTCCACCAGAAGCTTCAGCTCCGCAAGCTCGAAATCACGCTGACCGATGTAGTAGCCCGTAGATTTGCTCCGGGTCTGCACAATGTCCACGCCGAAGCTGCGGAGGGCCTCGATGTCATCGTATATGCTCTTGCGCTCGGCTCTGATGCCGTACCTGTCCAGCTCCGCTATCATGTCTGCCACGGTGACGGGATGCTCGTCATCGCTCTTTTCCCACAGGAATTTGTTGAGATACAGAAGCTTCAGCTTCTGGTTTGCCGATTTTGGCACAGCCTCTCTCCCCTTCGTTTTTCTTTTTTTCTTTTTTTATTATACCGCATAACTCTGTCCGATAAAAGGGTCAATGTGCAAAACTCTCTCAAAATCCTCTTCCGAAGGAAAGCTAACAGACGATCTCGCCGGCAGCTGACAGAAAAAGGAGCAGGCGCGGTGTGCCTGCTCCTTGCAGACTGTCAAAATAGCCTCGCAGAGTTCGCGCCGTCAGGCGCGAATAGAGTTTAATCCGTTTTTCACGGCGG
>JABUSQ010000145.1 GCA_021442665.1 Oscillospiraceae bacterium
CATATCCTTCACTCTCCTTTCATGCGAAAAGTTCATGATGAATACTTTCAGTTTCTAAAGAATGCAGATATTATAACACCTCGGCACGGATTTTACAACCTCGAAAAACGACAAAATTACGCTGATGTGTATGTTTTCTTCAAATCCTTCCCCACGTTTTCACCGCCGGGGTCATTTGGACGAGACGATATATCTGCCGATCACGCCTGCTACCTGATATACGGGCATGCTCTGGAGAACCACCTTGCCCGGTCCGGTGACTATGGTATTGAATATCCCCTCGCCGCCGAGGAGCGCATTCTTTACGCCAGGCACGGTCTTAATATCCATGCTGCAGCTCGAATCCATCATAGCAAGGTAGCCGGTATCGATGACGATGCTTTCGCCCGGGGCGAGCGTCTTTTCAACCACGGAGCCGTCTATCTCAAGGAAGGCGAGGCCGCTGCCGGACAGTCTCTGCATGATAAAGCCCTCGCCGCCGAAGAAGCCCGCGCCCAGCTTTTTCTGGAACGCAATGGACAGCTCCACGCCTGCGGTGGAGGCAAGGTACGCAGATTTCTGGCATATTATTTCCTTGTCCGGTGTTATCTCCACGGCGATGATATTGCCGGGGAAGCTGGAGGCAAAGGCTATACCTCCCTCGCCGCCCCTTGCGGTATAGGTGTTCTGGAAGAGCTTCTCTCCGGACAGTGCCTTGGAGAACATCTTGCCCAGACCGCCGCCGTTGGTCTCCATCTGAAGATTCGAGGACATCCAGCTCATGGCGCCTGCCTCGCATTTTATACTCTCATTCTCCTCAAGACAAATCTCGACAACGGGCAGCATTCCGCCCTTGATTTCGTAATTCATAATGTACCTCCTGTTGTTTTTTTAATCGTACGTAAGCTGATTATACACCGAAAATGCGGAGATGGCAACAGCTGTTGACGGGCGCGTAATGTATGAAGCCGACAGCACAAAAAAAATTGCCCCATCTTACGATGGAGCAATTCTGGCGCAGAAGGAGGGATTTGAACCCTCGCGCGCTTTTTACACGCCTACTCCCTTAGCAGGGGAGCCCCTTCGGCCTCTTGGGTACTTCTGCACATGCCGCTAAAGTATGATAGCACAGCATACGCACATTGTCAAGATTTTTTGGTTTTTTTATATACGCTATTGACAATTCGTTTCAATGTCGTAAATTAGAAGCAGAAAGACCCGGAGGAACTGCCATGAACGCCATATATAAAAGCGAAAATTTCATCGTCTGCGTCAAGCCCGCAGGGGTTCTGTCCACTGACGAGCCCGGGGGTATGCCTCAGCTCGTGCGGGAGTATCTGGGTGACGGCAGAGCCGAGGTACGCACCGTCCACCGTCTTGACAGGGTGGTAAGCGGTCTTATGGTGCTGGCGCTGAATGCCGATGCCGCCTCAGAGCTGTCCCGTCAGCTTCGGGATGACGAGTTCCGCAAGTGCTATGTCGCCGTGGTTCACGGTAAGCTCCCGCATAAGACCGGGCGCATGACAGACCTTCTGCTACGCTCACGGTCAGAGCGCAAGACCTATGTAGTCACGGAGCCTGCCAGAGACGTGAAGGAGGCGATTCTGGACTACGAGGTGCTGAGGGAGACCGATTCCCTGTCCATGGTGGCCATAAGGCTCGTCACCGGGCGCACGCATCAGATACGCTGTCAGTTCTCCTCCCGGGGGCTGCCCATCCTGGGCGACAGAAAATACAGCACCCTTGAGGACGGCTGCGACATTGCTCTGTGGTCGTATTCTCTGGGCTTCACCGATCCCGGCACCGGGCGCTTTATGAGCTTCAGAGCCATGCCCCCAAAGGAATACCCCTGGTCGGAATTTGACGCAGCGGCGTTCCCGAAATAACGAAAGTCCCCTCACCGGGCGGCTTTCTCACCTTATGAATCAGCACTCGAACGAAGCTGAGGGCAGCCAACGGCTGCCCTCATAGCTGTATTGTCAATG
>JABUSQ010000108.1 GCA_021442665.1 Oscillospiraceae bacterium
GTTCCTATTATATTTCCACGTTTCGAATCATCAGGAATGTTAAATGCCGGATAGTACAAAAACATTTTTTGCACCTCATCTTTGCGTTCAGCTGAAAACAAAGCTGTAACAAAGCCACCTTGCGAAGCACCTCCAAGAATGAGCTTGTCAGGATCAACGTAATCAAGCTTTTTTACGTGCTCAAACACAAGTTTCAGATCATCTTTTTCCGTCAGTACGCTCATGTCCGTTGATCTGCGACCTTTGCTCAATCCCGATCCGGAGCCTGCAAAATCAAAAATAAAGACGTTATACCCCGCTCGCCTTAGCCCTCTTGCATATCTTGCCGTAGAAAGCATATTCAGTCCGAATTCATGGCTGATAATGATTGTGCCTGTTTCCTTGGAATTATTCGCAAGGTACCTTTTAACTTTTATTTTTACGTTTCCATCAGAAATGAACATTTTTGATCTGCTTTCTTAAATTCAAATTTCTAATTCTCTTTTATTCAGCCTCTTATTGATACGGTACCCGGAAATAATCCAGCCATGCCTTGAATTTATCCTGCGCGGCAAGGCATAGACATTTCAAACCATCCGTTTCTCAAAATAGAACATCCCGTCAAAATCGTCCTCGCCGTTGTTGGTTTCAGCTTCTTCCTCATCGCTTGGATGCGGGTCTGGCAAATACTTATTCCAGAATGCTACAGCATGAAAGCCGCACTTGTTGATATAGAAATGGATGTTCCGTTTCTCAAAATAGGGAGTACAGGTCTTCCAAAGGATTGTTTCAGGATGCAGCTTTTCGACCTCAAGCCATGCACCGTAACCAATTCCGCGGCTATGCGTTTCCGGGCTTACAAACAGCAACTCAAGCTCATTTTCATTCGTAACCGGGTCAATCTTTAAGACCAGACCGCCGACCTTCTCACCGTCCAGCATGATTCGATATGCCTCGGCTCCCTGACCGTCAATGGAAGCTTCGATGGTTTTTCTGGATATGATCTCGCCGTCCTCTTCAAAGTGATTATCCCTTTCGCCGAATTCCTCCATTGCACCATACTTGAATGCCCACTGATTGTCCAGAATGAACTGTTCTCTGTCCTCGGGCTGTAACGGAGCCAATGTGACACTTGTGTTTTTCATGTTCATCCTCCATACGGTACCCGGAAATAATCCAGCCATGTCTTGAATTTATCCTGCGCGGCAAGGCCGGTGTCCGTGAGATACCCGCATAAGCCACCTCCGACCATGCCCCTTTTGTAATACATTATCGGCAAAATATCAATCAAGTCTTTCTTGGTGTTCTGCTTATTTTTGCCGTTACGGGAAGCATACATAGCCCCGGATGTTCTTGCCCTCTGTGCCCTTGCTCTCCTCACGGATTTTTTCATATGTCTTCAGAGTCAGGCTCTGCTTTCAACTGCTCCCTGTTCAGCTCGCCCACCATGTCCGCAGAGAGGATTATCTCTCCCTGGAGACAGAACATATTGACGGAGGTAACGAGGGGGTCAAGAATCGCATCCACGGTCAGCGCCAGAGCCAGCGCCGCCGGGGGTATGCCGAGCTGCATAAAGAGCATGGTGTACATACCCGCGCTGCCGCCGGATATGGGCGGACAGGCGACTGCCATGATAGAGGAGCAGCAGACGGTGATAAACACCCATGAGAGATTTATCTCCATGCCGAAGCTCTCTGCCATATACAGAGCCATGATGAGAAACAGAAGCTGCGCCGTGGGCATGAACAGCACCTGACCCATAGGCACGGCAAATCTGGTTACATTTGGAGAAATGCCCAGCTCCTTGGTGCAGGTCTCCATCATGGAACTCAGGGCCGCCGCAGGCGAGGAGGTGCACAGCGCAATGTAGAAGGCGGGATACAGCTTTTTAAGCAGCAGCCGGGGCTTGATGCGGTATTTCACGGAAATAACCAG
>JABUSQ010000112.1 GCA_021442665.1 Oscillospiraceae bacterium
TGGTGCGCTCGGTGCGCAGCTACACTCTGCGGCATATCAGCCGCCGGGTGACCGCCGAGGAGCTGTCCCGGGAGCTCGGCATGAGCCGCAGTCATTTCTGCCGCCGCTTCAAGGAGGAGACCGGGGTCGCCGTCACGGATTTTATCACAGAGCTTCGCATTGACGAGGCGAAGCGTCTTCTTACCGTGAGCCGGAAGAGCCTCGGCGAAATATCCGACTGTCTGGGCTTTTCCTCCCAGAGCCATTTTCAGAACGTATTCAAGGCTCATACCGGGGAGACTCCTACGGAATACCGCAAAGCCAACATAAAATAAAAAACGGAAGCTCCTGCTTCCGTTTTTATCTTGTATTCGGGTCTATTGAAATGTCGGTAAACCAGGGCGACAGCCTGCGGCTTATCTCCTCGAAAAGCTCCTCGCCCCGTTTAAGCTGGTCTGCGGGGAACTGGAGCCTCGCCCTGCCCTCCGGGGTTCGGACACGAAAATCCGTAAAGCCCATTTTGAAAAGCTCGTTTTCCGCCGCCTCGATGCGGAAGAGCTTGTCCGCCGTTATCCTCTCTCCCGAGGGTATTCTCGTGGCAAGGCAGGCGTATGCCGGCTTATCCCAGGTAAAAAGCCCCGCCTCCCTTGACAGCTCCCGCAGCCGGGGCTTAGTTATGCCGCAGTCCCGCAGCGGCGACAGCACGGAAAGCTCGCCGAGAGCCCTCATTCCCGGGCGGTCTCCGGCAATATCCGAGGCGTTGGTGCCGTCGATGACGACGGTATAGCCCAGAGACAGCGCCTTCTCTTTAAGCGCCTCAAAAATACGTTTTTTGCAGAAATAACACCGATTTTCCGGATTTTCCGCTATATTTTCGTCACACAGCACGTCTACCTCCACCACCTGCAGCTCCACATCAAGCTCACGGCAGAGCCGGGCGGCGTCCTCCAGCTCAAACCCGGGCTGGAAGGCAGAGTTCACATATACGGGCAGCACCTCCGCGCCGCTCTTCACCGCCGCATACAGCAGGTATGCGGAATCCGCACCGCCGGAGAAGCCCAGGGCGCACCTGGGATGGCTGCGGAAAAATTCACTCAGCTCCATTTTTCAAGCACCTGCCTTCTGACCTCCTCAAGGCTCATATCCTGAGCTCTTGCGATGGCGGCAAGGTCGTCAAATTCCGCCTTAACGCGCTCAAGCCCGTAGCCCTCGGAGCGTTTTATACGGACGCTGCCGTAGGGCGTCTCCACCGTCTCCGTGCCCCTGCGCAGAACATAGCGCCTGCAAAGCGTCTCCCGGATGCCTATGGTACTGGTATGCCTGAACATAAGCTCCGTCAGCTTATCCCGCATAGCCTCGGTGCAGATACAGGAGAGCATCAGACCGGGGCGGTTTTTCTTCATTCCTATGGGGATGGCATATGCGTCCAGAGCACCGTTTTCCAACAGGCGGTCAATGGCAAAGCCCACCGCCTCGGGGCTCATATCGTCCACATTGCACATTAGCTCCACGGCGGTCTCCGCACTTTCCCCCAGAAGCATGCGCACGGCGTTGAGCCTGCCCGTGTCCCTGCTGCCCATACCGTAGCCCACGGCGGACAGCTCCATTTCGGGAGCTCTGCCGTAGCTCTGCGCAAAAAACTTCACCAGAGCCGCACCCGTAGGCGTCAGCTGCTCGCCCTCGGTATCCCCCGCAAAGCAGGGCATGCCCTCAAGTATGAGCGCAGTGGCGGGCGCAGGCACGGGAAGGAGCCCGTGAGCGCAGCGCACCTGACCGAAGCCCGTGCAGAGAGGCGAGGCGGTGACCCGATCAACACCCAGCGCATCCAGCATGAAGCACACGGCGGAAATGTCCGCCACGGCGTCCAT
>JABUSQ010000131.1 GCA_021442665.1 Oscillospiraceae bacterium
GTGATTAAATCAAGGCTAAATGTTGATTTAATCACCGTTTTGCTGTCTGTTATCGCTTCAGCCTGCAGAGCTCCTGCTCCAGCTCCTGGCACCTGTGAAGCTTCTCGTTGTATCGCCTTGTGATATAGGCGGCTTCTCCAGTTCCGCAGTTAAAATCCAGCACGTCCAGCGTCTGCAGCTCCACTCTCTCAAGGTTCTCCGACGCCTCAGCAAGTCTGCGGGCAGTGAGTCTTTCCTGCTCCTCTGCATCCGTGAAGCTGTGGTAAAGCTCCAGAAATTCCGACTCCCGCAGGGTGATGCCCTCCTCGTCAGCGGCTTTGTATTTTGCAAGGAGCACCTCTCTCTGTCTCTGAGCCTCGCCGCTCTCCTTAATGTACCTTCTGTTTTTCACCAGCAACACAACGCCCGTTATTAAAAGAACCGCAGTCACTGGGAATAAATAACGTACCAGTACCGCCGATACGACCGCAAAAGCAGCAGCCCCAATGAAAAATATCACAAAAGGCCACGGGCTGTTCCTGCGAAACGCCTTTTCCCTGAGCTCCAGAGACGTCCTCACATCGGATATGACCTCCCCGTGAACCTCCTCCGGGCTTCTCTCGCCTATCACACAGCTGCACAGAGCCGCCCTGCAGGCATCTCTTGCGTCATCCGCTGCCTCATGGGCAGTCATGGCGTCCTTATATTCCTTCCTCGCTCTGCCAAGCCCCGCAAGAGCATCCCGCCGCACGGCTTTTCTGCTCTCGTTCAGCTCCTCGGAGAGCCTGTCACATTCCGCCCTCAGAGCTGCGAGCTCAGCCTCCAGAAGCTCTGCCCTTCTCTCCGCATCGCTCATCTGAGTCTTATCGCCTCCGCATTAAGGCAGCGCCCGGTCTCGGGGTCTATCTCAAACACACAGCCCTCAAGCTTTGCAGGGCCACCCGCCGCATCGTAGCGCTGCGGAGGATCTCCGAGAAACTTTCCGATAGACTGCCGCGGCTCGATACCGATGACGGAATTCACGGCTCCGGTCATGCCCAGATCGGTGATGTAGCCCGTACCCTCGGGAAGCACGCAGGCATCCGAGGTCTGCACATGGGTATGGGTACCCCACACGGCGGTCGCCCTTCCGTCCAGCATAAAGCCCATGGCCCGCTTTTCGCTGGTTCCCTCCGCATGAAACTCCACAAGGATTATCTTCTCCCTTATCTCCTCCATATATCCGTCGGCGATGACGAAGGGATTGTCCGTATTGGTATCAAGGGTGAAGTGACCCATAAGGCTCATGACGCATACGTCGCCGAAGGCTGTCTTGAACACATCGATACCTCTGCCGGGGCACTGCGGGGCGCAGTTTGCCGGGCGGAGTATGCGCTTTTTCTCGTCCAGATAGGGGCGCAGCTCCGTTCTCGTCCATGTGTGGTTGCCCAAAGTTATAACGTCGGCGCCCGCACGGAGTATCGTGTCCGCCTGACGGGGAGTTATGCCCACCACATTGGCATTTTCACCGTTTACGACGCAGAAGCCTATGCCCAGCTCCTGCTTTATTCTTTTGAGGTTTGCACTCAGGTATTCCATGCCGGGCTGACCGCACACGTCACCCACGGCCAATATCTTCACACTCATATTATTTGCCTTTCAATATGGATTTAACCCCGATAATATGCATTTTTCGGGCTTTGGCCTCAAGTATTATGCGGATATTATAGCATATCTTACGCATAAGTTTCAAAGAAAATCGGGACATAATATGTTAATGAGGTGTAAACAATGAGGAAATCCGATTTTCTTGCGTTAACGGGCCCGGGCATGTAAAAAATTTCTGAAAAATCGCAGAAAAAACCTTGCAATTTGTTC
>JABUSQ010000004.1 GCA_021442665.1 Oscillospiraceae bacterium
TGTCATGAATAACAGGTTTGAGCCGACATGCACCGAAAACGGCTGGGAGGAGTACTGGAGCTGCGATGTCTGCAATAAGCTCTTCTCCGATGAGGGCGGCAATAATGAGATAAGCACTCCTGTTGTTATTCCCGCAAAGGGACACAGCTACGGGAATGCGAGCTACGAATGGGCGGAGGACTTTACCTGCGCCGCCTCGGCAAAGTGCCTGTACTGTGACGATATCATCAGCGAAATCAGCGAAGGCGACAGTGTGAGCTACGCTGATACCGTTGAGGCCACCTGCACCGAGCACGGTACGAGGGTGTATACTGCAGGCTTTGAAAATCCCCTCTTCAATGCACCGCCGACCAATACCGTCGATACGGAGCTTAAGGCCCACAGCACTGTCAGAACAGACAGGGTTGAGCCGAGCTGCACCAAAAACGGCTGGGAGGAATACTGGACCTGCTCCGTCTGCTATCAGCAGTTCAGCGACAGCGAGGGTAAGAATACGATATCCGGACCTCAGTACATAGACCTGCTCAAGCATACGATGACCGCGCATTCCGAGCTTCACGCGCGCTGCATGGAGACCGGCACGAAGGCCTACTGGAGCTGTGATGTCTGCACCAAGCTCTTCGCGGATGAGGACGGCAATAATGAGATCTACGATCCTGTTGTTATTCCCGCAACGGGGCACACGCTCGTCTGGTTCAAGGAGAAAGCCGCAGACTGCAATAATCCCGGCACCGAGGAATACTGGAGGTGCAGCGGCTGCGACAGGTACTTTGCAGACGCAAACGGCACGGCTCCGATAGACGGGCCGACGGTCATACCCATAACGCATACCATACCCGATGTCACATACTTCTGCGGTGACGGTGTTTACAGGGCCTCGGGTCTGTGCACAGGCTGCAATATGACCATCGAGGAGGAGTCCGAGGACTTTACCGTAGGTCCCTGGACCTACGATCCCTGCGAGACCGGCATTCTTACGATCGTTGTCGACGGTAAGTTCAATAATCCCTGCTTCAAATCGGGTGAGAATACGATCATCGACAATGTCGGTGCAATAGGCACACACGTCTGGGATACACCCGAGTTTGACTGGGCGGACGATTGCAGCTATGCTGTCGCCCGAAGCACCTGTATAAACGGTGCCATACCCGCACACACGCTGGAGCAGACGCTCACCCCCATCCCTCACCCCAGCGTCACTCCTCAGAACCCAAGCTGTGAATACGAAGGCTATGAGTACTATCTGGTAGAGATTACCCTCGTGGTGGACTATGATAACTCGAGTAACGAGCCCATATCTCAGAAATTTATGGACGTAGAAGCAAAGACTATCCCCGCACTCGGGCACGAGTTCGGCGAGATAAGCTATGTCTGGAACGAGGATTACACTGCGTGCACGGCCCATGTGGAATGCCAGCGCTGCGGGCCGATTGAAGAGACTGCGTTAGCAGAGTCCTTCACCGTAAGTCCTACCTGCGGAGAGGACGGCGCAAAATGCGTGAGGGCCGTGTTTGATCTCCCGTACTTTGAGGAACAGGTGAAAGAGCTCGACATCATTCCCGCCACCGGCTCGCATGTTGGGCTTGACCCCGTTTACACATATTTTTATGTGCCTGACGACGCAGCTCTCTCCCTCGCCGGAGGCTACTATATAGTGGGCACCGTCAATTGCTCCGTATGCGGCAAGCTTGTTGCCAGCGCACAGGTTGAAGCACATCTTAGCGAAGCCGGGGATGCGGTAGTCGGCAATTTCAACGGATTTAATTACTTCAGCGGTGTGATAACTCTGCCTTTGAAAGCAGTGACAGCAGAATGAATAATAAAACACT
>JABUSQ010000192.1 GCA_021442665.1 Oscillospiraceae bacterium
GTGACTGGGATCCCACCGACCCCGATGAGAATAACCCCTGGCATAAGCAGTAAAAAGACACCCATTGGGTGTCTTTTTTTATGCTTGACGTCAAAAAAACCGGACAGAAGCCGTCCGGTTTTGCTGTTAATGAATATTAACCTTTATCTGCGCTTTAAGTCGGCAAGTCCGGGGTATTTTGCCAAGGCACCGTACAGAGAAACACCTGCCGCAACTCCGAAAGCCGCCTGAATAAGATTAGTCGGCACACTGCCAAGTGCCGCTGCGCCGTAGCCCAGCACGAAGCATTCAAAGCAGAAATAGCCTGCGAGCATGATAAGCTCCGCAAGCACTCCGGCTGTGACGGCCTTAAAGGTTTCACGTTTAACGGGGCATTTTCGCAGCACAAGACCCGCCGTCAGAGCCATAAGCAGCTTTATCACAAGGCTTGCGGGAGCATACAGGGCATAGCCCGCCAGCAGGTCTGCCAATGCCGAGCCAAGCCCTGCCGCAAAGGCACCCCACAGCGGGTCAAGCAGGAACGCCGCCAGCAGAACGACCGCATCGCCGGCATGGATATAGCCGATTCCCGCCGGGAAACGCAGCAGGGTAGCGCAGCAGGTAAGTGCCGCAAAAAGTGCTGAAAATACAAGCTTTTTCATACTCAGCCCTCCGTTTTCTGCGCAGAATACAGCCTGCTGTAGAGTCCGCCGCAGGCCATAAGCTCACCGTGGGTTCCACGCTCCACGATCTCGCCGTGCTCAACCACGGCTATATAGTCGGCATTGCGGACAGTGGACAGCCTGTGGGCAATAATTATGCTCGTCCGTCCCTGGGACAGCCTGTCAAGGCTCTCCTGAATACGCTGCTCGGTGACGGTATCCAGGGCGCTGGTCGCCTCGTCCAGAATTAATATGGGCGGATTCTTCAGGAACACTCTGGCAATGGAAAGACGCTGCTTCTGACCGCCTGAAAGCATCACTCCGCGCTCGCCTATATAGGTATCGTAGCCCTCGGGCAGCTCCATGATTTCACGGTGAATTTCCGCTAACCTTGCTGCCTCGATTATCTCCTCGTCCGTGGCATCGGGTCTGCCGTAACGGATGTTTTCACGCACCGTTCCTGCGAACATATATACATCCTGCTGTATCATTCCGATGCTTTTACGCAGAGATTCCTGAGTCATGTCTCGCACGTCGATTCCGTCCACGGTCACAGAGCCGGAGTCGATATCATAGAAGCGCATGAGAAGCTGGCACAGGGTGGTTTTTCCGCCGCCGCTGGGCCCTATAAGCGCCACGCACTGCCCCGGCTTCACCTCAAGGCTTATATTTTTCAGCACCTGAACCTTATCGTAGGAGAAGTTAACATTCGTTAACCTGACCTCGCCCTTTACCTTTGTCAGAGTAACGGCATCGGCGCTGTCACGCACGGCAGGCTCTGTTCGCATCAGCTCCAGAAAGCGTGAAAAGCCCGCCGAGCCCTGCATATACTGCTCCGCAAACTGGGCAAGCTTACGCACGGGAGTTACAAAGGTGGACACGTACAGAGTGAAGGTCACCAGCACGATATAGTCCATTTTACCCTGCATGATGAGCAGGCCCCCGGCGGCAATGACAGCCACGGGCATGATGGACAGGGTGAACTCCATGCCGCTCATGAAAAGACCCATGGCGTTGTAAAAATCCACCTTAGCGGTGCGGTATAGATCGTTTGCCTCGCTGAACCTCTGCCGCTCGACCTCCTCGTTGGCGAAGGCCTTGGCGGTTCGCACGCCGCCCACGGAGGTTTC
>JABUSQ010000189.1 GCA_021442665.1 Oscillospiraceae bacterium
TCCCCGGAAAGCGAAATTAAAGTGGATTATCTCGCCGAAACCTCGGATTTTCTGAGTCGAAGCCTCGCCCGCAAAGTAAATATAGAGCAGGGCAAAAAACGAGGCAAGATAACCCTTGAATTTTACGACAGCGACGACAGAGAAAACCTGATAAATAATCTCCTCCGCATGAGCAGATCATGGGAAGAGGAAAACAAATAGTAATCTAATTATACGGAGTGTTATAATATGCTTGACATCAGATTTGTTCGCGAAAATCCCGAAATAGTTAAGGAAAACATCAAAAAGAAGTTTCAGGACGCAAAGCTGCCCCTCGTTGACGAGGTCATTGAGCTGGATAAGCTAAACCGCGCCGCAATCACCGAGGCCAGCGAGCTTCGTGCCTCCCGCAACAGCCTTTCCAAAGAGGTGGGCAAGCTCATGGGCATGGCAAAGAAGGATCCCTCCAAGCTTGAGGAGGCGGAGAAGGTGAAGGCTCAGGTCAAGGCAAACGCAGAGCGCCTTGCAGAGCTTGAAAAGCTGGAGGAGGAGTATGCAGCCCGCATCCACACCATCATGCTCACCATTCCCAACATCATCGACCCCTCTGTTCCCATCGGTCCCGATGACAGCGCAAACGTAGAGGTGGAGCGCTTCGGCGAGGCCGTTGTTCCCGACTACGACATCCCCTACCACACCGAGATAATGGAAAGCTTCGGCGGTGTGGATATGGACTCCGCAGGCCGGGTTTCCGGCAACGGCTTCTACTACCTCATGGGTGATGTGGCAAGACTGCACTCCGCAGTTCTCGCCTATGCCAGAGATTTCATGATAAACAAGGGCTTTACCTACTGCATTCCCCCCTTCATGATCCACGGCAACGTGGTGGAGGGCGTCATGAGCCAGACCGACATGGACGCAATGATGTACAAGATCGAGGGCGAGGACCTCTATCTCATCGGTACCAGCGAGCACTCCATGATAGGCAAGTTCATCGACCAGATAATCCCAGAGGAGAGCCTGCCCCAGACCCTCACCTCCTACAGCCCCTGCTTCCGCAAGGAGAAGGGCGCACACGGCATCGAGGAGCGTGGCGTTTACCGCATACATCAGTTTGAAAAGCAGGAGATGATAGTGGTCTGCAAGCCCGAGGACAGCATGGACTGGTACGAAAAGATGTGGCGCTTCTCCGTGGAGCTGTTCCGCTCTCTGGATATCCCCGTCCGTCAGCTTGAGTGCTGCTCCGGCGATCTTGCCGATCTCAAGGTCAAATCCTGCGACATCGAGGCCTGGTCACCCCGTCAGAAGAAATATTTCGAGGTCTGCTCCTGCTCCAACCTTGGCGAGGCTCAGTCCCGCCGCCTGAAGATGCGTGTCAAGGGCGAGGACGGCAAGATGTATCTGCCCCACACCCTGAACAACACCGTGGTTGCGCCGCCCCGTATGCTCATCGCCTTCCTGGAAAACCACCTGCAGGCAGACGGCAGCGTAACCATTCCCGAGGTGCTTCGTCCCTACATGGGCGGCCTCGAGCTTATGGTTCCCAAGAAATAATTATATAATGTAGAAGGAGAAGAAAATGAAAAAGTTTTTAGAGGAATTCAAGACCTTTGCGCTGCGTGGCAACGTGCTTGATCTTGCCGTCGGCGTTGTTATCGGCTCCGCCTTCACGGCTATCGTAAGCTCCATCGTGGAAAATCTGCTGACCCCCATTCTGGGTCTGCTCATACCCAACAGCAGCTTTGCTGA
>JABUSQ010000005.1 GCA_021442665.1 Oscillospiraceae bacterium
CCTGACGGTGCGAACTCTGCGAGGCTTTTTTGACAGTCTGTAAAAACAGGAAATCTCACGATTTCCTGTTTTCTATTTGATAAACATCATATTCAGATCGCAGACGGTGCTTATTCCCGGAACCTCACCCTCAAAGGAATACTGCCAGAAGTCGTGGGCGTAGTAGCAGAAGGGATAGTCCCCGATGGCGGCGCACCAGAAGTCATAGTCCGTGAGTCTTGCCATATTATAGCCGTAGTAGCTGGTGTCAAGGTTAAAATAGACCCCCGCCTCGTAGCCCGCGTCCTCTATGGTGCGGCAGAAGGTCTCGGCGCATTGGGTCATGGTCTCGCCGTCAAGCTCAAGGGCCCTGCCCCCGGACACCCGTTCCCAGTCGAAAAACACCGGCAAATCCAGCCTTCTGCCCTGAAGCAGCTCAAGGACGAAGTCCGCCTCCTCCTTTGCCTCCTGCACGGTCATGGCCTGAGAGAAAAAGTACACCCCCGTCATGATGCCCTCTGCCTTTGCTCCGGTCAGATTACCTTCAAACAGACCGTCGGCGTAAAGCTCACCCTCGGCGCCGTAGGCACGTCCGCCGATGCGGATAATTGCAAAATCAATACCCGCTCCCCTGACCTGAGCCCAGTCTATCTCCTGCTGGAAGCCGGATACGTCGATACCCCGAAGCACGGCGGAGTATTCCCCGCCGCAGTAGACACGGTTGCCGTTGGGGTCGATTATAAAGTCCTCCGCTCTGACGGTGTTCACGGGCACATCGCTCTGGGGATAAATCCAGATGTTCGTATCGCCGTTAAAGACCTCCACCATGCCCTCATGGGGATCCGGCTCTCTGTGAACGAAGGCGCAGCCCGACAGCAGCAGGGCGGATAGAATATATATAAATAAATGTGTAAGTCTTTTTTTCATAGCCTACCTCCGGGAATATTGTAGCATATTGCGGAGAAAAAGTAAACCGTTCACTCCTCCAGCAGATAAAGCAGGTTCCGTCCGCAGTATCTCAGGTATTTTTTCAGGTTTTTTCGGGCACGGGAGAGAGTCCTGCTCACGGTGGAGGGGGAGAGCCCCAGCTCAAGGGCGATGTCCCCAACGGGCATCTGCCGCAGGAAATGCATTTCCGCAAGCTGTCTTTGTCTGGGCGTAAGCTCCTCCTGCATGGCGCATCTCACAAGCTCCGCCCGCTCGGTATCCCGTGTCCCCAGCTTCAGAAAGCTTCTCAGCACCTGATAATCCGTTTCCGCATCCGTCAATTTCATCAGCTCCGTAGTAGTTTTTAAGATAGTTCGAGGTGGCGATGGCGTCTCTCGCCATGCGGTCGAGGATGTATATCCTTCTGCGCAGTCTCAGCCGCTCGGTTTCGCAGAGGCCGCGGGAGAAAGCCAGGGGTCTGAGGCTGTCCGCCCGTTCTCTGCAGGCAAGCCCGCTCTGTCTGTACTGAGCCGAAAGCTCCGAAAGGGTCATATGTAAAACCTCCTGAGAAAAAAATTTGCGAATTTAAAACAATAGTGTTGACAAAAGTCAAAGTGTCTGCTAATATAATTAAGCCGATAACGTGCTGGTGTAGCTCAGTCGGTAGAGCAGCTGATTTGTAATCAGCAGGTCGGGGGTTCGAGTCCGTCCACCAGCTCCACCAACGGGCAAAGCTAAAAGTAAATATGGGGGAATTCCCGAGTGGCCAAAGGGGACAGACTGTAAATCTGCTGGCAATGCC
>JABUSQ010000078.1 GCA_021442665.1 Oscillospiraceae bacterium
CCACCATGGAAGTGGTGTGGTTCAACCAGGTCTCCCGCCTGCAGGAGAGAAACAAGCTCACGGCTTTTGGTTTTCACCTCGTAGACGATGCGCGCCGGGGCAAGAGTATGTGCAAACTCCGGCTCAGTCGGCTTTCCGCCCCGGCTCACCACCGAATACAGAGCCTTGAAGAGGTCGGCAGGCTCGTGGCGGTATTCATACTCCCTTGCGGTTTTGGGCAGAGGCTCGGGAAGCTTTGCAAAGTACATCAGACCTGTCTCCGAGGCTTTTTTAAGCTCCGGAGTTACTTTTTTCACGGAGACGTAAATGTCCCTGCACTTTAACTGCTCAAGGGAGCTTATGAGCTCCTCCAGCTCGCTGACCTCCTCCTCTCCCGCAAGGAGAGTTCTGGTCTTGATATACAGCAGGTGCGAAGCCATCTGGACAAACTCGCTGGCTATCTCAAGGTCCATCCGCTCCATTTCCGCCAGATACTCAAGATACTGGTCGAGTATCTCTGCGATTTTAATGTCACGGATCTCTATTTTGTTTTTCGACAGAAGCATGAGAATAAGGCTCAGAGGTCCCTGAAAATCCCGGAGCTCGTCTCGCTCCTTCACCACGCCCTGCAAATGAAAAGTCAGGTCTTCCATAATTACGATAGCTTTACAAAAAGCTCAAATCCCCATTGTGCAAAGAATTCAAATCTCTCTATAACGAACAGTGTCGCCTTCTGAAGCGGATCACCGAGTATATCCGTAGCCACAAGTGCCAGCAGAAGTATCATGCCGTAACGCTCATAGCGCATGAGCTTATAGTAACTCTCGTTGCTCATCACCGAAAACAGCACCTTCGAGCCGTCCAGCGGAGGCACCGGAAGGATGTTGAACACGGCGAGAGCGAAGCTGAGATATGCAGTAATATACACAGTATTGAGTATCTCATCGGCAAAGCCGGCGGTGCTTCTCATGCAGGGAATGTATACAAGTCCGTAGATAAACAGAAAAACACAGCCGGTTACAATATTCGAAAGCGGTCCGGCAAGAGCGGTTATAGCCATATCCCTCTTGGGATTTCTGAAATTGCGCATATCCACGGGCACAGGCTTCGCCCAGCCGAATTTGAACGCCACCATCATTATAAGACCGAAAAGGTCGATATGCTTTATAGGGTTCAGAGTCAGGCGACCCATGATTTTTGCGGTGTTGTCACCCAGTCTGTATGCTGTGAAGCCGTGGCTCAGCTCGTGGAGCGTTATACAAATCAGAGCGGGCAGGACGGAAAGGAGAATGTCCGTCAGAACGCCCCAGTCCAACCCTCTCATTACGTCGGAAAAAGAATTCACCGTACTCATATCAGTTAACAAATTTCAGTATTTCCGCCATCAGAAGCTCTCTTCCCGTGCCCTTTTCTGCAGAAAACGGGATAAGCGGCACTGACTCAGGAAGGCTCAGCGTCTCACGGATAAGCTCCATATTCGGCTCAAGCTCACTTTTTTTCAGCTTATCGCATTTGTTGGCGACCACCGCAAGCGGGCATTCGCTGCCAAGAAACCACTGAGCCATGGTCACGTCATCCGCCGTGGGCTTGTGTCGGGCGTCGACTATCACGACGCCCAGCGTAACAAGTCCCTCCGTGGCAAAAAACTTTTCCATAAGCTTTCCCCAGCGTTCACGCTCCGATTGCGACACCTTTGCGTATCCGTAGCCCGGAAGGTCAA
>JABUSQ010000034.1 GCA_021442665.1 Oscillospiraceae bacterium
ATCGTTCTTCAGAACCTCAACCAAGTTTTCAAACATTTATTTTTCCTCCATAAACATACGGCATTCTGCCGTCAATTGTACAAACAACACTTTAACACCACACGAAAATTTTTTCAAGTATTTAGCCGAATTTCTATTTACAAACCAAATAGCCAAAGGTATAATATACAAACTGTAATCACTTTTTTCGGAGTTTGTCATGGAAAACAATATGAACTTTTCAAGTATACTTTCCGAGCTCCGCCACAGAAGCGGTCTCAGCCAGCGGAAGGCGGCGTCGGATCTGGGTATAAGTCAGGCTCTTCTCAGCCATTATGAGAACGGGGCACGTGAGCCGGGGCTCAGCTTTGTGTGTAAGGTCTGCGATTACTACAATGTCACCGCGGATTATCTGCTGGGGCGCAGCATGAACCCCACGGGCAGCGGCAGCTCCGCAGAGGTCGCACGGGCGTTCATAGGCGAGCTTCGCATACTTGCGAATAAGGCCGAGGCTGCATTGGAGGAGCTGGGATGATAAAGCAGGAGCATATCAGGAATTTTTCCATCATAGCCCATATAGACCACGGCAAGAGCACCCTTTCCGACCGTCTTATCGAGCTTTGCGGAGCCGTTGAGCAGCGTATCATGGAGGATCAGATACTGGACAACATGGAGCTTGAGCGTGAGCGAGGCATCACCATCAAGGCCCGTGCCGTCGGTCTGAGCTACTCCGCGGAGGACGGCGAGGTATACACTCTGAACCTCATCGACACCCCGGGTCACGTTGACTTCAACTACGAGGTGTCACGTTCTCTGGCAGCCTGCGAGGGAGCGGTGCTGGTGGTGGACGCCTCCCAGGGCGTTGAGGCTCAGACGCTGGCAAACACCTATCTTGCTCTGGATGCAAACCTTGAGATACTCCCTGTGGTCAACAAGATAGATCTGCCCGCCGCAGACCCTCAGCGGGTCAAGCAGGAGATAGAGGACATCATCGGCATCCTCGCCATGGACGCCCCGGAGATATCCGCCAAGAACGGCATCAACATCGAGGTGGTGCTCAGGGATATCGTGGACAATGTCCCCGCTCCCTCGGGCAATGCCGATGCCCCGCTGAAGGCACTCATCTTCGACAGCCAGTACGACAGCTACAGAGGCGTTATCGTATTCATGCGCCTGTTTGACGGACGCATTAAAAAGGGCACCGAGGTTCTGCTTAAATCCACCGGGGCGAAATACTCCGTGCTGGAGGTCGGTCATATGCGTCCCATCGGTCTGGAGCCCTGCGAGGAGCTTTGCGCCGGTGACGTGGGCTATTTCACCGCCTCCATAAAAAACGTGGCGGACACTCAGGTGGGTGACACCGTCACTACCGCTCAGAACCCCTGCACCGAGGCTCTTCCCGGCTACCGTCCCGCCCGGGCCATGGTCTACTGCGGCATATACACCGAGGACGGAAGTAAATATCCCGACCTGCGTGATGCTCTGGAAAAGCTTCAGCTCAACGATGCCTCCCTGTCCTTTGAGCCGGAAAGCTCCGTGGCACTGGGCTTCGGCTTCCGCTGCGGATTTCTGGGCATGCTGCACATGGAGGTCATTCAGGAGCGTCTGGAGCGTGAGTTCGATCTGGAACTGGTGACGACTCTGCCCTCTGTTATATAG
>JABUSQ010000114.1 GCA_021442665.1 Oscillospiraceae bacterium
CGCAACATGAAATAAATGCAATAAACGCAAAAAAGCTGAGGAGAAATCCTCAGCTTTTTCTATAATAAAAGTTGGGGTGGGAACTCGCATTGAGTATCTCACAGCCAACTTTTTATTGTGTGCCTATGTCAATAGCAGTGTAAGGTAAAAGGTTTGAAGAAAAGAGGAGAGGACGTGAAATCGTACTCTCCTCTTTATTAGCAAGTAGGTACGATAGGAGGATTCTGTTTCTAAAGCAAGAAAGACGACCAATATTATTGAAACTCTCTTAATTATTATTTTTGATTGTTAATTCATTGCAAATTTTTAATTAAAATTATTGAATTTCATTGAGCTAGCTTTTATAATGTTTTTTATTCGGGAATTTATTTCTTATTCTTAAAAAAGCTACGTGAGGTCTCATATGGATAAGATATACAGGGCGGGTATTGATATAGGCTCCACCACGGTGAAGCTTGTTGTTATTGACGCTGCGGGAACGATTGTCTTTTCAAAGTACCGCAGGCATCATGCGCAGACTCAGAATGTGCTTTCAGCTTTGCTTAAAGAGGCTCGTGATTCCCTCGGTGAATGCTCTCTGAAGATTAAAATAACAGGTTCAGGGTCTATTAATCTTGGAAGGGCTCTGGACATCGGCTTTGTTCAAGAGGTCGTGGCTGTGGCAACTGCTATACAGAGCAGAGCACCGCGGACGGACGTAGCCATCGAGCTCGGCGGCGAGGATGCGAAAATCATCTATTTTGCCGGCGGACTTGAGGAACGTATGAACGGCATATGCGCCGGAGGTACCGGCTCCTTTATAGATCAGATGGCATCTCTGCTTCAGACCGATGCTTCTGGCCTTAACGAAGCCGCCAGGGATTATAAGCAGATCTATCCCATTGCCGCACGTTGCGGAGTGTTTGCAAAGACTGATATACAGCCCCTTATAAATGAGGGCGCAACCAAGGCTGACCTTGCGGCGTCCATTTTTCAGGCGGTGGTCAATCAGACTATTTCTGGACTTGCCTGTGGCAAACCAATCCGTGGCTGTGTCGCATTCCTTGGGGGACCTCTTCACTTCATGCCGGAGCTTAAAAACGCCTTTATCCGCACATTGAAGCTCACGGAGGAAGATATAGTAGACCCCGATAATTCTCACCTTTTTGCGGCATTGGGAGCTGCGCTGGAGTCAGAGGATTCGGCTGTGATCTGTATAAGCTCTCTCGTTGAGCGGCTTGAGGCCGGCGTGAGCATGGATTTTGAGATAAAGCGTCTGGCGCCGCTGTTTAAGTCTAAAAGTGATTATGATGAATTCTGTCTGCGGCATGATAATGCCACCGTGAAAAAGGGGGAGCTGTCAGGATATTCCGGTGAATGCTTCCTCGGCATTGACGCAGGCTCTACCACTACCAAGCTTGCGCTGATAAGCAGCGACGGCGAACTTCTGTGGTCATTTTACGCCAATAATCAGGGAAGTCCCATAGAGACGGCAAAAAGCGCACTGGCGGAGCTGCACGGGCTCCTCCCGGATACCGCAGTTATCGCCCGAGCCTGCTCAACGGGCTATGGTGAGGGACTTCTCAAGACCGCACTTTGCCTTGACGAGGGCGAGGTGGA
>JABUSQ010000086.1 GCA_021442665.1 Oscillospiraceae bacterium
GGGTGTTGTCAATCTTGAGCTGAAGCAGGCGGTTGCAGAGCCTGAGGAATAAGCCCGAAAAATTCCCGGGAGAGGGTCATTTACCGAAACGAGGTACACTAAATGGTTTATATTAAGGATATCGCCAAGGCCTGCAAGGTATCCACCGCTACGGTTTCAAAGGCCCTTAACGATCAGCCGGATATCAGCGAAAGCACAAAGGAATACATAAAAACAGTGGCAGCGGAGATGGGCTATATGTCCAACTCCGCCGCCAGAGCGCTGAAAACCGGAAGAAGCAATAATATCGGCGTTCTCTTCGATGATGATCAGAACCGCGGACTTTCTCACGAATTTTTCTCCACTCTGCTGGAATCAATAAAGTCCGAGGCAGAGAAAAACGGCTACGATGTGACCTTCATAAGCTCCGGCAGGAAAATGAGCTACCTGCAGCACTGTATGTACAGGGGCTTTGACGGTGTTATCATTGCCAACACCGAGTTTGACTCTCCCCGTGCCCAGGAGCTGATGGAATCGGACTTCCCCGTGGTTACGGTGGACTATGAAAGTGACCATATCGTGTCTGTTATGTCCGACAACGAGACCGGAGGAAGGGTCATAATGAGACATGTCTGCGACATGGGCCATCGCAATATCGGCGTGATTCTGGGCGACCTTACGGATGTAACACGGAAACGCCTGCGGGGAATGCTTGGGGTCTGCGAGGAGCTGGGGCTGGAGATACCCCCCTGTAACATCAAGGAGGCACGCTTTCACGACAGCTCCCTGACCTATTTTGCCACGCAGGAGCTGCTGAGGCTTTCGGACAGACCTACCTGCATCATATTTCAGGACGACTACTCCTACATAGGAGGTCTGAATGCCATCCACGACGCAGGGCTTTCCATCCCGGAGGATATCTCCACCGTGGGCTACGACGGTATAGGTCTTTCAAGGATAATAAGCCCCAGACTTGTGACCTATTATCAGGACACCGTCACCATGGGAAAGAGGGCGGTGGAGCTGCTTATAAGCAAGATAGAGGGGAATAAGCCGGAGAAAACCGCCTACGAGGTGAGAGGTCATCTGCTGGACGGCGGCTCCGTAAGACGCATTACGGCAGCGGAGGAGCATAGATAATGAAAAAACTGAAGGGCTTTTATGCCGGAGTGAACCTCGGCGGCTGGTACTCCCAGTGCGATTACTCCCCGGAGCGGCTGGACGGCTTTATCACCGAGGAGGACTTCCGCAGGATAAGCGGGTGGGGCTTTGACCATGTGCGCATACCCGTGGACTACAATCTGTTTCAGGACGGAGAGGGCGGCTTTATCGAGGACGGCTTCGGAAGAGTGGAGAAGGCCATAGGCTATTGCAGAAAATACGGACTGCGCATGATACTGGACCTCCACAAGACTCAGGGCTTTTCCTTCGACAAGGGCGAAGCGGAGTTCGGCTTTTTCGAGAACGGGCGGTATCAGGAGCTGTTTCTCAGCCTGTGGCGTGAATTTGCCCGCCGCTTCTCGCATAACGCCGACATGCTGGCCTTCGAGCTTTTAAACGAGGTCACGGAACCGTGCTTCATGCCCAAGTGGAACGAGCTCGC
>JABUSQ010000177.1 GCA_021442665.1 Oscillospiraceae bacterium
TCACACCGCAGACCTTGCAGACCTCATCGCCGGTGTAGCCTGCTTCTGTGCAGGTGGCTGCCTTGGCATTTTTAAGCTCGGTCTTATGGCCGGGGGCATATATCACCTCTCCCTTTGTGATGATTACTCCGCAGGTTGTGCAGAGGTAATCGCCGGTGTAGCCTGCCTCGGTGCAGGTGGGCTCGAAAACATTGGTTTTTATGAACTGATGCGTATGCCCGTAATGCCATTCTGCGTCTGTAAGTCTATAATTGACGTTGCCAATTGATATGTTTTCCCTGTCCTCAGATGCGCCTTTATAATACACATTTATGAGGCTATCGCAATAACTAAACGCATAGTCTCCGATGCTCGTTACGCTGGCGGGAATAGTCACGCTCGTCAGGCTGCTGCAGTCGCAGAACGCATAGCTTCCGATACTCGTTACTCCGTCAGGAATGTCCACGCTCGTCAGACTGCTGCAGTCTCTGAACGCAGAGCTTCCGATACTCGTTACACTGTTGCCTATAGTCACGCTCGTCAGGCTGCTGCAGCAGTAGAACGCACCGTTTCCGATGCTCATTACGCTGTCGGGAATAGTCACGCTCGTCAGTCTGCTGCAGTTGTCGAACGCATAGTCTCCGATGCTCGTTACACCGTCGGGGATGCTCACACTCGTCAAGCTACTGCAGCAGTAGAACGCATAGTTTCCGATGAAAGTTACGCCGTTGCCGATGCTCACACTCGTCAGGCTGTCGCAGCCGGAGAACACAATGTCTCCGATGCTTGTTACACTGTCGGGAATAGTCACACTCGTCAGTCTGCTGCATCCGTAGAACGCACCGTCTCCAACGTTCGTTACATCGTCGGGGATGCTCATGCTCGTCAGGCCGCTGCAGCCGGAGAACACACCGTCTCCAATGCTCGTTACGCTGTTGGGAATGCTCACACTCGTCAGGCGGCTGCAGTTTTGGAACGCATAGTCTCCGATGCTCGTTACGCTGTCAGGGATGCTCACACTCGTAAGACTAATGCAGCCGGAGAACACATAGACTCCGATGCTCGTTACGCCGTCATTAATAACCGCAGTTTTTATTGAACCTCGCCTACTGTACCACGGTGGATTCACACCGACATAATCCATCATCTCCCCTGTGCCGCTGATGGTAAGCACGCCGTCGGAGTCAAGCGTCCATGTGAGGTCCGCTCCGCAGGTTCCGCTGTCAACTATGCTCGCCGCAAAGACGCTGACGGGAAACAGCGTACACAGCAGCACTGTAACAAGCAGCAGGCTTATAATTCTTCTTTTCATGTTTTCCCTCCGTATAATTTACTTTTTATACTATTATATAATAAATCCTGCCATAAATCCATAGAAATAATTAAGATAGCTTCAATAGCATTCTCAGCTTCTCAAACTTTTGAAACAGGATCCTTCTCCATGCCCTTCTTGGTCATAAAGGTACTATAATAAAAAATAAAAAGCACGCAATGCGTGCTTTTTATGGCAGGGGAAGAAGGCTTCGAACCCTCGGCCTACGGTTTTGGAGACCGCCGCTCTACCAGCTGAGCTATTCCCCT
>JABUSQ010000050.1 GCA_021442665.1 Oscillospiraceae bacterium
TACACCAAGTGGATATGCCGCAGGCTCTTCCCCGACTATCAGGACGAGGCCTTCCTGTCCATGTACGGCATGCTCACCGGTACCGCCAGCACCGGCGTAATTCTCCTGCGTGAGATCGACCCCCTGTTCAATACTCCCGCCTCCCATAACCTTATCTATCAGAATCTGTGGTCCATCATTCTGGGCGCGCCCATGCTCCTGCTGCTGGGCTTTGCCGCCCGCAGCATCACCTGGACGTGGATAACCTTCGGTATAGTTATCGTGCTCTTCGGAGTGATGCTCCTGCTGCAGTTCAGAGATAAGCTGTTCAGGAAGAAGGCAAAGTAATATAAGCTATAGGCTGACGTCTGCTTCATCAGGCGTCAGCTTTGTATTTCAGGGTGTTGACATATCTGCTATAATTTTATATATAAAGGCATTTACAGGTCAATAAACAGATAATCGGAGGCAGAATAATGAAAATAACTGTTTTGGTAGAAAACACGGGCTGCGGCTCCTGCAAAGGAGAACACGGACTGTCGCTGCTGGCAGAGTACAGGGGGGAGCAGTATCTTATAGACACGGGAGCCAGCGGACTGTTTGCCGAGAACGCCGGGAAGCTGAACGTGGACTTGTCCCGGGTGCAGGCGGCGTTTCTGTCCCATGCCCACTCCGACCACTCCGGCGGTTATCCTCAGTTTTTTGCGGCAAATGCTACGGCGAAGGTCTATTTGCAGGAGACCTCCGAAAAAAAGCACTATGTCAGGGTTCTCGGCTTGATAAAAGTGAATGCGGGCATCCCGGAGGGGATACTGGATACCTATTCCGAACGCTTTGAATATGTGAAGGGCTACCGGGATCTGGGAAACGGTATTTACATCGTGCCCCACACCGCAACAGATACGATCCTGCAGCGGGCAAGGCGGACTCATATGTGCGCTGAGACTGACAACGGGGTCGGGCTTGACAGCTTTGCCCATGAGCAGACGGTGGTGTTCGAGGAGGACGACGGTCTGGTCTGTGTGAACAGCTGCTCCCATGCGGGCGCGGATGTAATTATGGAGGAGGTCAGGAGCGCCTTCCCCGGAAAGCGTATCAAGGCCTTCTTCGGAGGTTTCCATCTGATGGGACTGCGGGGTGTAAAGACCTGCGCTTACAGCAAGGACGAGGTCTGCCGGCTGGCGCAGCGCCTGCTGGAGACCGAAGAAACGGTGTACTATTCCGGCCATTGCACGGGAATCATTGCCTTTGCGTGGCTGAAGGAGCTTATGGGACGGCGCCTGGAGGCCATGTCATCCGGTAAGGTGTTTGAGGTTTGATGATAGAGAGCGGCAGCCGGGCAGTTCTTGGCCCGAAAGAGGTAGGTGTAAAACTCGCCAAGCGCGAAAAAGACATTTTACTGCTACTTACAGAATACCCCGTCTTCAAATATCCCGGCTAAACCGCCAAAATGGCGGAATGGATGGCGGAATAGATTCTGCTACTAAGGATGGCATCAAAGGTCGTGTTTCCCGACCTTTGGTAAAATGGGTAAGATAGCAGACCATTGAACGCAA
>JABUSQ010000122.1 GCA_021442665.1 Oscillospiraceae bacterium
TTTGTAACCATGTAACCGAATAATATATAAAAGAATTATATATCAGGATATATAGTATATAGAGTATATATATAAAAATCTTGAAAGCACGGTTACTCGGTTACACGGTTACTCGGTTACACTTTTCGGTTACGGTTGCGTGGCATTGAAAAGATAAGCCTTTTACCCTTTTCTTTTTCGCAGTAATGCTTTATAATGAAGGCGGTGATAATATGACCGAAAAGGTATTCAGAATAAGCGGCATGCACTGCGCCGCCTGCTCTGCCAGTCTGGAGAAATTCATGAACAGGCAGACCGCGGTGGAGGAGGCGTCCGTAAATCTTACAACGGAAAAAATGCGCATCGTTTATGACGATACGCTGGACACGGAGAAGATATGCGAGCTGGTGTCACGCCTCGGCTTTGAGGCTGAGGAGTATGCGCCCTCTTCCTCCTCCGCTGCCGAACTGCGCAGAGCCGAGGCAGAGCGCAAGAAAGCGGAGCTGTCCCGATTAAAGCGCAGAGTCATCCTCTGCCTGTGCTTTGCCCTGCCCCTGCTGTATGTATCCATGGGCTTTATGCTGGGGCTTCCCGTCCCCACGGTGATACAGCCGCAGAGGGCTCCGCTTGCCTATGGACTGACTCAGCTTGTGCTCAGTCTGCCTGTTGTTTACGGCGGCAGGAGCTTTTACTCAAACGGCCTGAAAAGCCTTGTGAAGGGGCATCCGAATATGGACAGCCTTGTGGCGCTGGGCTCCGGCGCGGCGCTGCTGTACAGTATTTTTGCCCTTGTGATGCTGGCAGCAGGCGAGGTGTCGTACACGGAAAACCTCTTTTTCGAGAGCGCAGCCGTGGTGCTGAGTCTTGTTCTGCTGGGCAAATATCTGGAGGCCCGCAGCAGGAATCATACCTCGGACGCCGTCAATGCTCTGGCAGAGCTCGCCCCGGAGACGGCAACGGTGACCCGCCACGGAGCCACGGGAGAGGTGCCCGTGGAGGAGCTCAGGGAGGGTGATGTCATCACCGTGCTGCCCGGAGGCAGATTTCCCTGTGACGGCACAGTCACTCAGGGCATATCCACGGCGGATCTGTCCATGCTGACCGGGGAGAGCCTGCCCGTGGTCCTGGAGGAGGGCAGCGTAGTTACCGGAGGCAGCATAAACGGAGAGGGCAGCATCGTATTCACCGCAACGAGAGTCGGGGGAGACACGGCGCTGGCGCAGATGATACGCATGGTGGAGGACGCTCAGGGCAGAAAAGCCCCAATAGCAAAGGCCGCCGACCGTGTGGCGGGGGTTTTCGTCCCCTTCGTCATAGCCGTCGCTCTATTATCCGCCCTCCTGTGGGCTGTAAACGGAAAGAGTGCCGAATTTGTGCTGAAGGTCTTCGTATCCGTTCTGGTGGTGGCATGTCCCTGCTCCTTGGGTCTTGCCACGCCTACAGCCGTAATGGTGGGCACGGGACGGGGAGCAGAGCTGGGTATACTCTATAAGAGCGGAGAAG
>JABUSQ010000110.1 GCA_021442665.1 Oscillospiraceae bacterium
TCGGAAGCTTTGCTTCAGACGAGGAGGCCTCTCTTCTTAGCCTCGAAGGTCAGCTCGTCACGGAAGTCGGGATGGGCTATGGCTATGAGCTGACGTGCTCTTTCACCGGCGCTTCTTCCCCGGAGATGTGCGATGCCGTACTCGGTGACTATGTAGTCCACATCGTTCTTGGAGGTGGTGCAGACTGCGCCGGGCGTGAGGGTCGGCTTTATCTTGCTGATGGTACCGCCCTTTGCGGTGGATGCGAAGGCGATGAAGCTCTTGCCGCCCTTTGACTGGCAGGCGCCTCTGACATAGTCTATCTGGCCGCCGGAGCCGGACATGTGCTTGGTTCCCACGGACTCGGCGCAGACCTGACCGATAAGATCCACCTCCAGCGCCGCATTTATGGAGATGACGTTGTTGTTCCTTGCGATGACGGCGGGATCGTTCACATAGTCCACGGGGAGCATCTCAACGGCGGGATTGTCGTTGATAAAATCGTATATGCGCTTGGAGCCGTAGGCGAAGGTGGTAACGGACTTGTTGCGGTGTATCTGCTTTTTGGAGTTATTGACCGCACCGCACTCGATAAGCTCCACCATGGAGTCGGTAAACATCTCCGTGTGGATGCCCAGATCGTGCTTTGCCTTCAGCGCCATACCCGTTGCGTCGGGGATAGCTCCGATGCCGAGCTGGATGCAGGCGCCGTCGGGAATCTGCTCTGCGATTATATTGCCGATGGTTATGCTGGTCTCATCCAGAACCACGGGAGGCAGAACGGGCAGCTCGTGGTTGTATTCCACAATGGCGTCCACCTGCGAAATGTGTATCTGGGTTCCGCAGAGGCAGCGGGGCTGTTTCTCATTTACCTCGATGAATATGCGCTTTGCCTTATCCATCATGGCCTCGCAGTAGGAGCCGTTGAGGGCAAGGCTGAAATAGCCGTGGCTGTCCATAGGAGATACCTCCACGCAGAAGGCGTCATACTCGTACTCCGCACGGATATGGCGGGGCAGATCTCTGTAGTAGCCGGGGATAAAATCCGCATAGCCTGCGTTTATCGCCTTGCGGGCACCGGCGGAGGAAAACCAGCTGTAGCCTGTCATTTTTCCCTTCAGGGCCTCGTCTGCATAGAACTCGTAGGGGTAAATATCCAGCAGGGTATGCACCTTCAGCCCCTTCAGCTCGCTGTTCTTCGCCCTCTCCGCCACAGCGGACATAATTGCGGGAGTCTGAGAGGTGCCGGTGTCCATACCGAACACCCATCCGTCCTGCACCATCCCGGCGATGATCTCGGGGGTGACGAGCTTCTGTGCATATAACGCTTTGTAATCAGTCATTTTATTCTCTCCTAATATTTTTACGGACTTTTCCGTGCCTTTATTGTATATTAGCGTGACAGCTTTTGCAAGTGGTGATATAATCAATAAAAAGGGGGGCGAATCTGATGAAATTCACCAAAATGCACGGAGCGGGCAACGACT
>JABUSQ010000072.1 GCA_021442665.1 Oscillospiraceae bacterium
GAGGGCTGGAGCAAAAAGACCGTAGAGCGGGAGCTGAACCGGTTTGCCGCACAGCTGGAGAACGAGCTGCAGGAGGGGGAGGTGCTGACCCGTAAGCAGGAGCTTGAGCAGAAGCAGCAGGAGGAGCTTGAGCGGGCAAAGCTGAAGACCCTCAGGCAGTACGGTGACAACGTGTACATGGCAATCAAGCTGCCCTCCTTTTCCGAAAACACCGTGCACTCCTACAGAAACGCCCTTGATATGCACATATACCCGGCGCTGGGCGACCAGCTCATTTCGGAGGTCACCCCCAGCATGATCACCGCCTTCCTTGCGGACAGGCAGAAGCATGGCCTGAAGAGCAGCAGCATAAACAAGCTGTGGATAGTTCTGAGCGGGATTTTCAAGATGGCGTACAACGACGAGACCATTGACAGAAACCCCATGGACAAGGCAATGAAGCCCAGAGAGAGGAAATCCGACGCCACCGGCAGGCAGGCTGAAAAGGCCTACAGCCTTGAGGAGCTGCGGCATATTCTGGAGTGCCTGCAGAACGAGCCTCTGAAGTGGAGGACCTATGTCACCGTTCTTATTGATACGGGCATGAGACGGGGAGAGGCCTGCGGACTCATGTGGAACGACATCGACTTCAGGCAAAGCACCGTTACCGTACGGCACAACCTGCAGTTCTCCCACGAGAAGGGAATCTACATGACCACACCAAAAAACGGAGAGACACGCACGGTGGACATCGGCGAAAGCACGCTGAAGCTTCTGACGGCGCTGAGACGGGAGCAGGCGGACAGATGCATAAGCAAATTTGTGTTCTCGCAGGACGGCACGCCGGAGCCCATGCATCCCACCAGCCCCACGCACTACTTCGGGGTGTTTTCAAGGAAATACGGCATAGAGGATTTTCACCCCCACAAGCTACGGCACACCATGGCAAGCCTTGCGATAACAAACGGAGCGGATGTGGCGTCGGTATCCGCAAGACTGGGCCACAGGGACTCTGCGGTGACGCTGAGGATGTACACCCACGCAAGCGAGGAATCCGTGCGCAGGGCGGGCAGTCTGTTCCGGGCAGCCGTCGGTGTTGAATAACAGTCAAAAGAAAATCGGAGAGAGCAGAAAAGCTCTTTCCGATTTGTTTTTAAGGCAATGTTGGCACTTTTGTTGGCACTTTTTCGAAAGCGTGAAAACGGCATAAAATAACAAAACCCCGAAACCGTTGAGATTTCAGGGTTTTTTCTGGAGCTGCTGGGCAGATTCGAACTGCCGACCTCATCCTTACCAAGGATGCGCTCTACCTACTGAGCTACAGCAGCAAAGCTGATGCCCCTTATAAAGGGGCATCTGTGGCGACCGAGAAGGGACTTGAACCCTCGACCTCCGGCGTGACAGGCCGGCGTTCTAACCGACTGAAC
>JABUSQ010000170.1 GCA_021442665.1 Oscillospiraceae bacterium
GAAAGCGACCCCATGGCGGAGGTCATAAAGGTCTGCGATTTCAGCGGAGAGGAGGTTCTGCTGTTCTCCGAGATAGAGGCGCAGGACTGTTTCCTCGCAAAGATAGAGGAATAAGGCAAATCAGCCGCACACAGACAAAAATCGGGAGGTAAGCCTCCCGATTTTTCATATTACCGTGCGTAGCGGTTTATAAACTCTGCACGGGTCTTGGAATATATTATCTTCTGATGGCTGTACAGCCCGTAATACCCCGACAGCATGTAGGATATCGCGCAGGCAAGGGAAAAGTATATCAGCTCTCCGGAGCCGAAAAGCTCTACACTGAGTATTATCGCCGCCACGGGGCAGTTCACATTGCCGCAGAACACCGCCGTAAGAGCTATCGCTGCCGCAAAGCCCGCAGGCAAGCCCAGCACAGGTCCCAGAACGCAGCCCAATGTGGCACCGATGAAGAAGGTCGGCACTATTTCACCGCCCTTGAAGCCACAGGCGATGGTAACCACCGTGAAGAGCATTTTCCAGAAAAATGCCCAATCGGGGGCTGTCCCCTCATTCACGGCTCTGACTATCATCTCCTCGCCCGCTCCGTTGTATTCCGTACCCACCAGCAGCGTCAGCACCACAAGCACGGTGCCGCCGATTACCGCACGGAGCTCGGCACTTTTGATGCTTCTCTCCGCCAGAGCCTCGGACTTGTGCAGAGCGATGCAGAACAGCATGCTCACCACGGCGCAGGCGATAGCCAGCACCACCACCTTCAGCAGCGTCAGGGCCGCCAGCGGCTCCACCGTTACCGAAAATCTCGTGGGAGACAGTCCGAAGGCAATGGAGATGGCGAAGGCTGTTATTGAGGAAACCAGGCAGGGTATCAGTGCCACATAGTAAAGCACGCCCACGGAAATGACCTCCAAAGCAAACACCGCTGCCGTCAGCGGAGTTCCGAACAGTGCCGCAAAAACGGCGCTCATTCCGCACATGGTGACGATGCGCATATCCTTGTCGTCAAGGCGCAGGGCCCGTCCGATTTTTGCCCCGAGACCACCGCCGATCTGCAGTGCGGCTCCCTCACGTCCTGCAGAGCCGCCTACAAGATGGGTCAGCACCGTGGAAATGAACACCGCCGGCACCAGCATTATATGCAGTCTGTCCCCCTCGTGTATTGAGTCAAGGATACGGTTTGTACCCACTCCCCTCATTCTGGTCACACGGTAAAGCAGAGCAATTGCAAGACCTCCCAGCGGCATAAAGTAAATTAGCCATCCGTTTTCTCCGCGGAAGGAGTTTGCCCAGCTAACGGCGATATGGAAAAACG
>JABUSQ010000018.1 GCA_021442665.1 Oscillospiraceae bacterium
CGGCTACGATAAATCGTTGTTTGAACTCGTAGTGTAATCTTTAAGGTAGTTAAAGACTGCTTCACTTATACCACAAATAACCGGAGGTGTCAATAATGGCAAAGAAAGAATTCGGAAAGTATTATCTGGGCCTTGATATCGGTACAGACTCCGTAGGCTGGGCCGTTACGGATATGGAGTATAACCTGCTGAAATTCAACGGTAAGCAGATGTGGGGCGTTCATCTTTTCGATAAAGGAAGCCCCGCCGCAGACCGACGCTCGTTCCGTGCTTCACGCCGTCGCTCCGGGCGCAAGAAGCAGCGCCTTGCTCTTCTGAGGGAGCTGTTCTCGGAAGAGATTGCCGCAGTGGACCCGGGCTTTTATCTGCGGCTTCAGGAAAGTATGTTCACCTCCGATGACAAAGCTGTCCCTCAGCCTAATTCCCTGTTTAACGACCCGCAGTATCGGGACAGGGACTATCACAGCGAGTATCCGACCATATACCACCTTCGTAAAGCTCTGCTTGAAGACAATGAGGAACGTCACGATGTGCGCCTGCTCTATCTGGCAATAGCCCACCTGCTCAAGCACCGGGGGCATTTCCTTCTTCCCGGTGAGAGCTACGAGACCGGAGAGGCATTTGCCCCACAGTATGAGGCACTGCGGGATTCTCTTTATGAGCAGCTCGGAGTTGATATCGAGTGCTCCGACACAGAGGCCTTGAAGAAAATTCTGAGAACTTCCGCTTCCTGCACGGCAAAGAAGGAAGAGCTGTTCAAGCTCTTCGGCATTGTAAAGCTGCCAAAGCCAAAGACAAATGAAGACGCTGAGCGTAAGCTCCTGCAGGAACAGAAGGCGGAGTGGCTTGCCCTGCTGGCCGGCTGCGCTGTTAAGACAGATAAGCTTTTCCGGGATGATACACTTGCCGAGAGTGACGTCAAAAAGCTTGACTTCAAGTCCGCCGATATGGATGATACGTCAAAGCTGGAGGCTGCGCTCGGTGAGCGTATGGACTGTCTCACCTATGCCAAGGCATTGTATGACTGGACGGTTCTTGCCAATATTCTCGGTGACAATGGCAAGAGCTTGCTGTGCCATGCCAAGGTTCGATCCTATGAGAAGCACAAGAGCGATCTTAAAAGGCTTAAGACCGTTTACCGCAAGCACCTCGAGAAGAGCGAGTACTCGGCTTTCTTCCGGGACGAAAAGGGCGATAAAAACTATATCGCCTACATCGGCAAGGCTACGATAAGCAAGAAGGATAGCACCTGTGCGCGCAAGGATTTTCTGGATGAGCTGAAAAAGAAGCT
>JABUSQ010000126.1 GCA_021442665.1 Oscillospiraceae bacterium
TTCAAGACAAAGACCGAGGAGATATCCGTCCATGTGAAGAGCGTGGTGCTCCTCTCCAAGAGCCTGCGCCCGCTGCCGGAGAAGTTCCACGGCATGACAAACACCGAGCTTAAGTACCGCCAGAGGTACGTTGATCTCATAGTGAACGATGACAGCCGCCGCAATTTCGAGATACGCTCAAAGCTGGTGACCTATCTCCGAAGCTTTCTTGACGGACGGGGCTTCATGGAGGTGGAGACCCCGGTGCTGAACCTTATCTCCGGCGGAGCCACCGCACGTCCCTTCATCACCCACCACAATACGTTGGACATGGATATGTACCTGCGTATCGCCACGGAGCTCAACCTCAAGCGTCTTATCGTGGGCGGCATTGAGCGGGTGTATGAGATAGGCAGACAGTTCCGCAACGAGGGTATGGACACCAAGCACAACCCGGAGTTCACCACCGTGGAGCTGTACCAGTCCTATGCGGATTTCAACGACATGATGGACCTGTTTGAGGACTTCCTCAGCGGAGCCGCCATGCACATTCTGGGCACCTACAAGGTCAGATGGCAGGAGCAGGATGTTGACCTCACTCCGGGCTGGGAGCGCCTGACCATGGCAGAGGCGGTAAAGAGGTATGTCGGCATCGACTTCATGGCAATAGACAGCGACGCCGAGGCGGTAGCTGCAGCAAAGGCCGCAGGCGTGGATATGGAAAAGGTGGAGCCTACCTGGGGTCATGCACTGTATGAGTGCTTCGACCAGAAGGTGGAGGAGCTGCTTATTCAGCCCACCTTCATCACCATGCATCCCGTGGACGTGTCGCCGCTGGCGAAGCGTTCCCCCGCAGACGGAAGACTCACCGAGCGGTTTGAGCTCTTCATCTGCCGCAGCGAAATGGGTAACGCCTTTTCGGAGCTCAACGATCCCATCGACCAGAAAGAGAGATTCCGGAAGCAGGTGGAGCTTCGAGCCAAGGGCGATGATGAGGCGGGCATGATGGATGAAGACTTCATCAACGCATTGGAGTACGGCATGCCGCCCACGGGCGGACTGGGCATCGGCATCGACCGCTGCGCAATGCTCCTCTGCGGCGCAAACTCCATCCGCGACGTAATCCTCTTCCCGACGATGAAGCCGTTGGACTAAGCAGACACAATATATTGTGTCGTAACGGCTCGTGATGTACTGTATAATGCGGTTTTGCAGCAGCTTCGTTTGCTTTTGACATCAATTTGACAGCAAAATTTCGAGGAATC
>JABUSQ010000156.1 GCA_021442665.1 Oscillospiraceae bacterium
TCCACGCCGCAAGTTCAGGGTAGCCGTTGTCAAGCAAGAAGTGAAAATACTTCTTATTGACCTTCACCGCATAGCCGAGGGAACGGACTGCGCATACATAGAGCTGGGCGACCCGGGGATACCCCATGCGGTGGTGCTCACGGACTGGGAGGCTGTTCCTGAGACTGAGCTTCGGGAGCTGGGCAGGCAGCTGCGCTTCTCCCCCGCCTTCCCCAAGGGCGCCAACGTGAACTTCGTGAAGCTCACTGAAAAGGACAGCGTCCGTGCCGTGACCTACGAGCGGGGCGTTGAGGATTTCACCCTTGCCTGCGGCACCGGCAGCGGCTCTATTGCCGTGGCTCTGACGCTGATGGGTCTGACCGACGGGCGAGGGCTCCGTATATCCATGCCCGGCGGCGAGCTGCTCGTAAGTCTGAAGGCCGATGCGGAGGGCGTTCGGGATATCTTCCTCACGGGACCCACCTGCGTGGTCTTCGAGGGGGAAACTGAGGAAATATGAAAAAAACCCGGAAAGCTCCGGGTTTTTTCATGCTCCTGTACTACGTCAGAATTCAATTTCCACCGGGGGCTCGGTGAAGGAGCAGATGCTCGCCCTGCCGGACTTGAAATACAGCACCACGCAGTTGCCGTCGCCGGGTGCGTACATGCTTCTCAGGCTGGGGTAATCGGACAGCATATGCTCGGCGGCCTCTACGCTGTCATCGGCGTACAGCTCGCCGCTGACACGAATCCACTTGCCCTCGTGCATGGCGCAGAGCTCCACCCTTGGATTTGCCTCTATCTGTCTGAACAGGTCCTTTTTCCTGCCCGTCTGAATGCCCAGTCTGCCGTTAAACAGGTCAACGGTGCCGAAGGGACGCACTCTGGGCTGGTCACCGTCAGTGGTGGCAAGGTAGTAAACGCCTGCCGCCTTCAAAAAATCGTAAATCCTCTGCATTGCTTTTTCCTCCTTATGTTACGGGTTTATTCATTACAATTCTGTAGCTGCCGTATTCGTTGGGCACTATGTGCATGACGTAGTCCGGCGTGGGATACAGCTCGTCACTGCAGTAGTAGATGATAAAGCCTCCGTCCGCCTGCTCGTAGGCGCTGTGGATGCCCACGCTGATGCTTCCCTGAAGGCTGCCCAGTATGTAATAGCTGCTTGCGGGGCTGTAGTAGAGCAGACCGCCCAGACCGTTCATGCAGGTCTCCGTCAGCGTCAGCCCGTAATACTCCCTCAGCACCAGATC
>JABUSQ010000006.1 GCA_021442665.1 Oscillospiraceae bacterium
GCGAAGCCGGAGCCGCCGCGAAGCACATTTTCAAGCTCACTTTCGGAAATAGAAAAGGCGGAGGGCATTTCGCTCTCCGCCAAGGTCTGCCGCCGGGCGCGGCTGTCTATTTTTTCGATTTGCTCAGCCTCGGTAGGGAAGAGGCCGAAGAGGGTCAGCTGGTTATAAGCTCCGTCACCACCAGCTCCTCCGCCTGCGCCCTCAGTGCGTTCATGTGCTGCACCCAGGCCAGCTGATTCTTCTCCTTGTCCGGGGCCGGGCTCTGCTTCAAAAGCTCCAGCATCAGCTGCTCCATCCTCGCTGTCGCGGTCTCCTGAATCTCCCACAGGTGCGGGAACAGCTTCCCGGTCAGGGTCAGGTGATTGTAAAGCAGGCTGTTGTTCTCCTGCAGATACGCCCTGCGCATCCTGCCGTACTTGCCCAGGGGTTTCTTCTCTGTCGGCTCCAGCTGAATCTCCGGCAGCTGATAATCCCCGACCTTCGTGTAAGTGATGTTCGTCATGGTTCTGGCTCCTTTCTGCCTCTTTGGCTCTGTCAATGCTTCTGATCGTCCTTTCAATCTCACGGAACATCTGTGAGGACATGTCGCTTACGGCGCAGCCCAGTACATTGACTGCGGCCTGTGTATTGAAATCGAAAATGTCCAGAAAGTCCTCGGGCTCGAAGAACCGGTCTGCGTCACCGATTGTCCTGCTCATTACGCAGTAGGCAATGCTGGTGGCTGCCGCGCTCCGAAAGGATGCCCCCGTGTTAAACTCATCATAGCCCTCAAGATACGAATCGGCAACGATGTCGAGTATCTGATTTTTGTGATCCTCCCAGTATTCCTTCGCAAGCACCCTTGCGGACTCTGTGATGGCCTCCAGCATGGGCAGACGCTCGTCGCCCAGGCTGAATGCCTCGATCAGGGCAAGGCGCACAGGTTCCTCGTGCTCTGTCTTCATTTCCCAAAGCCTTACGGGGCGTGAATTTCTCCGCTCACCCGTGTCGGATACATCGAACACATAGCGAAGACGGGGTTCATCGCCGCTGTTGTCCACCAGCGCAATGCCCTTGGAGCCCCGCTTTACATAGCGGTTCATGGTGTCGTTCCACAGGTCATACTCGGCGCAGGCCGTGGCGTCCGGGCGCTGGGTGTAGATCATCAGCTGCTCGGCGAAGGGGTATTTATAGAGCCTTGCCGCCGTGGTCAGAAAGCCCGTCCATTTCTCC
>JABUSQ010000100.1 GCA_021442665.1 Oscillospiraceae bacterium
AACTGGGCGACGGTGGTGGGAACTCAGACCGGCGGTAAATCCAGAACGCAGGTTACGGTGGAGCTCTCAGACGGCGGAGCTCTGCATATCTCCACGCTGAAATACCTGAGCTCCAAGGGCGTTGACCTGGCGGAGGCAGGCGGCGTTACCCCCAATGTCATTGCAGCCACCGACCCGGAGGGCAAGAGCGATACGCAGCTTGCTGCTGCGCTGGAAGCAATAAAAACATTGCGCTGATAAAGCGGCACGATGTTAATATAAAAGGAAAACAGAAGGAGAATCATCATGGCAATAGAAAGCAGATATAAAATGAGTCAGGAGCGTCTTGAGGCTCTGAAGGCTGAGCTCCTGTTTCTGGAGACGGACAAGGCAAAGGAGGTAGCGGAGCAGATAAAGGAGGCACGCTCCTTCGGCGACCTTTCCGAGAACAGCGAATATGACGAGGCAAAATCCGAGCAGGGTAAGCTCTATTCCAAGATAGCCGAGCTGAAGGATCTCATCGACCACGCAGAGATAGTGGACCATGTTGAGAGTAATAACGCCTTTGCAGTTAGACTGGGCAGCCGTGTCACGGTCAGAGACCTTGATGAAGGCTATGAGGAGACCTACGAGCTGGTGGGCTCTCAGGAGGCAAACCCCATGCAGGGCAGAGTATCCGATGACTCCCCCTTCGGCAGAGGTCTTTACGGACACGTTGCCGGGGAAAAGGTGAAGGTGGACGCCCCCGCAGGCGAGCTGCATTTTGAGATAATCTCCGTAGAAAACGACTGACAGAGGATAAGCTATGAGCGAGAATAAGACAAATGATGCTCCCGTTCAGGAGCTCAGCGAGATACTGCAGGTTCGCCGTGATAAGCTGAAGGCACTGCAGGAGGAGGGCAGAGACCCCTTCTGCCGCACGAGGTTCGTGAGAAGCGCATACTCTGCGGAGATAAAGGGCGATTACGATGCCTTTGCCGAGAAGAACGTAGAGGTGGCAGGCAGAATAATGTCCAAGCGTGGCATGGGCAAGGCGATCTTCTGCCATATCAAGGACGACAGAGGGCTTATCCAGCTTTACATCCGCAAGGACGACGTCACCGAGCAGGAGTTTGCCGACTTCCGCAAGTACGATATCGGCGA
>JABUSQ010000033.1 GCA_021442665.1 Oscillospiraceae bacterium
CCGTGACCGCGGTCACGGGTTTTTGTGCTTATAAGAAGCTGAACAGCTCCATGTCGTCAAGATCAAGATAGATGAGCCTGCCTGCCTCAACCTCACGGCCGCAGAGATACTTTACGCACAGCGACGTCTGCAGAGCCGCGCACACGGCGGGAGTAAAGGCGAGAACGCATTTTCTTCCGGGAGTATCGTCCATCGGATAGAGCTTATCCAGAAAACCGTCCCCGGGCAGCGTCAGAGCAGCCTGAGCTCTCCAGTCGGATACTGCGCCGTGGACAAAGGGGATGCCCTGACGATCACAGCCTGCCTTGAGGAGCTTTCTCGCGGCTATGCTGTCCAGCGCATCTATCACGATATCACAGCCGGCTATGAGAGCTTCTGCGTTGTCCCCGGTGATATACTCCGGATATGCCGTGAAGCTGACGTCGGAATTGACCTGCCGGGCGTGCAGCATGGCGGCCTTTGCCTTGGACACGCCCATAAGAGGCTCAGCGCTCAGAAGCTGGCGGTTCAGATTTGACTCCTCAAACACATCGCCGTCGGCGGCTCTGATGCTGCCCACGCCTATTCTGAGAAGCTGGTCGATTATGTGTCCGCCGAGACCTCCGCAGCCCGCAACAAAGACCGTGCTTTTCCGCAGAAGCTCCGCCTCCGCCTCGGTTATGGCTCCGATATTTCTGATGTAACGCTCCTTCACGCAATCACCGCCCAAACAGTCTTTTTTATAAGTATATCCTATTGCGCCCCCGGGGTCAAGAAACTGCTTGACAAAAAAGGAGCAGTCGCTTGACTGCTCCTTTCAGTGCTTAGCTTTCTGTCTCGCAGATATAGGCTATCCTGCCGCTGTAGTATTTCGGATAATCCTCCACGGGATTTATGCGGCTGTCGTTGTACATCCAGCTTCCGTCGGGCTGGTATGCCAGCATGAGGTAGTTTTCTGCGGTGCCGTCGTAGGCATCGGTGTAGGTGGGCTCGCCCTGCGCCCAGTTAAAATACTCCGTAGACTGTCCGTTGGTCCAGACCATATTGCCGCTGTTGTCGCGGTAGCAGCCTATCCATGCATACCTGATATTGTAGTCGGCGAGCACCTCACAGAGTTTTGC